>NZ_NSFW01000003.1:0-463016 GCF_002294905.1 Mesorhizobium sp. WSM4308 | reverse complement strand
CCGCCGCCGGCTACAACTTCTCCCTCCTGCTCAGGTGGCTGAAGGGGTTTTTGTCGCTCTTGATTGCCCTGCTTCAAATCCGGCCGAAGCCGGTCGCCGCTTAGGGCTCGGATTGTTCACGGTCGACGATTTGATGCGGTAGTCGCCTATGAGCGGTCAAAACGAACGCAGCTGGTTCGCCGATCGACCAAACGGCGAGCGCACTGTGCTTTGCTCAGACCGCCACCGAGTGCCTCGCCGTTCCCCCTTTGAAATATGTATCGAACTTGGCCGCGATGGTTCGAATGAAGGGGCGACTTTCAGTCCGTACGAGGAAACTGTCACCATCGAATTCAAGCGCTCGGGCAGGATCGTGGAGTGCGATGGACCTCGAGCGATGAAGGAGCTGCTCGCCGGCTTTGCCGAACCGCTCCACCAGGTCGACTGCCGAGAAGGCAAAATCACACATCAGCCGCTCGATGATCCAGCCACGGACGCGATCGTCGTCGGAAAGGGCAACGCCGCGGACGGCAGCCAACCCGCCATCCGCAACCATGCGCCCGTACCCGGCAGTCGAAGCCATGTTCTGCACGTAGCCTTGGCGAAAACGACCGATGGACGAAGGGCCAAGTCCGATCAGTGTCGGGCAGCGATCCTCAGTGTAGCCCTGAAAATTGCGATGCAAAACCCCTGCGCGGGCCGCTATGGCCAGCGCATCGTCGGGCTTCGCGAAATGATCGAGTCCTATTGCCTCATATCCCTTGGCGACAATTGCCCGCGCCGCGAGTTGAGATTGGGCGAAACGCTCAGTGGGACTCGGCAGCCATGCCTCGTCGATCATCGTCTGATGCTTCTTGAACCAGGGCACATGTGCGTAGCCGAACAGGGCCATCCGGTCTGGCTCCAAGGTCAGTGCCTGCGCCACCGTGGAACAGATCGTCTCGCGTGTCTGATTCGGGAGCCCGTAGAGCAGGTCCAGATTGACCGATTCGACGCCCCGCGAACGAACCCCGTCGACGACTGCCTTGGTCTGCAAAAAACTCTGCTCACGATTAATTGCTTTTTGCACTTGCGGATCGAAATCCTGCACGCCGAGGCTCGCCCGCGTTACGCCGATTTGAGCAAGTGCATCAAGGCGCGCCTTGTCCATGTCGTTGGTTTCGATTTCGATGCTGACCGTAGCATCCGGGAGAAGGTCGAAGCTGTCCCGCAAGGCCGCTCCAAGAGCAACCATATCATCGGGCCTCAGAATAGTTGGCGAACCGCCACCGAAGTGGATTGCACGGACATGTGCCTTGCCGCTCACCAGACCGGCAATCGTGACGATTTCGGCATTCAGCGAGCGCAGATAAGCGGCCACCGGCTCATATTGGTGCGTCTGCTTGGTGTGGCAGGCGCAGAACCAGCAGAGCTTGTCGCAGTAAGGAATGTGCAGGTACAGCGAGATTTCGTCGCCGCTTTCCAGCGTCTCCAACCAGCCACGGTAAATGGCAGCATCGATCCCCGAATGGAAATGCGGCGCCGTCGGATAGCTGGTGTAGCGTGGGACGTTCTCGCTGAGTTTGACAGCTATTTCCGATTGCATCTCGCGTTCACCGTGTTGCCCGCCGGAACACTGCACGCATCGCTGAAGCAGACCCTGATCTCGATCAGCCGCGCTCATGGACAAACCGCCGCAGGATTTCTCTACCCTGGATGGGTATCCTGCCGGCAGTTAGGATCGGGTAAGGCGAACGCATGACCTTTCGGCAAGACATTCATAGTTCCGGCATTCCTGTTCTTTGCTTCCCTTGCGAGGCACGGCGTCGCGGTGTCTGCGGTGCGCTCGATCCAGACAATTTGGTTGGGCTCGCCAAGACTTGCTCGCGTCGCCGGATCGAGTCAGGAATGGAGTTGACCGGCGAGGCACAGAACGTCGACAGCTACTCCAACGTGCTTTCAGGCGTGGTAAAGCTATCAAAGAGCCTGTCGGATGGGCGCCAGCAGATCGTCGGTCTCCAGTTTGCACCGGATTTTCTGGGACGTCCTTTCAAGGAGGAAAGCTCGATCAATGCGGAAGCGGCAACAGCAGTCACGCTGTGTTCGTTTCCGCGAGCGGCCGTCGAACGGATGATGAAGGCGTCACGGGAATTCGAGCATCGCCTGCTCAAACAGACGCTGAATGAACTCGATGAGGCGCGCGAGTGGATGGTGACGCTGGGGCGCAAGACAGCTCCGGAAAAGGTGGCGACTTTTCTCCTCATGATGGCCCGGAATATCGATTCCAGTCTCGATGCGGCTTCCGGGTCGGCCTCCTTCGATCTGCCGCTGACGCGTGCCGAAATGTCTGATTTCCTTGGAATCACCAGCGAGACCGTGAGCCGCCAACTGACGCGATTGCGGGCTGACGGGGTGATTCGGATTGAGAACGCACGCCATGTGACGGTGGACAGCATAAGCCGTCTGGAGAAGCGCTGTGGCGGCGGACGCGAGCGGCCCTAAGCGGCGAGGCCATGTCGCATGACTCCGGGGCGGGCCGTGTTTGCCTTTTAATGCGATGTCGCCGCGCCTTCGACGAAGCGGCGTCACGGTTGTCGAGACAAACAGCTTTCGGGCTTTGATAGGAACGTGACCAATCGCCAGGTGTGTTTCGGCACATACCGGCGAAGCATGGTCCTTAATCTGCCACGGCTCGGCGGAACGATCGCGTTCGTTTCCAATGGGATCCGAACAACGTTTGGCAGGGCATCGGCAATAGCATCCAACGCGCGCAGAGCCTCAGCTTTCGCCTCAGCGATCGCGTCTGCGCCCGCCCAACCCAGGGAACGCCTTCCATGAGGGAGTGAGCCCGCGCTGCGTTCCTCGTTCATTCGCCACCTGCTGATTGCGCCGCACAAAATCGTGCGGCCTGACATAGATCAGGGCGAGGGGGCGGCGGCTGCGCGATTAGTGCGCTGCGGATTTGGCATCCACCAGATTCGAGATCGGGATCTGCAATGAAATTCGGCACAGAGATCGTCCTTCTAAGCGTGTTCGCTTTTGCGGCCCTGGTGGCCGCCGGCTTCGGCGTGGATGAACCTTTCCGCCGACACATGTGGGTGTTGTTCTTCGCAGTGGCTGGTTTCACTGCGATCCTGTTGCGCAACACGGAGTTCAGGCCAGCAGCTCCGATTGACCCATCCGCTTACATGGATGGTCCGATCCGCTACGGCGCGATCGCCACCGTGTTCTGGGGTGTCGTCGGCATGCTGGTCGGCGTGGTGATCGCGCTGCAGCTCGCCTACCCCGATCTCAACATCCAGCCCTGGTTCAATTTCGGTCGTTTGCGGCCGTTGCACACATCCGGTGTCGTTTTCGCCTTCGGCGGCAACGCGCTGCTTTGCACGTCTCTGTATGTCGTGCAGCGCACCTGCCGCGCGCGCCTCTTCGGCCGTGATCTCGCCTGGTTCGTCTTCTGGGGCTACCAGCTGTTCATCGTCATGGCCGCGACCGGCTACCTGCTCGGCATCACCGAGGGCCGCGAGTACGCCGAACCCGAATGGTATGTGGATGTCTGGCTGACCATCGTCTGGGTCGCCTACCTCATTCTGTTCCTTGGCACGATCCTGAAGCGCAAGGAACCGCATATCTACGTGGCCAACTGGTTCTACCTGTCGTTCATCGTGACCATCGCGATGCTGCATGTGGTCAACAACCTGTCCATACCAGTCTCGTTCCCGGGCTCCAAGAGCTACTCCGCCTTTTCAGGGGTCCAGGACGCCTTGACGCAATGGTGGTACGGCCACAACGCGGTCGGCTTCTTTCTCACCGCCGGCTTCCTCGGCATGATGTATTATTTCGTGCCCAAGCAGGCGAACCGGCCAGTCTATTCGTACCGGCTGTCGATCGTCCATTTCTGGGCTATCATCTTTCTCTACATCTGGGCCGGGCCGCATCACCTGCACTACACCGCCTTGCCCGATTGGGCGCAGACGCTCGGCATGGTGTTCTCGATCATGCTGTGGATGCCGTCCTGGGGCGGCATGATCAACGGCCTGATGACGCTGTCCGGCGCCTGGGACAAGCTGCGCACCGATCCGATCATCCGCATGATGGTGATGGCCGTCGCCTTCTATGGCATGTCGACCTTCGAAGGCCCCATCATGGCGATCCGGGCGGTCAATTCGCTGTCGCATTATACCGACTGGACCATCGGGCACGTCCATTCGGGTGCGCTCGGCTGGGTCGGCATGATCTCGTTCGGCGCGATCTACTACATGGTCCCGAAGCTCTGGAACCGTCAACGGCTCTACTCGCTGAGGCTCGTCACCTGGCACTTCTGGCTGGCGACACTCGGGATCGTCGTCTACGCCGCGGTGATGTGGGTGTCCGGCATCATGCAGGGCCTGATGTGGCGCGAATATGGCGAGCAGGGCTTCCTGGTCTACTCCTTCGCCGAAACCGTCGCCGCCATGCACCCCTACTATGTCCTGCGCGCCATCGGCGGCGCCATGTACCTCTCCGGCGCCCTGATCATGGCCTGGAACATCACCAGGACCATCCTCGGCCACCAGCGCGAGGAGGAGCCGATGCCGAGCCCCGTCGCCATCCGACCTGCGCGATCAGGAGCCAGGTAATGGGCTTGATGGACAAACACGCAATCATCGAGAAGAACGCCACGCTTCTTCTCGTTGGCTCGCTGCTCGTGGTGACGGTCGGCGGCATCGTCGAGATCGCGCCTCTCTTCTATCTCGACAACACGATCGAGAAGGTGGAAGGCATGCGCCCCTATTCGCCGCTCGAACTTGTCGGGCGCAACATCTATATGCGCGAGGGCTGCTACCTCTGTCATAGCCAGATGATCAGGCCGTTCCGCGACGAAGTTGAGCGCTATGGCCACTACAGCCTGGCTGCCGAGTCCATGTACGATCACCCCTTCCAGTGGGGATCGAAGCGCACCGGGCCGGATCTCGCCAGAGTTGGCGACCGCTACTCGAATGCATGGCATGTCGCGCATCTTACCGACCCGCGCTCGGTGGTGCCGGAATCGATCATGCCGAGCTATGGGTTCCTGAAAGACACGCCGATCGACGTGAAGGATTTCTCGACGCATCTGGTCGCCAACAGGCTTGTAGCCGTCCCTTACACCGATGACATGATCGCCCACGCCAATGCGGATCTGGCGGCGCAGGCCGATCCCAATGCCGACACATCAGGCCTTGAGGCGCGTTACCCAAAAGCCAAGATCGGCGACTTCGACGGCAACCCGCAACAGGTCACCGAAATGGATGCCCTGCTCGCCTACCTGCAGATGCTTGGCACACTGGTCGACTTCAAAAATTACGACGAAGCCGCCGGCTACCGCTGAGGAGAACGCTGATGACCTACAATTTGATGCGGGCGTTTGCCGACAGCTGGGGCCTGGTTGCGATGGCGCTGTTCTTCGTGGGGTGCATCGCCTTTGCCCTACGCCCCGGCAGCCGAAGGCTGGCCGACGAAGCGGCCCGCATTCCGCTCGAGGACGAGTGATCATGAGCGACGAGCATATCGATGAAATCTCTGGCGTCTCGACCACCGGCCACGAATGGGATGGTATCCGGGAGCTGAACAACCCGCTTCCCAGATGGTGGGTTATCACTTTTTACGTCACCATTGTCTGGGCGATAGGCTACACCATTGCCTATCCAGCATGGCCTCTGTTGCACTCGGCGACAACGGGTGTGCTCGGCTATTCCAGCCGCAACGAGGTCAGGAACGAGCTGACCGCGGCTGAGGCCGCCAAGGGCAAATATATCTCGGCGGTGGAGTCCAAGAGCGTCTCGGAAATCGCCGCGGACGACGGCCTGCGCGAATTCGCAATCGCCGCCGGTGGCGCCGCTTTCAAGGTCAATTGCGTACAATGTCATGGCTCCGGCGCCCAGGGTTCCAAGGGCTTTCCCAATCTCAACGACGACGACTGGCTGTGGGGCGGCAAGGCCGAGCAGATCCAGCAGACGATTACGCACGGCATCCGCTTCGCATCCGATCCGGACACGCGCCTGTCGGAAATGCCGGCCTTCGGCGACATCATTACCGCCGACCAGATCGCACAAGTCAGCGCCTACGTGGCCAGCCTTTCCGGCAAGGTCCGCGATGCAAGTCTGATCCAACCCGGCGCCAAGGTCTTTGCCGAGAATTGCGTGGCCTGTCACGGCGACAATGCAAAAGGCAACAGGGAATTCGGCGCCCCCGACCTGACCGATGCGATCTGGCTCTATGGATCCGGTGAGACAGCCATCGCCGCACAGGTCCGTGCGCCAAAACAGGGCGTCATGCCGGCCTGGGTTGGCCGTCTCGGCGAGATCAAGGTCAAGGAACTTGCAGTTTATGTCCATTCGCTTGGCGGCGGAGAATAGGAATGGAAGGTCCTATTCTTCGGTCCCCCCTGCCAAGCGGACGAGGCCCGGCGTGAGCCGGGCCTCGACACCATCCCTAATGCGATCTGCACAACCCGGCAAGGCTATCCTACGGCGAGGCTTTACGACAGGTGCCCCTGACATTGGCTGGGAAAGTGGAGTTGCACATGCGTGACAAGACGCAGTTGACAGGGCTCGAAACAGAAACTGTCAATTCCGCCAAAACCCGCAAGCCGCTTTATGCCGCGCGTCAAAAGATCTTTCCGAAGCGCGCCTCGGGCAACTTTCGTCGCTTCAAATGGCTGGTGATGACGATCACACTTGGCATCTATTACCTGGCTGCGTGGCTGCCTTGGGCTCGCGGTCCATTTGCCCCGGACCAGGCAGTCCTGCTCGATCTCGCGAACCGGCGCTTCTACTTCTTCTTCATCGAGATATGGCCCCAGGAATTCTTCTATGTGGCCGGCCTCCTGGTCATGGCGGGCGTCGGTCTTTTCCTGATCACCTCGACTGTCGGCCGTGCCTGGTGCGGCTATGCATGCCCTCAGACGGTGTGGGTCGATCTGTTCCTCGTCGTCGAACGTGCGATAGAGGGCGACCGTAACGCTCGCATGAAACTCGATGCAGGCCCCTGGACCGCCCGCAAGCTGATGCTGCGCTTATCGAAGCACGCCGTCTGGCTGGTCATCGGTGCGGCGACCGGCGGCGCCTGGATTTTCTATTTTGCCGATGCGCCGACGCTGGTTGGCGAACTCTTCACCGGCACCGCGCCACCCGTCGCCTACATCACTGTCGCCGTGCTGACGGCTACCACCTACACGTTCGGCGGTCTGATGCGCGAGCAGGTCTGCACCTACATGTGCCCATGGCCGCGCATCCAGGCAGCGATGCTCGACGAAAGTTCTCTCACCGTCACCTACAATGACTGGCGCGGCGAACCGCGTTCTCGCCACGCCAAGAAGGTCCTTGCCGCAGGGCTGCCGGTCGGTGACTGCGTCGACTGCAATGCCTGCGTCGCGGTCTGCCCGATGGGGATCGACATCCGCGATGGCCAGCAGATGGAATGCATCACCTGCGCGCTGTGCATAGACGCCTGCGACGGGGTCATGGACAAGCTCGGCAAGGAGCGCGGGCTGATCTCCTATGCGACACTGTCCGACTACAACGCCAACATGATGCTGGCGACCGCGGGCGGCTCCAGTTCAGTCAACCCGTCGCAGGTCAGGACCGCTGATGGCCTGTTCTCCGACAAGGTGGCGCATTTCCATATCCGCAAGATCTTTCGGCCACGCACCTACGTCTACATGGGTATCTGGTCGCTGATCGGCCTGGGTCTGCTCTATTCGCTGCTGACGCGCGATCGGCTCGAAGTCAACGTGCTGCATGATCGCAATCCGCAATTTGTCACGCTGTCCGACGGCTCGATCCGCAACGGCTACACCGTCAAGCTGCTCAACATGATCCCCGAGCCAAGGACGATCGTTGTCGCGATTCAAGGCTTGCAGGGCGCCGAGATGAGCGTGGTCGGCGACGACATCCCGGAAGGCCGTTCTTTTGCCATTCCGGTCGAACCCGACCGCCTGAAAATGCTGAAGGTCTTCGTGCGCCAGCCGGCGGATCAAATCCAGGGCACAGCGCAGACCTTCAAGTTCCGTGTCGAGGACAAGGCGAGCTTCGAGGCGGACGAATACACCGCCACCTTCAACGCGCCGGAGACTGCCAGATGACCGCTAACGCTGAAAAACCCCGCGTATTCACCGGCAGGCACATGCTGGCCATCATCCTAGCCTTTTTCGGGGTGGTCATCGCGGTCAATCTGACGATGGCAACGCTCGCCAACACGAGCTGGACCGGCCTTGTCGTCGAAAACACCTATGTGGCGAGCCAGCAGTTCAACAAGAAGGCCGAGGAGGGGCGGGCGCAGGCAGCGCTCGGCTGGACCGGCAAGCTGACCATCGCATGGGGCGAGGTCCGCTATAGCCTTACCGACGCCGTCGGCAAGCCGATTGCCTTGCATGGCGTCAAGGTGCTGTTTCGCCATCCCGCCTACGAGAAAGAGGACAAGGCGGTCAACCTCGCCCTCGCCTCCGGCCAGGAATTCGCAGCCCAGCACATGCCGAAGGATGGCGTCTGGATCGTCGAAGTCGACGCTGACGCCGGTCTGGCCGAGCCCTACCGCGAAGTCCGCAGGATCATGATTTCCCATGGAGCGCTGAAATGAGTTGTTGTGCACCGGGCGCCGAAATGGCGCTTGATCTGGGCAGCACCACGTCGGTCCTGCCGTCTAGTCAAGAGATCAGGCTGGCGAGCCGATCGCTTGGAGATGATCTCCGCCAAACCGATCTTTCGGTGCCGAGCGTTCATTGCGCAGCTTGTATCCAGACGATCGAGACGGCGTTGGGAACGCTCGATCGCGTCGAGAGCGCCCGCGTCAACCTGTCGACGAAACGGGTCTCGGTCCGCTGGCGTGGCGACGAGGTTCCACCGTTCGTCGCCGCGCTTGGACGGCTCGGCTACCAGGCGCATCTCTTCGCCCCCGAGATTGATGAAAAGGACAGGACGCTTTCGGAGTTGATCCGCGCCGTCGCGGTTGCCGGGTTCGCGGCGGGCAATATCATGCTGCTTTCGGTCTCTGTCTGGTCCGGGGCCGAAGGGGCTACCCGCGACCTGTTTCACTGGGTCTCCGCATTGATCGCCATCCCAGCGCTCGCCTTCGCCGGCGGCATCTTCTTCCGCTCGGCCTGGAATGCACTGCGCCACGGCCGCATGAACATGGACGTGCCGATCGCGGTCGGAGTGTCGCTCGCTTACGCCATGAGCCTCTATGAGACGATCAACCATGGCGACCACGCCTATTTCGACGCGTCGGTTTCGCTGCTTTTTTTCCTTTTGATCGGCAGGACGCTGGATCACGTGATGCGCGAACGTGCCCGCACCGCGGTGAAAGGCCTGTCGCAGCTGGCCGCACGCGGCGCCATGGTGCTGCGCGGCGATGGCGCGCGCGACTATCTGCCGGTTGGCGAGATCGAACCGGGGATGCAGCTGCTGATCGCGGCCGGTGAAAGGATCCCCGTCGACGGCAAGATCATCCACGGAGCGTCTGATCTCGACTGCTCGCTGGCCTCAGGCGAAAGCGCGCCGAAAAACGTGGCGCCGGGCGAAGCCGTGCAGGCCGGCGTGCTCAATCTTACCGGCCCGCTGACGATCGAGGCGACCGCCGCCGCGAAGGATTCGTTCCTCGCCGAAATGGTTCGGCTGATGGAAGCCGCAGAGGGCGGTCGCGCGCACTATCGCCGCATCGCTGATCGCGTGTCGGCACTCTACGCGCCCGTGGTTCATCTCACCGCCTTCGTGACATTCCTGGGTTGGATGGCGGCGACGGGCGACTGGCACCGGGCGATGACGATCGCCATTGCCGTTCTGATCATCACCTGCCCGTGCGCGCTCGGCCTCGCCGTACCGATCGTTCAGGTGGTCGCCGCGCGGCGTCTGTTCGAGAACGGCATCATGGTCAAGGACGGTTCGGCCATGGAGCGCCTGGCGACGATTGATAACGCAGTGTTCGACAAGACCGGAACGCTCACGCTCGGACAACCCCGGCTCCTCAATGCATCGTCGATCGATCCGGCCATGCTGGCAATCGCGGCAGACATGGCCGCGCACTCGCGTCACCCGTTTTCAAAGGCCATAACCGGCTTTGCCGCTCCTGGCGGGCAACACAAATTCGATGCCGTCACAGAGCATCCGGGGTTCGGGATCGAAGCCACTGTCGCCGGAAGCATCTGGCGGCTGGGTCGACGCGGATGGGCTGGATGGAAGGCCCGGACCGGTGGTGAAGGCAACCATGGCTATGGCGGAACGGTGCTGACAAAAGACGGGTTCATTGTCGCGACCTTCGATTTCGAGGATGCGCTGCGCGCCGACGCGGCGGCGGCGATCAAGCGATTGAACGATACTGGGGTGTCGATGCAAATGCTGTCGGGCGATACCGCAGGTGCCTGCGGTGAAGTTGCAAGAATGCTGGGTGTCGAGGACTTCGTTCCGTGCCTGCTGCCGTCGGGCAAGGTCGAGCGCATCGAGACCCTGGCGAAAGACGGACACAAGGTTCTGATGGTTGGCGACGGCCTCAACGACACGCCGGCGCTGAGCGCGGCGCATGTCTCGATCGCTCCGGCCACCGCCGCCGACATTGGCCGCAATGCCGCCGACTTCGTATTCCTGCGCGAAAGCCTTCTGGCAGTGCCTCTCGCGCTGGACGTCTCGCGCAAGGCGGGACACCTGATCCGCCAGAACATCGCGATTGCGATCGTCTACAATGCCGTCGCCGTGCCGATCGCCATCCTGGGCCACGCCACGCCTTTGTTAGCGGCGATTGCCATGTCTGCCTCATCGGTGCTTGTTATTGGAAACGCATTGCGCTTGCACGGCTTCGGGGCGAATGCGACGCTGCAAGTTATTCAAAAAGTCGGACGCTCCGCAGTCAGCTATTCGGCATAATCCTCGTGACGACGTTGCTCTATCTCATACCAGTGGCCCTTTTTCTGGGTGCACTGGGTGTGTCCGGCTTCGTCTGGGCATTGCGAAGCGGTCAATACGAAGATCTCGACGGAGCCGCCGAGCGGATACTAATTGATCGGGACGACAAACCGGAACGCTGATTTCAATCCGCTGTGCATAAGATGCGCGGATCGCGCTCGTCAGTCGAGCCGGCTCGGTCGGGAACAAGCTGTCCATGCTCCATGCTCCATGCTCCATGCTCCATGCTCCATGACCATCTTGACCTAAGCTGCACACTACATTTGTGAAAAGCCTCTGTCGTGCGAAGGACTGCCTCCCATTGCACCCAGTATGAGGCGTGTGATGCCACGAGAGTACCTCGCGTGGCCGGACGAGAGCTTGGCAATGTGCGCACGGGTTCCAAAGTGGAACGTCACGGTCGATCACCTGACCGTGAACCGCCAGTGCCGATTGGTCATGTCTGGCTGATCCAGATCAGGGTCATACTCATCGGCGTGGTCTATTGACCAGTCTTCGACGGAGAAATGCATGACTTACGGAAAGATTGGTCGTCATTATCAGCACCTTCACGGTTCTGGGTTTTCTGTCGTGTGGTCGGCCATGCCTTGTGCTTACGGCGCAGCCATTAGCTGACCGGCGTCGTGTGTATCTCGCTTGCTGGCTGACCATCCGCGTGGCTTGCGCGGACAGGGGGCCGATCAACAGCTTTCGCCTTTGATGGGTTGTGTGCGTCGTTGCCGATCCATCCCGATTCCCGGCCCGCGCCTTGAGGCTATGCGACGGTACCGGAACCCAGCGCACGTCACGCGGTTCCGCGCGCGTGGTGTCCGCTCGTCACGACGATGAACGAACAAGCGGCTGGAGTACCATGAACACCGTACACATCATCGACTGCCACAATGCAAATGACTACTTCGCCGACAGGCAAGAGGGACCGATCGTGCAGCACTTGTTAAAGGCTGTCAACATCCGCGCGGAGCTCCAAATGGCGTTGAACCGAACGAAATTTGGTGAGGCTGTAGTACGAGCGATGGAGGCGGAGTGCGACGTGCTTCACATCGCCGGGCACGGCAATGGTGACGGGATCGCTTCGTCCAGTGGGCGAAGTGGCCTTCTTTGGGCTGACTTCGTAAAAATGTTCCAGGGCTCGCATCCAGCGCCGAAGATCCTCGTGATGTCAACGTGCTGCGGAGCATCATCGGGGTTGGGACGTGCGTTTTCGAAATCGATCAACCGTCCGAAGTTGATCATTGGTTCGAGTGACGCGCGCTATTTCGACGACTATGTCGCCGCGTGGGCTTTGCTCTATCGGCGACTGAATTGCAAGGACATCGACATCGAAGCCATGCAGCAGGTTCTTGATGAGATATGCGCGGTCGTGGATAAAAGTTTCCGCTACCTTGGCTGGGATGACGAGAGAGAGCGCTACGTTCGATACCCTCACCCTCGCAAGAGAGCCCGCTTCGACGTCGTGGAGCGTGAGTAGTATGCGCAAGGGTTCCAGGTGGAATGTGGCGATCGATGCGGCGCGGCCGTCGCTGACCAGCGTCGCGAGTGTCTCGCTTGCTGGCGGCGATCTGCGCGGCTGCGCGGCGAAAGGGCGGGATCGGTTAGCCGCATCCACCTCTGAGCGCTTTGAGTGCTTCGTTGCCGATCGATGCGAATCTCCCGGCCCAGCGCCTTTAGGCAATGCGGCGGGCACGGAGCTCATGTCACTCGGCTCAGTTCCACCGTTACACGAGGATAGGCGACCGGATGGCGGCACGCTGATGGGCTCTGACGATAATTTTGACATCGTTGTCGTTGGAGCCGGCCCGGTCGGCCTTTCGTTCGCTGCGTCGCTTGCCCAAAGCGAACTCAAGGTGGCAGTTGTTGAACAGAACACATTCGATAGTCTGGCGAATCCGGCTTTCGATGGTCGCGAAATCGCGCTGACCAACGCTTCGATCAGAACCCTTCGCGAGCTCGGCGCCTGGGATGTCATCCCGGCTTCGGACAAATCAGCACTTCAAGGCGCGCGCGTGCTCAACGGCTCGAGCGCATTCGCTCTTCGTTTCGATCCTCCCAGCAACTCTGGAGAACCGCTGGGGGTTTTGGTTCCAAATTGCCGGATCCGCGAGGCGCTGTTCAAAATCGTCCGCTTGCAGGATCGCGCCCGGCTGTTGTGCGGCCACTCGGTCGTCGATGCAACAAACAGCCAAGAAGGAGCAGTCGTAACGCTCTCTAATGGCGCGCGTTTAACTGCTCGGCTGGTTGTTGCCGCGGATTCGCGTTTGTCCGCCACGCGTGATCTGCTAGGCATCGGCGCCGATATCAACCGGCTTGGCCACTCGATGCTGATTTGCCGAGTGAGGCACGAGCGCGCCCACCACCAGATCGCCATCGAATGGTTCGATCACCATCAGACGATAGCGATATTGCCCCTCGCGGAGGGCATGTCGTCGCTGCTGCTCACATTGCGCTCAAACGAGGCCTATAGACTGCTTGCCTTCGATGATGATTTGTTCCTGTCGGAGTTGACGAAACGGTGTCGAGGGCGCCTTGGAAAAATGACCTTGGCAAGCAAGCGCCACACCTATCCGCTGGTCACGACCTGGGCGCACAAATTCCGGGCGCCGAGCGCCGCACTCATCGGCGACGCTGCCATCGGCATGCACCCGGTGACCGCTCACGGATTCAACATCGGTCTCAGCAGCCAGAAGCAACTCGCCCGTGGAATCATGACTGCGTGCCGCGACGGCCGCAATGTTGGCGACCCCGACATGCTGCATATATACGAAAGGCGGCTGCGCCTGTCGGCGGCGCCGCTCTACCATGCAACGAACATATTGGTTGGACTCTACTCCAGAGACCACCTGGCGGCACGGCTTGCAAGGCATCTGGGGCTTCGCTTTGCCCAACATGTTCCCCTTGTCCGGCATGGGATTTCGGCGGAGCTCCAGCGGTGATACTGCACCAGCAGTCGCATTTTTGCGCGTGCTGGGCGAGCGATGAGAGAGTGCATGATGCACCGGAGTAATCCTGCTCCCCGACGCTGATCTCCGATTGAAGAATTAACCCGTCCTTCAGGGGGGCTGCATAGGCTGCGGACAAGCAGGAGTAAGCAAGCTGACCCGTCCAGCCTTGGAAAAAGAAGATCCGCTGGAGGCGAGAATCCTTCAGGACCAGCTCGCTGATCTGAGGGCAGGCCTTTTCGTCTCAATGCCGATAAGCATTGTGCTGTCCGGGCTGATTTTGACCGTGCAGGCCCTTTCCGGGAACGGTCTTGCTGGCGCGGCCTGGTTTTCGGTCGTTAATGCGATAAATGCCGCCCGCCTTGCACTCGCCCGTCATCAGCTGAAGGAACCCGGAGTCCAGGATGATCTGACACGGGTTTGGCTGCGGCTTCGCTGGTTTGGCAGGCTTGCTCTTCTGGCGGGATTCACCTGGTCATTCCTTGCCGTCCTAACGGCTGGATACACGACGTCTCAAGCATCGCTGCATCTAATAATTCTGGCGGGCATTTCAGCTGGCGCGGTCACGTACGGCAGCTCATATGCTGCGGCAGCGATATGCTTCATCACACCGCCACTCCTCATTGCCGCCGCATGTTTGCTGACGAAGGGAGCCCCGGAAAACTACATTCTGGCTTTTGCCGTCCTGCTTTTCGAGGGCGGCCTGGTTCGATCCTCGTTCGTTGGACAAGCGCGCTTCCGTGACGCGAGCCGCCTGAGACATCAAGCCGAGCGGCTTGCCGCGGAAATGGAGCGCAATTCCAGGGAGGACCATCTTACCGCGCTCCTCAACAGGCGGGGCCTCGAACATGCAATCGATCAGTTTGAGAACACCGATGGACCCTTTGTGGCCATGCTGATTGATCTGGACGGGTTCAAATCTGTCAACGATACCTACGGTCACAGAACGGGTGACGAGCTGCTTGCCAGGATCGCCCGCCGAATAGAGGAAGAAGCACCGGAGGGCTCAACGCTCGCCCGCATCGGTGGGGATGAATTCGTGCTGGTTTTTTCTTCGCGAAAGAATTCTCCTTCTCCCACCAATCTCGCGTCCAATCTCATAGCCAAGCTTGCTCGCCCCTATCCTGGGATCGCATCAGTCCGCATTGGAGCGTCTATAGGAATCTACTTGGCTGAAAACCCCGGACTAACGGAAATGTTGTTGCGGGCCGACATCGCCCTTTACACAGCTAAGCGCCGCGGCAGGAATGAATTTTGTCTGTTCGATGCCGAGCTAGCCCGGGAGTTGCAACGCCGCCAGTCAATCGAACGCGATCTTCATTCGGCGATAACGATGAGAAGCTTGGTCGCTTGGTTTCAGCCAATCGTAAGACTCGAAACTGAAGCCGTCGTCAGTTTTGAAGCCTTGCTAAGATGGTCTCACCCGCTTCACGGTCCCATTTCTCCGCCCGAGATCATGACAGCGGCACGCGAAACTGGAATGCTTCAGCTGCTAACTCAAACGGTATTCGCCGACTGTTGCGCTCTTATCGAGGGCTTGGTCAAAGCTGACCGTCGTGATGTTCGTGTGGCGATGAATGTTTCACCGTGCGAGTTGGAAGCTGGCGATATTGACGAGATGATTCTTAATGGTCTGGCGGCAAAAGACCTCCCTGCAACGATGTTCGACATCGAGATTACCGAAGAAGCCCCAGTGGATCCGGACAGAGTGGATGAAAAGCTCGCCCGGCTTTCACATGCTGGCATTTCTATCGCGCTCGATGACTTCGGCACCGGTTTTTCGACGTTGGCATCGCTCAAGGACAGTCGGATCAGGAAGGTGAAAATAGATCAGGGCTTCGTTCGCGGCTTAGCCAAGTCCCGGGAGAATCGGCTGCTTGTCAAAGCGGTGATTGATCTTGGTAGGACGCTCGGGATCGAGGTCATGGCCGAGGGCGTTGAAACAGAGGCAGATCGGCAAACTCTGTACAAGCTTGGCTGCAGAACCGCGCAGGGCTTCCTGTTCTCTAAGGCAGTGCCTCTCCATTTGGCACTTGATTCGGTAGTAAAAGAGCACGCGAAGGAGTTGTGACCGGCCTCTCCGTCCGTGCTGCTCGCGGAACTTTCATGTGGGGTGGACCTGACGCGCGAAAGCCGTTTCGGACGGTAGAGTTATTACGGGGGCGAAACTGAGCACGTGGTTTGGATAGCAGCAATCCGGTCCACCGGCGCACATGCAGCGGCTTCATACAAGCGTTCAAGTTGCGAGATGAGCTTGAGTGAACGACGTCGGAGAATTGCGTCCTTTGGACGCTGGTTTCGCGGTTCCCGTAGGATTCGATTACGGGAAGCGTTCTTGGCTGCTTCTCGGCTCAGCGCTCATCGGGATGAACAACGTACCCGCGGTCAAGGTCTTCGCGACCTCAACCCAGTCACCATCCCGCAACAGCAGCGGTCGGGTCCTGATCAAGCGCTCAGCCTCAGCACAGGTGCTGGAGCAACGGTAGAGCGCGGAAAACGTGTATCGGAATGCGCTGGCTCACCATAGGAAGCTGCCACGGCATGTCGAATGTCCCCAGGGGGCGGACCGTTCCCTTGCATTTGTCTCGATGACGGGCTCTCAAAGCTAAAGCCAAGAGAGCTTTATAAAAATCGCACCCGATCGGCTGCGCAACGACGACCAGCTGAGGCCCGATCGGGTGCTAAGGTCGTGCCAAAAAAGGCGCGTCACTGTCGCATTTCTAGCCGGCTTGCGATCGGACGTCATCTCTTGGCGATCGCTGCCCCTTCTCTCAAATGCGCTTAGCGGCGCCGATGGCGAATAGCGCAAGCTTTTCCACCCGTTTCTACTCCACTACCGAGACTCGTCACCAACCTCCTTTTATTCGCTTCCATATGGCCCATCCTGTCTCCAATCGAGGAGGAGCGCGAACATGGGCCAAGCCGTAGAACGTCTCAGTCTCGGGAATTCTTCTGCTCGCCAAACTGCCGTTGTCGCCGGCACCATATTTGGCAGGGTGACAGTGCACGACAAGATATCAGGCGTTCTTGTCTGGGCTGAACTATGCTTGCAAGCCATAACCCAAAAATCGCCGATCCCTTTGAATTCGAGCCGGATGAATGGGTGTTTCAAAATTTTTGGCGGTTTTAGGCAGAACCCTCCGATGGCCCGCGTACCGGTCAAGCTTCGTGAGCACTTTAGGTTCGTCGATCAGGCATAGGTTTCTTTCCCATGCCACATGCTGGCCGTTTGCCTAGTTCGGAAGCCCTCGAGAGGCGTTGCTCGTCTTGGTATGGCGTCGCCCCTTTTTCCGATCCATCGGCCACGGAGCTAGAATGGTGTCTAGCTGTTGCCGCCTACTTGGTCATCCGGCATGGAGATGCCTATATACCGACCTTCGAAAGGCTGGAATACGAGGTCGAACAAATGCGGCGGAAGCTCGGAAATCGCGAGCGAGCGCAGCGCGTGCTGGCCACGCTCAACCTAAATGGCTCGGACAGCTGGAGCCGTGAGGTTGGTTCTCAAGGCCTGGATGGCGCCGCAATCACATTCGCCCGGGCGGGGTAAAAGCGATTTTTTGGAGCCACTCGCGCTTTTGCGCTAACGAAGGTCCCGCGCCGTATTTGGGCCGGATCCATTTGTGGCCCATCAGAGAAGCAATTACCTTCTCCGGCGCCTCAACTGCCGTCAGCCGGTCCTCGAAAGTGTGTCGCAGGCTATAAAGACTATGCTCGGAAGTCGGCAGAAGTTCCTTGCTGGCGAGCACCTTGTTGACGAGCGCTGAAAGTGACGCGGCCTTGTCGCGATAACGAGGAAAGCCGTCCGGATGGAGCTTGATGGCTGCAAGTGCGCCGCCAACCAAGGGAATGTCACGGGCTGAATGACCGGTCTTCAAGCGACGGCCATTGGGGCGCACCCGCACATGCGGGATTTCTCGATCGAGGTGGATTGTTTCGGTGGTGAGGTTTGCCGCTTCAGAAAGCCTGAGTCCGGTATCGGCAATCACATAGATTAGATGGCGGGCTTCGTCATTGAGTCCGTCGAGCGCGCCTTCAGCGAGTATCTTCTCCTGAATGAACTCCGCTGTGAACGCAGCGCGTTGCCCGGGGACGGCGCCGGAAAGACGCAGGTTTCGAAAAACCGGCTCCAGCTTGAGCTGGTGAGTCAGATCGACGACGCGCAGCATTTTCGAAACATGGCCGATGTCCTTGTTGGCCGTACCGATATCAAGTCCATCCTCAACGATCCGCTTTTGCCACCACTCGCGGAACGCGATTGCGTCGTCCCGAGTGAGGCTTGCGATCTCCTTGTCGCCAATGACTCCAACCAGATTGGCAACTGCGCGCTTTTTGGGGTTACGCCATTTCTTGATTTGGTTGGGCGACATGGTCAGCAAGTTCTGTTGCTCGATCGTCTCGAATTCCTTGATAAGACCGCTCAGGCGGACCGCTGGCCGCTTCTCCCCACCCATGACGGCCGAGACGTCCTGCGCGTCCTCGATCGATTTTTTGTCGAGGAGCAGCTTGATACGGGCCATGAGTTCGTCGAGCGGCCCCGCTGCTAGTTCCTCGTTAGTGCGATAGGCCAATCCAAATGACCGCGCGCGCTTCCTCGCGGCTTCGAAACGCAGCCCCGCCTCGGCGGATTGGCCTTCCCGCAGTCTACGCCAATACGCCTCCAGCCCCGCGCCGAGGCTTTGCACTGCATCTCGCGCCCGTACACCGCGGGGATCGTCAGCCACGGCGACGCCCGTGGAAATGCGTACTAGGCAGCGGCGATCAAACGCCGCGAATTCCTTCGGCACCCTGCGGACGAGATACCAGATGCCTTCACGTTTATGCGGCTTTGGCGCTGCGGAACGTCGCATTATCTTTCTCTAATGTTACACAGTTTGTTACACAGTCTAAGATATGTTTCGCTTCGTGCTGGTCAAGCGCAACAAGGAAGCTTTTGAAAGGAAAGGATTTTTATGGAAGCTAAATGGCGGAGAGGGAGGGATTCGAACCCCCGATGGGCTTGCACCCATGCCGCATTTCGAGTGCGGTGCATTCGACCACTCTGCCACCTCTCCGCGGTCATGGTCGGCCGTTGCCGGCGCGGCGCACTAGATAACGGCTGAAGGGGCAGGTTACAAGGCCAAATCCACCGATATTTGGCTTGTCGTCCGGCCTGCGGGACAAGCGACTGAAACAGAGCAGGTCTTTGCAGGCGAGCCCACGCCGTTTCACGGGCCAACCACGCATCCTCGCCGCCGGGCGACGGCGACGCCGGGCGGTCATGTCGACATGCCTGGTCCTTGCCGGTCAATGACTGTCCCGGCAACGGCTGTTGCCTTGACTCCTGCGCAACCTTCGGTTAGGGACAGCGCGCAATCGGCGTGGAGGGTTCTTCCGCGCCGCTTGTTTTTTGAACCCGCAGACTGACAAAAAGACGGCCGAATCGCCTCAGGCGGTTCATCAAGGCCGACCGAACAGCGAAAGGCAAAAAATGTTCGCAGTCATTAAAACGGGCGGTAAGCAGTATCGCGTTGCCGCCAACGATCTCCTGAAGATCGAAAAAGTCGAAGCCAATGTCGGCGATATCGTCGAGATCGGCCACGTGCTCGCGCATGGCGAGGGCGAGAATGTCACGTTCGGCGCGCCGTTCGTCGATGGCGCTCTGGTCACGGCCGAAGTCGTCGAGCAGGGCAAGAACCGCACGGTCATCGCTTTCAAGAAGCGCCGCCGCCAGAACTCGCGCCGCAAGATCGGCCATCGCCAGCTTTTGACCACCGTGCGGATCGCCGAGATCCTGCTGGGTGGCGCCAAGCCGGCCAAGAAGGCCGCCGTGAAGGCGGAAGCCAAGGCCGAGGTTGCTGCCGACGCCGCGCCGAAGGAGGCCAAGGCCAAGAAGGAAGCCGCCCCCAAGGCGGAAGTGACGGCCGAGACGGCCGCCGCGCCGCTGTTCAAGGCGCCGAAGGGCGAGCCGGACGACCTGACCGTGATCAAGGGCATCGGCCCGGTCGCCGCCAAGGACCTCAACGAGCAGGGCATCATCACCTTCGCGCAACTCGCCAAGCTGACCGACAAGGATGTCGCCAAGATCGACGAGCACATGCCGTTTAGCGCCGACCAGATCAAGGACTGGCGCGAGCAGGCCAAGGAACTGGCGAAGAAGTAATTTTTCCGGCGAAACATCCGCCGGATCGGACTTGAAACGGAACGCGAACGCGTTCATAAGGCCTTTTAGGCGCCTTGCGGCGCAACGGAGTTAGTTAGATGGCACACAAGAAAGCTGGCGGCTCGTCGCGCAACGGTCGCGACTCGCATTCCAAGCGTCTGGGCGTGAAGAAGTTCGGCGGCGAAGCCGTCATCCCGGGCAACATCATCATTCGTCAACGCGGCACCACGTGGCATCCCGGCGTCAATGTCGGCATGGGCACGGACCATACGCTTTTCGCGCTCGAATCAGGCGCGGTCACCTTCAACAAGAAAGCCAACGGCCGAACCTACGTATCGGTCAATCCGATCGCCAAAGCCGCGGAGTAGCCGGTTCCGCACTAGAACACCGGCACCCATCTCGGGAACCGGTGTCTGGCAACGCCAGGAAAAGGATCAGGGGAGATGGGTTTCCATCTCCCCTTTTTCTTGTGCCTGGAGGACTTTGAAATGGTTGCCGAAGCGGAAGACTCAGAAGACGAAAGTTACGCGATAGACTGCCCGGTGCTGGCCACCGAGCGGCTGGTGATGCGGGCGCCGCGCGAGAGCGACATCGCGCAACTGGTCGAGCTTGCCGACAACCGTCACGTCGCCGAGATGCTGGCGCGCATGCCGCACCCCTATGGTGAGGCCGAGGCCCGCGCATTCCTGGCCATGACACGGTCGCGCCGCGCCGGCATCGCCTACGCCTTGACGCTGGCCGGCACCGACACGTTCGTCGGCTGCGCGGGGCTCAACACCACCGATCGCGGGCTGGAGCTCGGCTACTGGATCGGCGAACCCTACTGGAAGCGCGGCTATGCGACGGAAGCCGCCCACGCGCTGGTCGACCTCGCCTTCCAGCAGACGTCGGTCCAGGTGCTGCATGCCTCGACGCGGGTGATCAATCCGGCCTCGCGCCGGGTCATCCACAAGTGCGGCTTCCAGTATGCCGGGCAGGGCATGCTGAATTCGATCGTCGCCGGCCAGGTGCCGGTCGAGCGTTACAGGCTCGACAGGAAGACGTGGACGAGCCTGCGCAACTGGGTGCATTTTTGATGAATGGCGCCGGGCAAGCCAATGGTCGATGACAGCAACGATGTCGAAACGATCGCGATCGCGCCGATAACGCCGGATCACATCGACAGTTTTCATCGCGCGCTCGATCTCGTTGCGCGTGAGCGGAAGTACCTGTCCTTCCTCGAGGCGCCGCCACTGGATCAAACGCGGCGCTTCGTATTGGACCGTATCGCGGCCGGAGATCCAGGTTTCGTGGCCGTTGTTCGCGGCGAGGTTGTCGGCTGGTGCGATATCTCACGCCATGACCGGCTCATCCATGCGCATCGCGGCAGCCTTGGAATGGGGATTGTTACTTCCCATCGCGGGCGTGGCCTCGGACTGAGGCTTATCAATGCGACCTTGGCGCAGGCACGCAAGGTGGGCCTTGTCCGCGTCGAGCTGTTCGTACACGCCGACAATGCCCGCGCCATCGCTCTTTACGACAAGGTCGGGTTTGTCAGGGAGGGTCTGCAGCGCGACGCTATCCATATCGACGGGCAATACGGCGATACGATCATGATGGCGATCGTCGAACGCGAAAACGCAGCCTGATGAGGTGCGTCAGCCCAGTTCGGCCCATACCGGCAGATGGTCCGAACCGGTTGCCTGCCGGTCGACCCACAGGCGCTGCAGCGATCGGGCCAGCGAGGCGCTGGTGAAGACGTAGTCGATGCGCTTGTGGCGGCTGGTGTTTGCCGGGTCCTTGGGGTCGACCCAGCTGGCGAGATCGTCGCCGGTGACATCGAGGCGCACGGCGGCGTCAACGGCGAAGTCGGCGGTCAGCGGCATGCCGAATTCATGGTCCGGCCGGCCGGCGAGTTCGACATATTCGGGCGAGCCGGCCAGCATGTTGAAATCGCCCATGGCGACAAAGGCCTCGGGATGGGGCAGTTCCGGCAGGCCGATCTCGGCGACGCCGGACAATGCGCCGCCTTCGAGCGCATAGTTCAACAGGCGCCGGCGCAGGAACTGGATCTGCCTGGCGCGTTCGACCGGGCTGCGGTGATCGAGATGGATGGAATAGAAACGGATGAAACCAAGCGGCGTCTCGATCAGCGCCTCCAGCGCGCCGCGCTGGAAATTCATCATCTCGAAGCTGCGGCTGCGCGGCAAAAGCAGGTTGCGCGACAGATGAATGGGCGTCTTCGACAGCATCATGTTGCCGAGCTGGAAGGTGGTGGTGATGGCGCGGCCGTTCTCGATGCGCGAGCCGATATTGGCCTCGAAATTGCTGCCATAGACGGCGAAATAGTCGGGCAGCGCCTCGCCGATCTCGGCGACCATGTCGCGCCCGCCGTTCCTTGGATTGTTGCGGGTGACCTCCTGCAGCGCGATCACATCGGCACCGCACACCGTGTCGGCAATGCGGGCGACATCGTATTGTCCATCAAGGCCGATGCCGTACTGGATGTTGTAGGTTACAAGTTTCATCCCGACATGTCTCCGGCCGACCCCACGCGGCCATTGTCATAAAACGGTCTCGCCCTTGACCGCGCCTTGGTTTAGAGCAAGGCCCAAGGTTTAGAGCAATGCCGCAAGGCCAATAAAAGAAACTGCAATCCCATGAAATTTCTCGATCAAGCCAAGGTCTATGTCCGCTCGGGTGACGGGGGCGCCGGTTCGGTGTCGTTCCGGCGCGAGAAATTCATCGAGTTCGGCGGGCCGGACGGCGGCGATGGCGGCCGCGGCGGCGATGTCTGGCTGGAAGCGGTCGACGGGCTGAACACGCTGATCGATTATCGCTACCAGCAGCATTTCAAGGCCAAGACCGGCGTCCACGGCATGGGCCGCAACATGACCGGCGCCAAGGGCGCCGACGTGACGCTGAAAGTGCCGGCCGGAACGCAGGTGTTCGAGGAAGACAATGAGACGCTGATCTGCGACCTCACCGTGGTCGGCCAGCGCTTCCTGCTCGCCAAGGGCGGCAATGGCGGCTTCGGCAACCAGCATTTCAAGACCTCGACCAACCAGGCGCCGCGCCGCGCCAATCCCGGCCTTCCCGGCGAAGAACTCAACATCTGGCTGCGGCTGAAGCTGATCGCCGATGCCGGGCTGGTCGGGCTGCCCAATGCCGGCAAGTCGACCTTCCTGGCCGCCGTCACCGCGGCCAAGCCGAAGATCGCCGATTATCCCTTCACGACGCTGCATCCCGGCCTCGGCGTCGCGCGCATCGATGCGCGCGAATTCGTCATTGCCGACATTCCGGGCCTCATCGAGGGCGCGCATGAGGGCGTCGGCATCGGCGACCGTTTCCTCGGCCATGTCGAGCGCACGCGCGTGCTGTTGCACCTGGTTTCGGCGCAGGAGGAAAATCCGGGCAAGGCCTACAAGACCGTGCGCGCCGAGCTCGAGGCCTATGGCCACGGCCTGACCGAAAAGGCCGAGATCCTGGCGCTCAGCCAGGTCGACACGCTCGATGCCGATGAACGCAAGAAGAAGGTCGCCTCGCTGAAGCGCGCCGCGGGCCGGGCGCCGATGCTGCTGTCCGCCGTCACCGGCGAAGGCGTGGAGGCGGTGCTTCGGGCGCTGATGGCCGTCGTTGCCGAGGCGCGGGCGCAGATTGCCGCGCCGGTCGAGACGCGCTGGGAAAAGTAAGGCCATGCAGTCGCTGAAAAAATACCGGCGCATCACCGTCAAGATCGGCTCGGCGCTGCTCGTCGACCGGGCGAGCGGCCTGAAGCGCGACTGGCTGGACTCGCTCGCCGACGACATCGCGGTGCTTGCCCAGGGTGGCGCCGAAATCCTCGTCGTCTCCTCCGGCGCCATTGCGCTTGGCCGCACCATCCTTGGCCTCGGCAAGCGGGCGCTGAAGCTCGAGGAAAGCCAGGCGGCGGCGGCGGTCGGACAGATCGCGCTCGCCGGCGCCTGGTCGGATGCGCTCGGCAGGGGCGCCCTGAAGTCGGGCCAGATTCTTCTGACGCTTGGCGACACGGAGGAGCGCCGCCGCTATCTCAATGCGCGGGCGACGATCTCGACATTGCTCAAGATGAAGGCGGTGCCGGTCATCAACGAGAACGACACGGTGGCCACCTCAGAAATCCGCTATGGCGACAATGACCGGCTGGCCGCGCGCGTTGCCACCATGATGGGCGCCGACCTCCTGGTGCTGCTCTCCGATATTGACGGGCTCTACACCGCGCCGCCGGTGCGCGACCCCCAAGCCAAGTTCATTCCGGTGGTCGACCGCATCACATCAGACATCGAGGCGATGGCGGGGGCTGCCGCCTCCGAACTGTCGCGCGGCGGCATGCGCACCAAGCTCGATGCCGGCAAGATCGCCACCGCCGCCGGCACGGCGATGATCATCACCTCGGGCACGCGGCTGTCGCCGCTGATGGCGATCGAGCGCGGAGAACGCGCCACCTTCTTCCGGCCGAGCGCCAATCCGGTCAAGGGCTACAAGACCTGGATCGCCGGCCAGCTCGAACCGGCCGGCCGGCTGACGGTCGACGCCGGCGCCGTCGGTGCGCTGGCATCGGGCAAATCGCTGCTGCCGGCCGGCGTCAAACTGGTCAGCGGCAATTTTTCGCGCGGCGATACGGTGGCGATCCTGTCGCCCGAGGGCCGCGAGATCGCGCGCGGGCTGGTTGCCTATGATGCCGCCGATGCCGTAAGGATCGCAGGCCTGAAGACGGCCGAGATCGAAACCGTGCTCGGTTACGAAGCGCGTTCGGCGATGATCCACCGCGATGATCTCGTGGTGAGTCACGCGGGAGGCGACATAAGCGGAGGATGAGCCATGCTGAAGCTGCATGAAAAATCCGGGGATGACACCGTGGCGCTGATGGCCGATATCGGCCGCCGCGCCCGCGCCGCCGCCCGACCGCTGGCCATCGCCGCCACCGCCGCCAAGAACGCCGCGCTGCTTGCCATGGCAGAGGCGATCGTCGCCGGGCAACAGGACATTCTCGACGCCAACGCCATCGACATCTCGAATGGCCAGGAGTCAGGGCTTTCCGCCTCCTTCATGGACCGGCTGAAGCTCAATCCGGCGCGCATCCGTGCCATGGCCGACGGCATCCGCGAAATCGCTGAACTCAACGATCCGGTCGGCGACGTGATCGCCGCATGGGAACGGCCGAATGGCCTGCGGATCGAGCGCGTACGGACGCCGCTCGGCGTCGTCGGCGTCATCTATGAGAGCCGCCCGAACGTGACGGCCGATGCCGGTGCGCTCTGCCTCAAGGCAGGCAATCCGGTGATCCTGCGCGGCGGTTCGGATTCGCTCAATTCGTCCGCTGCCATCCATGCCTGCCTGGTCGAGGGCCTGAAGGCCGCCGGCCTGCCGGATGACGCCATCCAACTGGTGCCGACCACCGATCGCGCCGCCGTCGGCGAGATGCTGAAGGGGCTCGATGGTGCGCTCGACGTCATCATCCCGCGCGGCGGCAAAAGCCTGGTCGGGCGGGTGCAGAGCGAGGCGCGCGTGCCGGTCTTCGCCCATCTCGAAGGCATCTGCCACCTCTACATCGACCGCTCCGCCGACCTCGACATGGCGGTCAAGATCGCCGTCAACGCCAAGATGCGGCGCACCGGCGTCTGCGGCGCGGCCGAGACGCTGCTGGTCGACCGCGCGGTGGCGTCCACGCATCTGGTGCCGATCCTCGATGCGCTCCGCGCCGCCGGCTGCGAGATCCATGCCGATCAAGAGGTGCTGAAGGTGTTTTTCGACGCCAAGCCGGCGACCGATGCCGACTGGGTGACCGAATATCTCGACGCCATCATCGCGGTGAAGCTGGTCGACGGCATCGGTGGCGCGATCGAGCATATCGAGACCTTCTCCTCGCATCACACCGAGGCGATTATCGCCGAGGATCCGAAAGCCGTGGAGCGGTTCTTCAACGAGATCGATTCGGCGATCCTGCTGCACAATGCCTCGACGCAGTTCGCCGATGGCGGCGAGTTCGGCATGGGCGCCGAGATCGGCATCGCCACCGGCAAGATGCATGCGCGCGGGCCGGTCGGCGTCGAGCAGCTGACCTCGTTCAAATATCGCGTGCGCGGGTCGGGACAGGTGAGGCCTTGAAGCTTCTCGTTGTCAGAGCCTGAGGCGATGCTGGCATCTTCCGGACCGCCAGTGCCCTCCGCCTACCTGAAAATGCCGCATGCCGAGAAAGGCCTGGCCGTCGGCCTGTTCGGCGGCTCGTTCAATCCGCCGCATGCGGGCCATGCACTGGTCGCCGAGATCGCGCTGAGGCGCCTGGCGCTCGACCAGCTGTGGTGGATGGTGACGCCGGGCAATCCGCTGAAGAGCACGCGGGAATTGGCGCCGCTGGCCGAGCGGCTGCAACTGTCCGAGCAGATCGCCAAGAACCCGAAGATCAAGATCACCGCCTTCGAGGCGGCGCATCATGTGCGCTACACCGCCGACACGCTGGCGCTGGTCAAGGCGCGCAATCCGGGTGTCGACTTCGTCTGGATCATGGGCGCGGACAGTCTGCGCGATTTCCACCGCTGGCAGCGCTGGCGCGAGATCGTGCTGACGTTCCCCATCGCGGTCATCGACCGGCCGGGCGCGACGCTGTCGTTCCTGTCGTCGGTGGTCGCCAAGACCTTCGATTATGCCCGCATCGACGAAGGCGACGCGCCACTGCTCGCCCACATGAAGGCGCCGGCCTGGACCTTCATCCACGGCCCGCGCTCATCGCTGTCGTCAAGCGCGATCCGCAAGATGGCGAAGGGGTAGGGCTTGCACGGATCTTCCTTCTTCCCTTGCGGGAGAAGGAAGATCGCTGATGTCGTTTTTGCAGGGGCTTTTCGCCGCCGAATGGGCGATCGTGTCTGAACATGGCCACTCCCGTGAAGCACCATACCAAAATCGAACCGGAGCATAGCAGCGCGCCGACGCCGCTGATCGCGATCGCCAGTGTCATCGTGTCGATGGCGCTGATCGCCATCGGCAACGGGCTGATGTTTGCCTACATCCCGGTCCGGCTCGGCGTCGAAAGCTTCGATCCGACCTGGGCCGGGCTGATCGTCACCGGCCTGTCGGCCGGCGGTCTTGCCGGCTGCATCCTGACCGGGCCGCTGGTGCGCAGGGTCGGCCATGCCCGCGCCTTCATGGTGCTGTCTGCGCTGATCGCGCTGTCCAACGCGGCCATCGGCGCCGGTCCGCATCCCGTGCCGTGGATCGGCGCGCGTGCTCTCTACGGCTTTGCCATATGCGGCCTGTTCATCGTCGCGCAGAGCTGGCTGAACGATGCCGTGGCCAACACCATACGCGGCCGGGTGATGGCCTTTTTCTACGTCGCCTATGTCGCCGGGCTCGGCGTCGGCTATGCGACGCTGGCGTTGGTCGACATCAAAACCGCGGACGCGCCGTTGATCGGTATTGCCTTCACGGCTTTGTCGATCCTGCCCGTCGGCATGACACGGCTGGCGCAGCCACCGGCGCCGCAGGCCGCCTCCGTGGCGCTGCGCCGGGCCTGGCGGATTTCGCCGGTCGGCGTTGCCGGCATGCTGGCGGTCGGCGGCCTGTCGATGTCGATTTCCGGTTTCGCGCCGATCCATGCCACGGCCAAGGGCTACAGCCAGGCCGATGTGGCGTTGCTGCTTTCGGTGATGCCGCTCGGCACATTGATCCTGCAGCTTCCCTTCGGCTGGATTTCCGACCGCACCGATCGCCGTTACGTGCTGATCGGGGCATCCGCGCTGGCCGCGGTGGCCGGCATGTTCGCGCTCGGTTTCGACGGCGGCGCGCTGCCGGCGCTGCTGGTGATCTATGTCTTGTGGGACGGCGCCTCGGAATCGATCTATTCGCTGTCCAGTGCGCACGCCGCCGACCGGGCCGGCAAGGACGACATGGTGGCGCTGTCCAGCTCGCTCCTGTTCGCCTGGTCGCTGGCCGGGTTCGTGGTGCCGGGTATCGTCACGGCGCTGTCGGCCGTCTTCGGCACGCAGGCCTTCATCTATGTTACTGTCGTCATCGCCTGCGCCTTCTGCCTGTTCGTGCTGTTGCGTGTGTTCACCACACAGGCGGTACCCGCCACCGACACCGGCAGCTTCGCGCCGATGACGGCACAGGCGCCGCTGCCGGTCGAACTCGCTTATGCGCCGGACGAGACCGCAGGCCGGACCAAGGACTGAACCGGTTTCCTTCGCACGGCCGGGGGGAAAGCGCTCTGGACGCCTCGCGGCTGCTTACTGCTTACGGGTCTCTTGTGCAGGCGCTTCCGGCGGCGGCAGCGGGATGGAGATGCCCTCGCTGTCGAAAGCCTGCTTTGCGCGCTTCGTCATGTCGATATTCGTGGAGAAATAGTCGGCCGCCGAGGTCCAATAGCGCAAGGTAAGCGAAACGGTCGTATCACCGAGGCTGGCCACGAAGGCGATCGGCGCCGGTTCACGACGGATGCGCTTGTCGGCACCGGCAAGGGCAAGCAATGTCTTCTGGGCGCCGTCGATGTCGTTCCACGAGCCGATGCTCAGGCTGATGTCGGAGCGGCGCACCCCGTTGCGCGAAAAGTTGCGGACCGGCTGGTTCCACAGCGTCGAATTGGGCGCCAGTATGTAGACGCCGTCGGCGGTCCTGAGCCTGGTGGCGAACAGACCGATTTCCTCGATCGACCCTGAAATGGCGCCGACCTCGACGGATTCGCCGATGCGGAACGGCCGCAGCGCCAGAAGCATGATGCCGGCGGCGATGTTCTGCAGCGTGCCTTGCAGCGCCAGGCCGATGGCCAGGCCGATGGCGCCGATCGCGGCGATGATCGAGGCGGTCTGCACGCCGAATTGGCCGAGCACCATGATGACGACCAGGATCAGGATGGCGTAGCGGACGATCTTGGAAAAGAAATGCCGCAGCGTGGCGTCGAAACCGTGGATATGGCCGAGGCCGGCAAAGATCGAGCGCTCGGCGAGGCCGGCGACGATATAGCCGACCACCAGCAGGATGATGGCGCCGATGGCCGAGAAGGAATAGGAGACAATCAGCGTACTGAGCTGCGCCAGGCCGGCCTGGACTGTGAGAAGCGTGTTTTGTGGGTCGATCGGCATGACGGGTTTCCGGTTGGTCGGTCAGCCGATAACCCATGCCAGACGCCAGGGTTCCGATCTTTTTTGCGCCCCGCATGGAACAGGCTGGCAATCGGCGAGTTCGCGTCAGTTGTGACTGCGTCTTGAAACTGCAACGGAACTCTGCCTATCTAAGTGGTGTCACCTGCTTTTGGGGTGATTTGGTTGTTCTTGCTGCGAAAGGAAATACACTGAGAACAGCACTGCGGAAGAAGGCCGACATCGTGCCTTCGCCGGCCGGGATCAGCGTAAACGACGCCGTGTCCCGCGCCATCAACACAGTCCTTGCCAGTCTGGAAGACTCCAAGGCCGAAAACATCGTCTCAATCGACATTCAGGGGAAATCGAGCCTCGGCGACTACATGGTCGTCGCGTCGGGCCGATCGCACCGGCATGTCTCGGCTGTCGCCGACCATCTCCTCAAGGCGCTCAAGGATGCCGGCCTCGGCACGGCGCGCGTCGAGGGGCTGTCCGGCGCCGACTGGGTCCTGATCGATTCGGGCGACATCATCGTCCACGTCTTCCGCCCCGAAGTCCGCGAATTCTACAATCTCGAAAAGATGTGGCAGGCGCCGGATCTCGAGGAAGAGACCCTCCACTAAGCCGCCTTTGTTTTGATGCATGTCATTGCCCCAAAACCGCTTCCCACTTTTGGGTGACATGCATTAGCGGCTTATAGAGGCGAGGATGAAGATTTCAGTTCATGCCGTGGGCCGAATGAAAGCCGGCCCCGAGCGGGAGTTGGCCGACCGCTATTTCGAGCGCTTCGCCAAGAGCGGGCCGGCGGTCGGGCTTGAATTTGTCGGGATAACCGAGATCACCGAGGGCCGGGCGCAGAGCGCTATCGAGCGCCAGCGCGACGAAGGCTCCCGACTGCAGGCGCAGCTGCAGCCGGGCACGGCGCTGATCCTGCTCGATGAGCGCGGCAAGAGCCTTTCCTCTCAGGATTTAGCCAATCGCATCGGGCAGTTGCGCGACGGTGGGCGCAAGGCGCTGGTTCTGGCCATAGGGGGCGCCGACGGCCACGATCCACCGCTGCGCGACCAGGCCGATCTGGTGCTGTCGTTCGGTGCGCTGACCTGGCCGCATCAGCTGGTGCGGGTGATGCTGGGGGAGCAACTCTACCGAGTGGCGACGATCCTTTCCGGCCACCCCTATCATCGCGCGTGAGCCTGCCGCTAGAGTTGCAATCAGCAGTGATTCGTCGCCCATTGCCCGGATTTCCGCCCCAATGCCGAGCTAGATTGAGAATCTGTGGTTTTGATGCATGTCGTTGCCCAAAACGGGGACCACTTGGGGCAACATCCATTCGGGGACGGGCTGGTCAAACATGGTTGATGGTTCGTTAACGAAGCCGCGGATAGTATAGATCGCGAATGTTTGAGGGCTGGAAATCGACAACGGGCCCGACAGGGGGCTCCTGGCGCGCGCGCTGCGGCATGGCTGCGGTGGCGATGTTCCTGTCGCTCCACTCGGCGCGGGCCGAAAACACGCTCGACATGGCGCCCGATCCGGACCAGAGCCGCGCCGAGTACGAGCAGGTTTCCAAGGAAATAACGCTGTCGTCCGAACGGCTTGCCAAGCTCGCCGCCGATATCGCCGCGGTCAAGAAGGACCATGCCTCGATTACCGCCGCGCTGATCCAGTCGGCGATGACCGAGCAGAAGCTTGGCCAGGACATCGAGGATATCGGCGCCAAGCTGGAAGGGCTGAAGAACCAGCAACAGAAAATCCGCGGCTCGCTCATGGCGCGACGCGATGTGCTGGCCGAAGTGCTGGGCGCGCTGCAGCGCATGGGGCTCAACCCGCCGCCGGCGATCCTGGTCAAGCCGGAGGACGCGCTGTCGTCGGTGCGCAGCGCCATCCTGCTCGGCGCCGTGGTGCCGGAATTGCGCCAGCAGACCGACAGCCTGCTGGCCGACCTCAAGGAGCAGACCCGGGTGACGGCCTCGATCGAGGCCGAGCGGGCGCGGCTGACGGACGCTGTCGGCGAGCAGGTGGCGGAAAAGAAGCGGCTCGGCATGCTGCTGGAAGCCAAGCAGAAGCTCGAGGCCGATACGCAGGCGCAAATGGCGGCCGAACAGCAGCGTTCCGCGCAGTTGGCGGCCAAGGCCTCCAGCCTGAAGGACCTGATCGCCTCGCTCGAAGCGCAGGCCGACAAGGCCCGCAAGGCCGCGGATGCCGCAAAGGCAGCCGCCGCGGGCCAGCCGGGTGACGTTCAGACGGACAGCGACAAAACGGCATCGTTGGCGTCGCTGCCGGTTCCCGAAGGCAACCGGCTCACCGCGACCGCGCCCTTTTCGGCGCTGCAGGGGCAGATCGCGCTGCCGGTCACCGGCCGCATCAAACGCCGGTTTGGCGCGGACGACGGTAATGGCGCGGTGATGCTTGGCGACATGCTTGCGACACAATCGGGAGCCATCGTCACCGCTCCGGCGGATGGGAATGTGCTTTATGCGGGGCCGTTTCGCTCCTATGGTCAACTCTTGATCCTCAATGCTGGCGACGGTTATCATGTCGTTCTGGCGGGGATGAGCAGAATCAGCGTCGTGACTGGCCAGTCAGTGCTCGCAGGAGAGCCGGTCGGTGCGATGGGAGAGGCCCGGGTGGCAAGCACCTCGGTTTCGAAGAATGGAAATGCCACGCCGGAACTCTACGTCGAGTTCCGCAAGGATGGAAAACCCGTCGATCCGACCCCATGGTGGGCGGACCGTTTTTCTGGAAGGACGTGAAATGATGCGGAAACTGTCGCTTCTGTTTGCCGGTGCGCTGATGGGCGCATCCGCCATGAGCCTTGTCTATGGTGCTCCTGGCTCGTCGGCGAACGCTGCGGGATCGGAGACCTACAAGCAGCTGGCGATCTTCGGCGACATCTTCGAGCGGGTGCGGGCACAATATGTCACGCCGCCCGACGACAAGTCGCTGGTCGAGAACGCCATTAACGGCATGCTTTCCTCTCTCGATCCGCACTCCTCCTACATGAATGCCGAACAGGCGCAGGATATGCGCGTGCAGACCAAGGGCGAGTTCGGCGGCCTCGGCATCGAGGTCACCATGGAGAATGACCTGGTCAAGGTGATCACGCCGATCGACGATACGCCGGCCGCCAAGGCTGGCGTGCTGGCTGGCGACTACATCGCCAAGATCGACGGCGAAGAGGTTCGCGGCCTGACGCTCAACGACGCGGTCGAAAAGATGCGTGGCCTGGTCAACACGCCGATCAAGCTCACCATCCTGCGCCAGGGCGCCGACAAGCCGATCGAGCTGACGGTGGTGCGCGACATCATCAAGGTCAAGGCGGTCAAGTTCCGGGTCGAGAACGACATCGGCTACATGAAGATCACCTCCTTCACCGAAAAGACCTATGACGACCTCGAGAACGCCATCGAGACCATCAAGAAGCAGGTGCCGGACGACAAGCTCAAGGGTTATGTGCTCGACCTGCGCCTCAATCCGGGTGGCCTGCTCGACCAGGCGGTGAGCGTGTCTGACGCCTTCCTGAAGCGCGGCGAGATCGTCTCGACGCGCGGCCGCGATCCGAAGGACGTCACCCGCTTCGACGCCAAGCCGAAGCAGACCGACGACATCAACGGCAAGCCGATGATCGTGCTCGTCAATGGCGGCTCGGCCAGTGCGTCCGAAATCGTCGCCGGCGCGCTGCAGGATCTGCGCCGCGTCACGGTGGTGGGCACGCAGTCCTTCGGCAAGGGTTCGGTGCAGACCATCATTCCGCTCGGCGAGAATGGCGCGCTCAGGCTGACGACGGCGCTCTATTACACGCCGTCAGGCAAGTCGATCCAGGGCAAGGGTATTACGCCCGACATCAAGGTCGACCAGCCGCTGCCGCCGGAACTGCAGGGTAGGGACCTGACGCGCGGCGAATCCGATCTCAAGGGCCACATCAAGGGCGCCGACGAGAGCGCGACCGGCTCGGGCTCGGCCGCCTATGTGCCGCCGGATCCGAAGGACGATCTGCAGCTGATCTTTGCCGAGAAGCTGCTGCGCGGCGAGAAGACCGATCCGGCCTTCCCGCCCAATCCGGAAAAGGCCGTGCTCAACCAGTAATGGTTTGGTCGGCCGGGTCTGGCCGCCCGAACGAAGCAATGCGATGCTGCCGGGACCGAAAGGTTCCGGCAGTTTGATTCGGGGAGGCAAGATCAAGCCTCCGGATGCGGCGCCAGGGGCGCCAGGGTTGATGAATTCGCGCATGTCGTCGAAGGGATCGCCTTCGCAACCATGCGTCCGGGGACAGGGCTTGGCTGATATCGGCAAGGACATCGAACGCCCGCTTGGACAGTCGCTCCGGGCGCCGCGCGCTGCCCGCAAGGTCAGCACTGGCGTGGTCGCGTCGACCGTTGTCGTGCTGGCGCTGGTCGGCGTCTCGGCCGCGATCGCGCTCAGGGAAAAGCCGTTTCGCAAGCCGCAAGAGGTCGCCGTTTCGACGCCGAAAGTGACTGCCGCGGGCCCACCCGCCGCCGCGCCATCCGCTCTGGCCCCGGTCGCGGCGCCAAAGGTTGAAGCGCCGTCCAAGACCGGTGGTCCCCAGATCATCCATGTGCAGAAGGAGGAGGGCGATGGTCCTCCGCAGGCGGCCATCGTCATCCGCGATCCGTCTGGTATCGGGCAGAACCTGAAGATCGCGCATCTTCCCGACAAGGCGCTGATCGAAGCCAGCGACGCCGGACCCTTGCCGATACGCTCCGCCGATGGAAGGCGGCCGTTCGATGTCTATGCACGGCCGTGGTCCGGGGCGCGCGGCGCGCGGGTGGCGATCGTCATCGGTGGGTTGGCCGTCTCGCAGACCGGCACCCAGGCTGCGATCGCCAAGCTGCCGCCGGAAGTGACGCTCGCCTTCGCGCCGCAAGGCAACAGCATCGGCCGCTGGATGCAGGCCGCCCGGCAGAGCGGCCACGAGATCGTCATGCAGGTGCCGCTCGAACCGTTCGACTATCCCAACGTCAATCCCGGCCGCAACACGCTGACCGTGGCGGCGAGCGCCGAGGAGAACCTCAAGGATTTGCACTGGGCGCTGTCGCGCACGACGAACTATACCGGCGTCATGAACTATATGGGCGCGCGTTTCTCCGCCGACCCGGCGGCGATGCAGCCGTTCATGGCCGAACTCGGCAAACGGGGTCTCGCCTATATAGACGACGGCTCGTCGGCGCGCAGTCTGGCGCCCGACCTGGCGCTGAAGGACGGCGTGCCCTTCGTCGCCGGCGATACGGCGATCGACGCCGTGCAGGATCGCGGCGCCATCCTGAAGAAACTCGACGGTCTCGAAGCCACGGCGCGGGCCAAGGGCACTGCCGTCGGCATCGGCTCGGCCTTTGATCTCACGGTCGACATCGTCTCATCCTGGATTGCCGAGGCCAGGAAGCGCGGCATCGAGATCGTGCCGATTTCTGCGGTGGCGATCGATCCACAAAAGGGTTAGCCATCGCAAGATGGCTGGAGAGACTGACTGATGCCGAAGACGAAAATGGTCGACCGCGAAACGCTGCCCTACCGTCCCTGTGTCGGGCTGATGATCCTCAATGGCGAGGGCCTGGTCTGGGTCGGGCATCGCATTGCCGAGCCCGACAGCGAATTTGCCGGTACGACGCAGCTATGGCAAATGCCGCAAGGCGGCATCGACAAGGGTGAGGAACCGTTGCAGGCGGCCGAGCGCGAGCTTTATGAGGAGACCGGCATGCGCAGCGTCTCGCTGCTCGCCGAAGCGCCGGACTGGATCAATTACGACCTGCCGGACCATCTCGTCGGCATTGCCTTCAAGGGCCGGTACCGCGGCCAGACGCAGAAATGGTTCGCCTTCCGCTTCCATGGCGAGAGCAGCGAAATCCAGATCAATCCGCCGCCCGGCGGCCACACCGCCGAATTCGACAAATGGTCGTGGCGGACGATGCAGGACCTGCCCGACCTGACCGTGCCGTTCAAGCGCAAGGTCTATGAAGACGTGGTGGCGGCGTTCAGCCATCTGGCGCGGTAATCGCGCGTCGAGGTTGCCGCGTTGGTGCGAGGGTCGTATTGATGGCCGATGCAATGAGGGTCGCCATGAACGACGCCGTCAACCGGACCGCTGCGAAAACCGTCACCGGTTGGCCGGTCAGCGAAGCGGCGGCCGGAGCGATCCTGACGATCGATCTCGGCGCGGTCCGTGAAAACTACCGGCGGCTGAAGGCGCGGCTGGGCGGCGTGGCCTGCGCCGGCGTGGTCAAGGCCAATGGCTACGGCCTCGGCGCGGCCCAGGTGGCTGCGGCCCTGATCCGGGAAGGCTGCGACATCTTCTTTGTCGCGCTCCTGGCCGAAGGCGTTGCGCTGCGCAAGACGATCGGAACCGGACCGGACATCTACGTGCTGAACGGGCTGCCGCCGGGCTCCGAGCCGGAAGCGGTGGCGGCCGGGCTCTGCGCGGTCATCAACAGTGGCGCGCAGTTGAAAGCCTGGCGCGCGGCGGCGCACGATGCCGGTCGCCGGCTGCCGGCGGCCATCCAGGTCGACAGCGGCATGTCTCGGCTCGGCTTGGCGCCGACCGAGGTCGAGGCGCTGGGCGGGGATAGCAGTGCGTTCGACGGCATCGACGTTAGATATGTCATGAGCCATCTGGCCTGCGCCGACGAGCCGCGCCATCCGGCCAACGAACAGCAGAGGCTGGCCTTTGAACGGCTGCGCGCCATGCTGCCTGAGGCGCCCGCCTCGCTCGCCAATTCTTCCGGCATCTTTCTCGGACCGTCCTATCAGCACGATCTCGCTCGGCCGGGAGCGGCGCTCTACGGCATCAACCCGACGCCCGGCGAGCCCAATCCGATGCTGCCCGTGGTGTGGCTGCAGGCCAAGGTGGCGCAGACGCGCCGCGTCGAAAAGGGCGCCGGCATCGGCTATGGCCACAGCTATCACGCGGACGCTCCGCTGGGCCTGGCGACGATTTCGTTCGGCTATGCGGATGGCTGGCTGCGCCGCTCCGCTTCGGCGGGCTGGTTCGAGGGCGTGCGCCTGCCTTTCCTCGGGCGTGTGTCGATGGATTCGATCATTCTCGACATATCGGCCCTGCCGCCCGGCAGGCTGCGCGAGGGCGATCTGGTCGAGTTGCTCGGTCCCTCGCAGAGCGTCGACGACGCCGCCGGCCATGCCGGCACCATCGGCTATGAAATCCTGGCCAGTCTCGGCCCGCGCTTTCACCGCCGCTATGTCGGCGGTTGAGCGGTTTGGCCGCGCTTGACAAGCGTGCGCCTGTCGGCAAGGTTCAGGGTATGAGCAACCTCGCTTACACCAGAACCTTGTTCAGGGTCTGCCCGATCGCGGGATCGTAGCCCCGGCGCGGCCGCCTTCCGGCGTCCGTCCGCATCGGGGCATCCATACATCCAAAACCGCCATCAAACCGTACAGCCCTTCGCGGCTGCCGGCTTCATAACGCCGCCGTCAGTGCGGTGGCAAGCGCGCATCCATTCGATGCGCCGATCCAAGAGGTTTGCCATGCAATATGCAACAGGACTGCGTCCGCCGAGCCGGATTCTGATCAGCGACACCGACCATGACAGGTTGACCGGCCTGGCGAGAGCCTTGCTCGACCGCGCCCCGGAGACGGCCGAGGAACTGCTCTTCGAAATGGACCGCGCCATCGTCACGGACGCGGCGGCGATGCCGGCCGACGTGGTGCGTATGGGTTCGATCGTGACGGTCCGCAGCGAAGGCGGGGAGACCCAGCGCGTCATGCTGGTCTATCCCGGCGAAGCCGACATTGCCGAAAACAGGATCTCGGTGCTGACGCCGATGGGAACGGCGCTCATCGGAGCGGCGATCGGGCAGGCGGTGTGCTGGAGCAGTCGTGGCGGGCGTGAACTGTCGGTGACGGTCGAGGCCGTCGACACGCCGGCCTCCGGCGCGCCGCGGCGCTGAACGTGGAGGCGGTGATGAAAAGCACGAATTGCTGCCTGACGACGAAGGACCGCGCCGTCCTCGAAATCATGCTGGAGCGCCGGCGGGCATTCGCGGACCCGATCGTGCAGATGCTCGAACACAAGCTTTCAAGCGCCGATATCGTCCCGATCGATTCGGTCGGCCCCGATATCGTCACGCTGAACAGCAGGGTGGTGTTCAGCGTCGATGCCGGTCACGCCGAGACGCGCACCCTGGTGCAGAACGAGGTGCGCGGACCGGTGGGCTCCAGCCTGTCGGTGGCAACCAGGCGTGGGCTGTGCATGCTTGGCATGGCGCAGGGCCAAGCGGCTTCGATCGAGCATGCCGACGGCCGGCGGGAGTCGATCCTGATCAAGGCCGTGCTCTACCAGCCGGAGGCTGCCCGGCGCGCGGTCAGGCAGAAAGACCGGACCGACGGGCGGCGACCGCACGGGCTCACTCTCGTCTACAGCGCCGCAGACGATTGGCGGCCTCTTGGCGAGACGGCCGGAATGCGGCAGACAGAAGATGACGACCCCGGTCCCTCGGCGGCGTGAATGGGCAACGGCGCATGGTTCTCGAAAATCGGCATCGATTTTCATTTGGGATCATGCGCAAATCGAGAAATGCGGTGGCGTCCACGGGCGTCCTGAGGACGCGCGGCGCGGCAAGGAGTGAACGATGCAGATCATGGTGCTGGGCGGCGGCGTCATTGGGGTGACCACGGCCTATTATCTTGCCGAGGCCGGTCACGAGGTGACGGTGCTCGACCGCCAGAAAGGCCCGGCGCTGGAAACCAGTTTCGCCAATGCCGGCGAGATTTCGCCCGGCTATGCCTCGCCCTGGGCCGGGCCCGGCATTCCGCTGAAGGCGATCAAATGGCTGTTGATGAAGCATGGCCCGCTGGTGGTGCGGCCGGCCTTCGATCCGCACATGTGGACCTGGCTGGTCAAGATGCTGCGCAACTGCACCGCGGAGCGCTATGCCCTCAACAAGTCGCGCATGGTGCCGCTGGCCGAATACAGCCGCGACACGCTGAAGGCGCTGCGCGAGGCGACCGGCATCACCTATGACGAGCGCAGCCGGGGCACGCTGCAGCTGTTTCGCACGCAAAAACAGCTCGACGGCACCGGTGGCGATGTCGATGTGCTGAAGAAATATGGCGTGCCCTACGAGATCCTCGACCAGGACGGCTGCATCGCGGCGGAGCCGGCGCTGGCCGGCGTGCGCGAGAAATTCGTCGGCGGGCTCAGGCTGCCGCATGACGAGACCGGCGACTGCAAGATGTTCACCGAGAAACTGGCCGAGCTCTGCGTGGCGCGCGGCGTCAAGTTCGAATACGACACGACGATCTGGCGCGTCCTGCGCAGCCGCAACCGCATTGCCAATATCAGCACCAGCAAGGGGTTCAAGGCCTCCGAAGCCTATGTGATGGCCCTGGGCAGCTACTCGGCCGGCTTCATGCGCCGGATGAAGCGGTCGGTCCCGGTCTATCCGGTCAAGGGCTATTCGATCACCGTGCCGATCAAGGATGCCGCTCTGGCGCCGGTGTCGACAGTGATGGACGAAACCTACAAGGTGGCGATCACCCGGCTGGGCGACCGCATCCGCGTCGGCGGTACGGCCGAGATTTCAGGCTTCGATCTCAGGCTGCACGAATCGCGGCGGCGCACGCTCGAACATTCGGTCGGCGATCTCTTTCCGGGCGCCGGCGCCATGCGCGAGGCGACCTTCTGGTGCGGCCTGCGGCCGATGACGCCGGACGGGCCGCCGCTGATCGGCCGCACCGAGCTTTCCAATCTCTTCCTCAACACCGGCCATGGCACGCTCGGTTGGACCATGGCGTGCGGCTCTGCCAAGGTGCTGGCCGACATCATGTCGAACAAGGTGCCCGACATCGATGCCCGAGCGCTGGCTCAGGAGCGCTACCTGAAATAGGCGCGGCGCGGGAAGATCAGAACGCCTGCCTGACCCAAGCCTCGTCGAACAGCAGCCGATAGGCCCAAGGGATCGTCACGTTGGCGGCGACCGGGTTCGAGTGGGCGAGATAGTCGTCATAGATCGGCTTCATCCTGACGTAGAAGGCGGGATCGAGCACCATCATGCCGTTCTCTGAATCGTGGAAGAAGCTGCGGTTGTTGAGATTGACCGAGGAGATGGCGACCAGCCTTTCGTCGATCATCATGATCTTGGAATGCAGCACCACGTCGGGCGCCTTGAACTCGCGAATGTTGATGCGGTCGCCATATTTCTCGACGAACAGCTTGTTGAGCGCGGTGAGGAACTTGCCGCCAATGTCGTCCTTGAGGTCGATGCGGCCGACAATGTCGATCTTGACGCCGCGGGCGAGCGCCCGGTCGAAGGCCTGGGCGAGGCTCGGCGTCAGATTGAGGTAGGGGTTTACGATCTGGATATGGTGGCGGGCGGCGTCGACCAGTTCGACGAAATAGTCCTCCAGCGCATGGTCGTCCTCATAGGGCACGGAAATGAAATGCCGGGCATTGCCCTGGGGGTGGCCATCTCCACGGACCGGGATGGAGAAGGGGCGCGCCAGATTGGTGTCGGCGTCGCGCAACCATATCGTCGACAGATGCGCGGCGAGCGTCTCGACCGTCGCCCTGTCGGCGAACTCGATGTCGAAGTCGCTCCAGTTCGAATAGTAGTTCAGCGAAAAGCCATCGGTCTTACCGTATTGCTGCAGGTCCGGATAGCGCGACAGGTCGATCGGACTGTGGAACAGGAAACCGTCATGGATGTTGCGGCCGCCGATGATGACGCGCGAGCGCGCAGGGTCCAAAGCCAGCGTCGCCAGCATCTTGATATGATGGGTCTTGTGCAGCTGTGAGATCTGCTCGTCGATCGGCGCGCCGTGATCGGCGCGCCAGCGATATTCCTGCAATTCGACATTGGGGAACTCCGCCGCCAGCCGGTGCAGCATGGCGTCGTCCTTTTCGCGCTCCAGCACGTCCGTGACCAGGATGCGCACCTTGGTGCCAAGGGCGGCATGATGGCGGATCAGCCGCTCGATGATGCGGCCGGAAAAGTCGGCCTTGAATTCGAGCGACGACAGATAGATCAGCTTCAGCCTGGGCGCCCTGGAGAAATCGAGCGGCAGTTCCGGGTCGCCTTTGTCTATTGCCGCATCGGAAAGCGGTGCGCCCATCAGCGCCTCGACCTTGGCGTTGAAGCCGTCGCGCGACTTGCGCAGCAGCCGAGGCTCGCCGATTGGCAGGGCGCAGGTCTGCGACAGCCAGCGGCTGGCATAGAAGGCACGCTCAAGCGCGTCGAGGCCGGCGCTGTCGGGGACCGAGCAGCGCTCGTAGCGGCTGTCGAAGCTGGCGAGTGAGGGATCCGCGGCCTCTTCGCGCCGGATGGTGAGCGGCGCGCCGGCCGGGGCAAGGCTGGAGCGGACCCTTGCCGTGCAGCGGTTCAGGCTGTCACTTGGAAACAGGCTGACCGTGTCGTCCTCACCCGACAGGCGGAAGCGAAATGCCGCGCCGACGGCGATGGTGCGCGCGGCGCCGGCGGCGCGGATCGCCAACGCGCCGTCGCAAGTAGCCTCGATCTCAGCCGGCTGCTCGCCGGCCTGGCGCACGACGATCTCGGTACTGCGCGCCTGCAGGCCGGAGAAATCGAAACTCCTGGGTGCCGAGGGCCGCGCCGCCGCGTCGATGTAGAGCGTCTGCCGCGAGACCCGCCAGCGTCCGTCGAAACGACCCTCGCCGCTGCCGCCATTGGCCGGCGGCAGATGCGTCCTGGTGACCGGTCCGGCCAGTTGCTGCAGCTTCGAATAGGTCGCCTGAAAGTCGCTGTTCCGTACGTCGCGGCGGTTGCGCCCGAACGGGCCGGTGCCGTTGGCGCGGTCCATGGCGCCGAGCTGATTGTGGGCGAGCAGCGCCAGGAAGCGCCTTTCGTAGTCGCTGGCGCCGGCGTCGTCAAAAAACCGCGACGCGGCGACCTGCGGCCCAGGCATGCTTGCTGACAGCCAGGGCCGCGCACAGGCCGCCTCTCCCGGCAGGAGATCGCAGGAATCGCGGCCTGTTCCGGCACAACCGGCAAGGGCGATCAGCCCGAACAGGGCAAGGATGACAAATGCGTGGCGATTCACCCGGTGGCTCCGGCCTTCATGACGCTCAACTGAGCCGGGTCGCGCGGCGGCATGAAGCCTTGGGGAAACACCTTGCAGACGGGAATGGTGAAGGTAGCGATCAGCAATTCCGCCTCGCCGCGCATCTTGCGTGGCGCCGTCTTGTCATCACGGATCGCCCTGGCGGAGGCGACGAGCGCGCCGTCGCAATCGCAATGATCGTGGCGCGCGATGTAGCAGGCGTCGTGGGTCCGGCACACCGCGTCGAGGCGGTCGACCGGCCGGGCCGACAGATCGCCGGTGCGGGTGCCGGGGCCGCAATAATTGCCGAAGACGAAAGGCGAGGGGCGCGCCATGGCGTAGCGGATCGGCTTGGGCAGTTCGGCTTGCGGCACTTTTGCCCACGGGTTGGCGCAGGCCGAAACGAAAATCAGCGGCAGGATGGCAAGAACGGCTCGCATGTCTATCCGCGCCAGCTTTCTGAACGATATTCCCACCCGGCGACCTGCCCGTGGTCGGCGCTGCACGCCTGATGCCACAGTGGCCGGTTTTGTGGCAAGGAAAAGGCGTCGCCTATTGACCGATCCTGATATATCGTGGCGGCACAATCTGCCCATGGCGCCACCTGCGCCTCACATTCGCGAGCGGTGATGCGTATCTGCTTCCTGGTTACGGCCGTCGGATTTCTATTCTGCGCAACAGCGGCCAATGCCGCCGACAAGACCGTCCACGACCGGGAAAATGGGTTCGCACTAACCTTTCCACCGGAATGGATCAATGAGCCGCCTTCCGGCGAAGCGATGCGGCTGAGCGTGCAATCCCCCGATCGGGCCCTTACCTGCATGGTGTCGACCTCGCTTTACGATGCATCCGCACCGGATTCTCCGTCCGATCCGAGCAAGTTTATCGAGGGCTGGTCCATGGAAACATGGACGATGATGATGGGCAAATCGTTCAGCACAGCCGATTTCAGCAATGACAAGCTTGCAAGGTTTCCCGACGGCTACCCGGTGCGACTTGCCGACCTGGATTTTACGGTTATCGACAACGATGTTCGCGTGCACGGCCATTCCAGATTTGCGTTCTCGTTGCGGGGAGCGCGCTATGGCTATGTCAATTGCAGCGTGATGAGCGAGAGCGCCGAGCAGGTGAAGCAGATGTGGGCGCCGCTGGCGGACAAGGCCGAGCGTGTCGTGAATTCGTTCGTTCTCGACCCACCTTGAACAGCGCATTGCGTCTGCCGGTTTGCGAAATCAGGCAAAGAGGCCCCGCTCCCGCTCCACCGCCTTGGTGATGAAGCCGGCGACGATCTGGATGCGACGCAGCGGCCTGACCGATTCGTGATAGACCAGCCAGTAGGCGCGGCGGATGGGCGCCACCACGTCGACGGCCACCAGTTCCGGCATCGAGCGGGCGACGAAGGTGTGCAGGATGCCGATGCCGGCGCCCGAACGCACCGCTTCGGCCTGGCCGAGCGCCGAGGAGATGGCGAAGCTGGTGCGCCAGTCCGCGCTGAATTCGGCCGCGTAGTCGAGTGAAGGGCTGACGATGAGGTCGGGCACATAGCCGATGAGTGTGTGCCGGCCGAGTTCGGCTGCGGTTTTGGGCAGGCCATTGGCATCGGCATAGGCGCGTGAGGCAAACAGGCCCAGCGAATAATCGACCAGCTTTCCCGCCACCAGCCGGCCCTCGGTCGGCCGCTCGACGGTGATGGCGATGTCGGCTTCGCGACGGGACAGGGAGAAGGAGCGCGGCACCGGCACGAGCTGGATCGTGAGTTCGCGATGCAGCGCGGTGAGTTCGCCGAGGCGCCTGGCCAGGAAGGCGACGCCGAACCCGTCCGGCGCGCCGATGCGCACGGTGCCGGAGATATCGTCGCCTTCGCCTGATATGGTCGAGCGCGCGGCGATCATGTCGCTCTCCATGCGCTCGGCAATATCAAGGAATCGCTCGCCGGCCGGCGTCAGTTCGCTGCCGGTGGTCAGCCGGCGGAAGAGCTTCGTGCGCAGTGCTTCCTCGAGCGCTGCGATGCGGCGCGAGACTGTGGCGTGGTTCAGCTCCAGCCGCCGGGCGGCGCCGAGGATCTGGCCGGCGCGTGCCACGGCGAGAAAGATGCGGACGTCATCCCAGTTCATGGGAATCCCCAGGAGATATCTTGTCGTCAGTCATTTGCGAGAATTGATGCTCGCCCGTCAACCGATATCTAATTTTCGCACAACGGTTGCGTTCTCCCTCGCGTTGCCTTCGCCACCGCAAAGGCGGACAATGCGCCATCACAAACAAGGGAGAGATATCATGATCGAATACGGTCATTTCATCGGCGGGAAGCGTGTCGCCGGCACCAGCGGCCGCAAGCAGGACGTCATGCAGCCGATGGACGGCTCCGTGCGCGGCACGGTGGCGCTGGCCTCGCAAGCGGAACTGCGCGCGGCGGTCGAGAATGCCAAGGCGGCGCAGCCGAAATGGGCCGCCACCAACCCGCAGCGCCGCGTGCGCGTGCTGATGAAATTCCTCGAACTGGTCGCCCGCGACTATGACGAACTAGCCGACATACTGGCACGCGAGCACGGCAAGACCATCGCCGACGCCAAGGGTGACATCCAGCGCGGCCTCGAAGTGGTCGAAGTCTGCATCGGCGCGCCGCACATGATGAAGGGCGAATTCACCGATGGCGCCGGCCCCGGCATCGACGTCTATTCGATGCGCCAGCCGCTCGGCGTCGTCGCCGGCATCACGCCGTTCAATTTCCCGGCGATGATCCCGCTGTGGAAGATCGCGCCGGCGATCGCCTGCGGCAATGCCTTCATCCTCAAGCCGTCCGAGCGTGATCCGGGCGTGCCGATCCGCATCGCCGAACTGTTCCTCGAAGCCGGCCTGCCTGCCGGCATCCTCAACGTCGTCAACGGCGACAAGGAAGTCGTCGACGCCATCCTCGACGATCCCGACATCAAGGCCGTCGGCTTTGTCGGCTCGACGCCGATCGCCCACTACATCTATTCGCGCGGCACCGCGGCGGGCAAGCGGGTGCAGTGCTTCGGCGGCGCCAAGAACCACATGATCATCATGCCCGACGCCGACATGGACCAGACCGTCGACGCGCTGATCGGCGCCGGCTACGGCTCGGCCGGCGAGCGCTGCATGGCGATCTCGGTGGCTGTCCCGGTCGGCAACGACACTGCCAACCGGCTGATGGAAAAGCTGGTGCCGCGCGTCGAGAGCCTGAAGGTCGGCCCGTCGACGGATTCGGCCGCCGATTTCGGCCCGCTGGTGACGGCTCAGGCGCTGGAGCGCGTGAAAGGTTACGTCGATACCGGCGTCAAGGAAGGCGCCACTCTGGTCGTCGATGGCCGCGGCTTCAAGATGCAGGGCTATGAGAACGGCTACTATATGGGCGGCTGCTTGTTCGACAACGTCACGGCGGACATGCGCATCTACAAGGAAGAAATCTTCGGGCCGGTGCTCTCGGTGGTTCGTGCTCCGACCTATGAGAGCGCGATCAAGCTCGCCAACGACCATGAGATGGGCAATGGCGTCGCCATCTTCACCCGCGACGGCGACGCCGCGCGTGACTTTGCAAGCCGTGTCCAGGTCGGCATGGTCGGCGTCAACGTGCCGATCCCGGTGCCGATCGCCTATTACACGTTCGGCGGCTGGAAGGCGTCGTCCTTCGGCGACCTCAACCAGCACGGCCCGGACGCCTTCCGCTTCTACACCAAGACCAAGACGGTGACCTCGCGCTGGCCGTCCGGCATCAAGGACGGTGCGGAATTCGTCATCCCGACGATGAACTGAGCTGACGGTTTTCTTGCTTGCGCGCCTCTCGCCCTCGGCGGCGGGCGCGCGGCAACATATCCGACATCGAAGGCCCGGGCTGCATGCCCGGGCCTTTTCGTTGTGGTCGCGGCGTTATCCGCCAAATCGCTAATGTGATGGAACCAAGCGGGCGCCATACGTCTTACGCTGTATCCTGCAGCGCTTGCAGGCCAATCAACAGCGCCGGTAGCAGCTGGGGTTTTGCGTCTGGCGCAGGGAGGTCTCAGATGACACGAGGTCTTGTGGCGACGATGATCTTGATGTCGCTTGCGATATCAGCCGGTGCGGCGCAGGCGAATGCGGCTGGACAATGCGCACCGCGGGCCGATCTGATCAAGGCACTTGGCGAGAAGTTCCATGAGATCGAGGCCGGGCGTGGCCTGATCAATTCCAGCGTGGTTCTCGAGGTCTTTGTTTCCGAGCAAGGCAGTTGGACCGTTCTGGCCTCCGATACCAAGGGCCAGAGCTGCATACTGTCCGTCGGTGAAGGCTGGGACAGTACAATGATGAAAGCGGCCCTGCCGGGTGCTTGAGCGACCCGGCGCGTTCGCGGCCCCTCGGCAGGTCACGCCGTGACGGCAGGCCCTTTTTGCAGCGGCCTGAGTGTGGCTTGTTTTCAGATCGGGGCCTCACCATATCGATTCCAGGGAAATGATAAAATTCCCTGACGACAGACCGGAAACCAGAAGGAGTGACGTGATGAAGACGTCGAACCCGGCCTGGAGCGTTCTGGTGTATTGAGGCTGCCCCATGTGCCTCCCTTTGCCGGAACGCCAAGGCGAAGGAGGTGCCAAATGGCACACAAATTTTCGTTTCGATGGATCAGGATAGCCGCGATCGGCGCCGTGCTGGCGTTGTGGACGCTATCGGCGCAGGCGCAATTTATCTGCGGCGGCCACAGTGACCTTGTCACGGGACTGGCGCAGGCCTTTGAACAAAAGCAGATCGGCTACGGTGTGGTCGGGCAATCCGCCATTGTGGAGATCTATGTCTCGGCAAGCGGGACCTGGTCGATGCTGGTGACCGACGTGCAGGGTCGAAGCTGCATTTTCGCGACCGGTGAGGGATGGGAGAATACCGCCATCGCCGCCGCGCGAGGGATTTGATCGCCCGATCAGCGTGTCGCGGCGACCTCGGCATGGCCGCGCAGCAGCGCCATCAGCCGCTTGGCATCCTTGGCGGCTGCATCCTCGTCGCCGTCGAGGATCGAGCGGATCAGCGCGACGTGATGCTCGGCTGACTCGGCGAGGCCCGTGTCCGCCTTGTAGCGGAACCAGAAGCGGCGGCTGTGGGTCTGCAGCGGCGCCGCCAGCCGCGCGGCGAAGGGGTTGTCGGCGGCCATCGCCAGCGCCTCGTCGAGCGCCTTGTCGGCCTGGATGAAGGCAAGCACATTGCCCGAGATGACCGCCTTCTGCATGGCGAGCGCCGCCTCGTGAAACAGGTCCGCCGCCTCGCGGGTGACGAAGCGGGCGGCCGAACGGGCCAGCACCACCTCGACACCGCGCCGGGCGTCGAGCACGCGCAGCCAGTCGCCGGGATGCAGCGGCGCGATCGCGATGCCGGCGCGCGGCCTGACATCAAGCAGCCCTTCCCAGGCCAGCCGCTGGATCGCCTCGCGCACCGGCGTGCGGCCGAGGTCCAGCTTCTCGATAAGCGCCCCCTCGGTGACAAAGCTCGACGGCGCCAGTTCCAGCGTAACGATCATATGCTCGAGCACGCGATAGGCCCTGGCCGCCGCCGGCTCGGAGGTCATAGTTGCTTCCATGGATATCAAAGGCGATCTCCTGATATATTCAAAATATATCATAACGGATTCCGCATTGACAGCGAGTTTCCTAACAGATATACGACTGATATATCAGATGGAGACACGACTATGTGGACCGGAGTTTTCCCCGCCGTCACGACCAAATTCACCGCCGACGACCGGCTCGACCATGCCGAAATGGAGCGCTGCTTCGGCCTGCAGATGGAGGCCGGTTGCGATGGCATCATCGCATGCGGCTCGCTTGGCGAAGGGCCGATGCTGTCGCCTGACGAGAAGATCGAAGTGCTGAAGACAGCGCAGAAAGTCGCCGGCAAGAAGCCGGTACTGCTGACCGTCAATGAGGCGGGCACCCGTGAGGCCGCCGCTATTGCCAGGCGCGCCGCCAGGGAAGGCGCCGATGGCCTGATGGTGGTGCCGAGCCCGATCTACCACACCAATGCGGAAGAGACCGTTGCCGCGCTGCGCGCGGTCGCCGAGGCTGGCGACCTGCCGGTCATGATCTACTCCAACCGGCTCGCCTATCGCGTCGACGTCACCGTCGACCAGATGGAGGAGTTGGCGTCGGACAAGCGCTTCGTCGCCATCAAGGAATCCTCCGACGATATCAGGCGCTCGACGGAGATCATCAACCGGCTTGGCGACCGCTACGATCTGTTCACCGGTGTCGACAATCTTGCTTTCGAGGCGCTGTCGGTCGGCGCCATCGGCTGGGTGGCCGGCCTGGTCACCGCCTTCCCGCGCGAAACCGTCGCCATCTTCCAGCTGATGAAGCAGGGCCGCCGCGAGGAGGCGCTCGCCATCTACCGCTGGTTCCGGCCACTGCTCGACCTCGACGTCTCGACCTATCTGGTACAGAACATCAAGCTTGCCGAAGTGCTGGCAATCGATACCAATGATCGCGTGCGCATGCCACGCCAGCCGCTGTCGGGCGAGCGCCGCAAGGCGGTCGAGAAGATCATACGGGATGCGCTGGCGGCGCGGCCGAAGCTGCCTTCGCTCCAGACGTCTCCTCTATCGGCGGACAGACTGGTGGCAGCCGAATAAGGGACAGCATCGACGTGCCAGGAAATCCCAAATTGCCGGAACAGGAGCAGTGCTCCGCCGCTGGGGCACCTTCTCCGCGTGAACGGGGAGAAGGGAAAGATATCGCCATTGTCGGCGGTGGCATTATTGGCATCTGTGCCGCCGCCTTCCTCGCCGAGGCGGGGCGCGGCGTAACGATCTTCGACCGCACCGGCATCTGCGAGGAGACGAGCTCCGGCAATGCGGCCGCCTTCGCCTTTTCGGACGTGCTGCCGCTGGCGCACAAGGGCATGATCAAGCACCTGCCGAAATGGCTGGCCGATCCGCTCGGCCCGCTCAGCATTCCGCCCGCCTACCTGCCGCGGCTTCTGCCCTGGCTGATCCGCTTCTGGCGCGCCGGCGCGCCGGCGAAATACGAAGCCAGCCTCGCCGCCCAGGCCGGCATGATGAAGCTCGCCGAAACCGAATGGATGGGACTGCTCGATCGCTCCGGCACGCGGCCGATGCTGCGCGAGGACGGCTCGCTGGAGCTCTACGAGAGCGAAGCCGAGTTCCGCGCCTCGCTGTCCGGCTGGGCCGCGCGCGAGCGCTTCGGCATCGGCTTTCGCCATGTCGAGGGCGAAGGCCTGGCGGGTCTGCAGCCGGGCCTGTCCCCGCGCTTCATCAAGGGCACCTTCGTGCCGGGCTGGAAGACGGTCGCCGATCCAAAGCTGCTCGGCAAGGCGGTGTGGGCTTACGCCGAGGCCAGGGGTGCCCGCTTCGAAAGGGCTGGGATCGACCGGATCGCGGCGGACCAGCATGGCGCGACGCTGACGCTGACCGACGGCACGACCAGGCAGGCAAGGCACCTGATCGTCGCCGCCGGCGCCTGGTCGCACCTCCTGGCACAGCAGCTTGGCGACCGCATTCCGCTGGAGACCGAGCGCGGCTACAACACGACGCTGCCCAAAAGCGCCTTCGATGTGAAGCGGCAGCTGATCTTCTCCGGCCATGGCTTCGTCATCACGCCGCTGGAGACGGGCCTGCGCGTCGGCGGCGCGGTCGAGCTCGGCGGCATAGAGCGGCCGCCCAATTTCAACAGATCGAAGGCGCTCCTGCAGAAGGCGCAGCAGTTCCTGCCCGGGCTCAATCCCTCGGGCGGGCGCGAATGGATGGGGTTCCGGCCCTCGCTGCCGGATTCGGTGCCCGTCATCGGCAAGGCATCGGGAAGCCGGCCGGTCGTCTATGCCTTCGGCCACGGCCATCTCGGCCTGACCCAGGCCGCGGCGACCGGACGGTTGATCCGGGAAATCATCCTGGGGCAGGTTGCGTCTGTTGATCTCGCCCCCTTCAGTCCACAACGGTTTTGAATTTTCGAGGAACGACATGGCCAAGAAATCCTTCTTCTGCATCGACGGCCACACATGCGGCAATCCGGTGCGGCTGGTCGCCGGCGGCGGCCCGCTGCTCGAGGGCTCGACGATGATGGAACGGCGCGCGCATTTCCTCGCCGAATATGACTGGATCCGCACCGGGCTGATGTTCGAGCCGCGCGGCCATGACGTGATGTCGGGTTCGATCCTCTATCCGCCGACGCGCGAGGATTGCGACATCGCCATTCTGTTCATCGAGACCTCCGGCTGCCTGCCGATGTGCGGCCACGGCACCATCGGCACGGTGACGATGGCCATCGAACACGCGCTGATCAAGCCGAAGACGCCGGGTGTGCTGAGGCTCGATACGCCAGCCGGGCTGGTCATCGCCGAATACAAACAGGTCGGCGAATATGTCGAGGAGGTGCGCATCACCAATGTGCCGTCGTTCCTCCATGCCGAAGGTTTGACGGTCGAATGTCCCGGGCTCGGCGAGATCACCGTCGATGTCGCCTATGGCGGCAATTTCTACGCCATCGTCGAGCCGCAGGAGAACTACCTCGACATGGCGGATCATTCCGCCGGCGACCTCATCGCCTGGAGCCCGGTGGTGCGGCAGCGCCTCAACGAGAAGTATTCCTTCGTGCATCCGGAGAACCCCGGCATCAACAGGCTGTCGCACATGTTGTGGACCGGCAAGCCGACGGTGGAAGGGGCCGACGCCCGCAACGCCGTATTCTATGGCGACAAGGCGATCGACCGCTCACCGTGCGGCACCGGCACCTCGGCGCGCATGGCGCAGCTCCATGCCAAGGGCAAGCTCAAGGCAGGCGACGCCTTCGTGCATGAATCGATCATCGGTTCGCTGTTCAAGGGCAAGGTCGAAAAGGAGATCACCGTGGCGGGGAAGCCCGCGATCATTCCTTCGATCGGCGGCTGGGCGCGGATGACCGGACTGAACACGATCTTCATCGACGACCGCGATCCGTTCGCGCATGGTTTCGTGGTCACGTGAGGAGAATCCTGACGCCGCGGAAAGGAGTGTGACGAAAAGACCAACCTTGTCAGGAACGCAACGATTCCTCTTGTCACCTAATTTTGACGATGATTTCTTCGAAACGGGGCGCATGATACGGCCGAATCGTCAAAGACATTGCGTTATGCCAATGATAGGGTCCGCGATAGTCCAGGGGTCGGGTGCAGAAAACGGGCGGTCGGAACGACGTGAATCGGAAACACGCGGGGCGGTCAAAAAAATCACGTTGCAATCCGGGCTCGAAACTTTACGACTAGGGGAAATACGAAAAGGAATGCGTCTGCATGGGCGACATTCCAGGGGAGCCACGTACACATGCAGTATTTTGTCCAGCAGCTTATCAACGGGCTGACGCTGGGATCGATCTATGGGCTGATCGCAATCGGCTACACGATGGTCTACGGCATCATCGGCATGATCAACTTCGCCCATGGCGACATTTTCATGGTGGGCGCCTTCACGGCGCTGATCGTCTTCCTCATCCTCGGCGCGCTGTTCTATTCGGTGCCCGTGGTCATCGCTCTGCTGGTCATGATGATCGTGGCGATGCTGCTGACCAGCCTCTACAACTGGACGATCGAGAAGGTGGCCTACCGGCCGCTGCGCGGTTCGTTCCGGCTGGCGCCGCTGATCACCGCCATCGGCATGTCGATCGCGCTGTCGAACTTCGTCCAGGTGACGCAAGGTCCGCGCAACAAGCCGATCCCGCCGATGGTCAGCCAAGTCTACAACATCGACGGCGTCAGCGTGTCGCTGAAGCAGATCATCATCGTCATCGTCACCGCGCTGCTCCTGGTGGTGTTCTGGTACCTGGTCAACAGGACCTCGCTTGGCCGGGCGCAACGCGCCTGCGAGCAGGATCGCAAGATGGCCGCACTGCTCGGCATCGACGTCGACCGCACCATCTCGATCACCTTCATCATGGGTGCCTCGCTTGCCGCCGTCGCCGGTACGCTGTTCCTGATGTACTATGGCGTGGTGGCTTTCTCCGACGGTTTTGTGCCGGGTGTGAAGGCATTCACCGCGGCGGTGCTTGGCGGCATCGGCTCGTTGCCGGGCGCCGTGCTCGGCGGGCTGCTGATCGGCTTCATCGAGAGCATGTGGTCGGCCTATTTCTCGATCGACTACAAGGACGTCGCGGCGTTCTCGATCCTGGCCATCGTGCTGATCTTCCTGCCTTCCGGCATATTGGGCCGGCCTGAAGTCGAAAAGGTCTGAGATCATGGCCGTGACCGTATCTCGCGAGAGCGACAGCGTCGCCACCCCCACCCAACGCGCGCTTAAGGAAGCGTTCTATGCCGGCGCCATCGCGCTTGGCCTGTTCGTGCTGTTCATCGGGCTGAAGACCGGTCAGAACATGTCCAATGAACTGGTCCTGACTCAGCGCTGGGGCCTGCTCGCCGCCGTGGTGATCGCCACGGCCGTCGGCCGTTTCCTCTATGTCGCCTATGGCCAGCCCTTCATGGCCAACCAAAAGATCGCCAACGTCGCCACCGGTCTGTTGCCGGCCAGCGTGGGGTCACGGTTCTTCACGCTGCCGGCCTTCATCGTGGCTGTCGTCGCGGCGGTGCTGCTGTTCGTGTTCAACAGCTCCCTCGCCGGATGGGTGGGAGCAGAACCGGCCGGCTATCTGCAATTCCTGCGCGCCCTGGCGGTCATCTATCTACTGGCTTGCGCGATCTACTACTTCCGCGCCTTCATCCATGCCAACTTCACCAAATTGGGCATCACCGCGCTGGTGCTGTACCCGATCCTCGTGGTCGCGGTGCTGTCGCTGAACGCGTGGTCGATTGCCGGAGGGCTGCAGGGCTCGCTGAAATGGGTCGACAATTTCGGCATCCAGATCCTGATCTATGTGATGCTGGCCTGGGGACTGAACATCGTCGTTGGCCTCGCCGGCCTGCTCGACCTCGGTTACGTCGCCTTTTATGCACTTGGCGCCTATGCCTATGCGCTTCTTGCCACGCATTACGGCCTGTCGTTCTGGATCCTGCTGCCGGCCGCGGGCTGCATGGCCGCCCTGTGGGGGGTGCTGCTCGGCTTCCCCGTGCTGCGCCTGCGCGGCGATTATCTGGCGATCGTGACGCTCGCCTTCGGCGAGATCATCCGCCTGGTGCTGATCAACTGGCGCGACGTCACCAACGGGTCGGCCGGTATCTCCGGCATTCCCAAGGTTTCCTTCTTCGGCCTGATGACCTTCAACGTGTCGGACCCCAACTACATTGCCAAGGTTCTGCATCTCGCGACATCGAGCGCCTACTACAAGATCTTCCTCTACTATCTGATCCTCGGCCTGTGCCTGCTTACCGCCTTCGTCACCATCAGGCTGCGCCGTCTGCCGGTCGGCCGCGCCTGGGAAGCCTTGCGTGAGGACGAGATCGCCTGCCGCTCGCTCGGCATCAACACCACCACCACCAAGCTGACCGCCTTCGCCACCGGCGCCATGTTCGGTGGCTTCGCCGGCTCGTTCTTCGCCGCGCGGCAAGGCTTCGTCAGCCCGGAATCCTTCGTTTTCCTGGAATCGGCCATCATCCTCGCCATCGTCGTTCTCGGCGGCATGGGCTCGCTGGTCGGCATCGCGGTCGCCGCGATGGTGATGATCGGCGGCACCGAGGCGCTGCGCGAACTCGATTTCCTCAAGCAGATCTTCGGGCCGGACTTCACCCCCGAACTCTACCGCATGCTTCTGTTCGGCATGGCCATGGTCATCGTCATGCTGTGGAAGCCGCGCGGCTTCGTCGGCAGTCGTGAACCGACCGCCTTCCTCAAAGAGCGAAGGGCTGTCTCAAGCTCCTTCACCAAGGAGGGCCACGGCTGATGAACGCGACCACGCAAATGAACGACGCCATCCTGCAGGTCGAACATCTGTCGATGAAGTTCGGCGGGCTGGTCGCCATCGGCGACCTCTCCTTCACAGCCAGACGCGGCGAGATCACGGCGCTGATCGGGCCTAACGGCGCCGGCAAGACCACCGTGTTCAACTGCATCACCGGCTTCTACAAGCCGTCCGAAGGCATGATCACGCTCAACCGTTCCGACGGCTCGACCTATCTCTTGGAACGGCTGCCCAACCATGAGATCCCGGCGCGCGCCAAGGTGGCGCGCACCTTCCAGAACATCCGCCTGTTCTCGGGCATGACGCTGCTGGAGAACCTTCTGGTTGCCCAGCACAACAAGCTGATGAAGGCCTCGGGCTATACGGTGCTCGGCCTGTTCGGCTTCAGCGGTTACCGCAAGGCATCGGCAGAGTCGATGGACCTGGCCAGGCATTGGCTGGAGAAGGCCGATCTCGTCGATCGCGCCGACGATCCGGCCGGCGATCTGCCCTATGGCGCGCAGCGGCGCCTCGAGATCGCGCGTGCCATGTGCACGGGTCCGGAACTTCTGTGCCTCGACGAGCCGGCGGCCGGCCTCAACCCGAAGGAATCGGCGGCACTCAACGAGCTCTTGATGGACATCAAGAACAACACCGGCACCTCGATCCTGCTGATCGAGCACGACATGTCGGTGGTCATGCAGATTTCCGACCATGTCGTGGTGCTGGAGTATGGCCGCAAGATCTCCGACGGCAATCCGCAGTCGGTGCGCACCGATCCACGCGTCATCGCCGCCTATCTCGGCGTCGACGACGAGGAGGTCGAGACCGTGCTGACCGAGGTCGGCGACGAGGACGTCATCGAGCAGCTCGACATTGGGCCGGATGCCGCACATGGCCCGGGGACATCGTCGTCATACCTGGCCGGACCCGTGACCGACACCGTCGGACACAGCGATGGCGAGCGCGTCACGGTGTCGAAAGGCGCCTCGAAGGCGGCACAGGTCGATGCCCGCGCGGCTACCGTGGCGAGTAAACCCGTCGCAAAACCGGCCGCGCCGGCCAAGCCGGCGGCGAAAGCGGCACCGAAGAAAACGGCCGCCAAGGCGCCCGCGGCAAAGGCCGAAGGCATTTCCAACCGCCTCGCCGCCCCTCGTGGCGGCAAGGCCGACAACCTGACCCGCATCAAGGGCATCGGCACGGTCAACGAGAAGAAGCTCAACGACCACGGCATCTTCCACTTCGACCAGATCGGCGCCTGGAAGAAGGCCGATGTCGAGGCTGCCGAAGCCTATCTCGCCTTTGACGGACGCATTGCGCGCGAGGAATGGGTCAAGCAGGCCAAGCTGCTCGGTCAGGGCAAAGACACGGAATTCTCGCGCCGCGTCGACGCCGGCAAGGTGGCGACCAGCCATGCTTCCGCCAAGACTACCGGTGCGGCCAAGCCTGTGTCGGGCAAGCGTGGAGGGGGCAAATAATGGCCAGGACAACGCTGCTCGATATCAAGGGCGTGGAGACCTATTATGGCAACATCCGGGCGCTGAACGGCGTCGATGTCACCGTCAAGGAGGGCGAGATCGTGGCGCTGATCGGCGCCAACGGCGCCGGCAAATCGACGCTGATGATGACTATTTTCGGCGCTCCCCGCGCCCGCACGGGGACCATCACCTTCGCCGGCACCGACATCACCCAGTTGCCGACGCACGAGATCGCGCGCATGCGCATCGCCCAGTCACCCGAAGGCCGGCGCATCTTCCCGCGCATGACGGTGATGGAAAACCTGCAGATGGGCGCCAGCCTCGACAACCTCAAGCACTATGACGAGGACGTCGAGAAGGTGTTCGCGCTGTTCCCGCGGCTCAAGGAGCGCATCGCGCAGCGCGGCGGCACGCTGTCGGGCGGCGAGCAGCAGATGCTGTCGATTGGACGCGCGCTGATGGCGCGGCCGAAGCTGCTTCTGCTCGACGAGCCGTCGCTGGGCCTGGCGCCGCTGATCGTCAAGCAGATCTTCGACGCGATCCGCGAGCTGAACCGCACGCAAGGGCTGACCGTGTTCCTGGTCGAGCAGAACGCGTTCGGCGCGCTGAAGCTCGCCACGCGCGGCTACGTCATGGTCAACGGCAATGTGACGATGAGCGGCACCGGCAAGGAACTGCTCGCCAATCCGGAAGTGCGCGCCGCCTATCTCGAAGGCGGACATCACTGAGTTTGGAGCGGAATGTGCATCCGGTATCCCGCTCCAACTTGTTTGTTTGTCGCATGATCCTTGTCCGAAAAGTCTGCAACTTTTCGGGATCATGCTAGGGAGACTTCATCATGCAGGGCATTCTCTATGAGGAACCCTCGATCTGGCAGTTCTTCTTCGTCACCTGTCTGCTCGGCGGCTGGGCGGCCTGGATGACTGGCAAGGCCAGCGCCCAGACATGGCGCTCCTTCATCCAGCTTTTCGCCTATCTGCTGGGTCTCGGCATCGGCATCCGCTTCATCCATCACGCGCTGTTCGACGGCACGATGTTCTCGCTGCAGTACTATATCGTCGACACCATCGTGCTGATGATATTGGGCTTCGTCGGCTATCAATACACACGAACCAACCAGATGGTCACACAGTATAATTGGCTCTACGAAAGAGCTTCAATCTTGAGCTGGAAACCGAAAGGTTGACGTTCATCATTAACGCCGGGTCAGGGATGAATCGGCGTGACAAGTGCCTGAAAATCGGCAAACTATGCTTTCTGCGATAAGGGTGGGCATCGCATGAAAGCTTCATCCACGCCCACTCCGTTAATGGGAGCGTTTAAATGAAAAAGTCACTTTTGTCCGCCGTCGCCCTGACCGCGCTTGTCGCGTTCGGCGGCAACGCGTGGGCTGATGTAATGTTCGGCGTTGCCGGTCCGATCACCGGTCCGAATGCGGCCTTCGGCGCACAGCTGCAGAAGGGCGCAGAGGCGGCGGTCGCCGAGATCAATGCCAAGGGCGGCATCAACGGCGAGCAGATCAAGCTCGAAGTCGGCGACGACGTCTCCGATCCGAAGCAAGGCATCTCGGTCGCCAACAAGTTCGTCGGCGACGGCGTCAAGTTCGTGATCGGCCACTTCAACTCGGGCGTCTCGATCCCGGCCTCGGAAGTCTACGCCGAAAACAACATCGTCGAAATCACGCCGGCCGCGACCAACCCGAAGTTCACCGAGCGCGGTCTGTGGAACGTGTTCCGCACCTGCGGACGCGACGATCAGCAGGGCAGCATCGCCGGCGCCTACATCGCCGCGAACTTCAAGGATGCCAAGGTCGCCGTCGTGCACGACAAGACCCCTTATGGCCAGGGCCTCGCCGATGAAACCAAGAAGGCGATGAACGCCGCGGGCGTCAAGGAAGTGATGTATGAAGGCGTCAATGTCGGCGACAAGGACTTCTCGGCGCTCATCGCCAAGATGAAGGAAGCCGGCGTCACCCTGATCTACTGGGGCGGCCTCCATACCGAAGCCGGCCTGATCATCCGCCAGTCGGCGGACCAGGGCCTCAAGGCGCCGATGATGTCGGGTGACGGCATCGTGACGGACGAACTCGCCGCGATCGCGGGCGACGCCGTCGCCGGCACGCTCAACACGTTCGGACCCGATCCGCGCCTGATCCCGGCCAACAAGGAACTCGTCGAGAAGTTCCGCGCGCAGGGCTTCGAGCCGGAAGCCTACACGCTCTACGCCTACGCTGCCGTGCAGGTGGTCGCCGAGGCGGCCGCTGCCGCCAAGACGAACGACCCGCAGGCCGTCGCCAAGGCGATGCATGAAAGCGGCCCGTTCCCGACCGTGCTGGGCGATCTTGCCTATGACGCCAAGGGCGACCCGAAGCTGCCGGGCTACATCATGTACGAGTGGAAGAAGAAGGACGACGGCAAGTATTCCTGGTTCCCGAAATAAGCTGCTCTGGCAGGTCTGAAATCCAAGATGCCCGGCGCGACGCGCCGGGCATTTTCTTTTGGTGCGTTCGGGTCGGCGATGATCTTTCTTGCCGGCACCTCTCAGGCGGAGAGATCGCATCCAGGATCGAAATTGTCGTCATTGTTCCGTCCGTTCGCGCCAAGGCATGCGAGTGTTGGCCGGATAATTGATTTAAATCGGTTTAAACCGGCGTTGATTTTGTTTGCACTGCAGCATTTTCACGCTAATCATTGCACCGATTTCCCGTCCCTGCCGCTGCTGGAGCCCAGTCCTTGGCCATCACGAAGATCCTCGTCGCCAACCGGTCAGAAATCGCCATCCGCGTCTTTCGCGCGGCCAATGAGTTGGGCCTCAAAACCGTGGCGATCTGGGCCGAGGAAGACAAATATTCGTTGCACCGCTTCAAGGCCGACGAGAGCTACCAGGTCGGGCGTGGTCCGCATCTCGCCAAGGATATGGGGCCGATCGAGAGCTATCTGTCGATCGAGGAGGTGATCCGCGTCGCCAGGCTTTCCGGCGCCGATGCCATCCATCCCGGCTATGGGCTCCTGTCCGAAAGCCCCGAATTCGCCGAAGCCTGCGCGCAAGCGGGCATCACCTTCATCGGGCCGAAGCCGGACACGATGCGCCGTCTCGGCAACAAGGTCGCGGCGCGCAATCTCGCCATTGAGGTCGGCGTGCCGGTCATTCCCGCCACCGATCCGTTGCCGGACGATATGGAGGCGGTCAAGAAACTGGCCAAGGAGATCGGCTATCCGGTGATGCTGAAGGCCTCGTGGGGTGGCGGTGGGCGCGGCATGCGCGCCATCCGTTCCGAGGCCGATCTCGCCCGAGAGGTCACGGAAGGCAAGCGCGAGGCGAAGGCCGCCTTCGGCAAGGACGAGGTCTACCTCGAAAAGCTGATCGAGCGCGCCCGCCATGTCGAGGTGCAGGTGCTTGGCGACACGCATGGCAATGCCGTGCACCTGTTCGAGCGCGACTGCTCGATTCAGCGCCGCAACCAGAAGGTCGTCGAGCGGGCGCCGGCGCCCTATCTCGAAATGGCGCAGCGCGAGGAGCTTTGCGGCCACGCGCTAAAGATCGCGCGCGAGACCAGTTATATCGGCGCCGGCACGGTCGAGTTCCTGCAGGATGCCGATACCGGAAAATTCTATTTCATCGAGGTCAACCCGCGCATCCAGGTCGAGCATACCGTCACCGAACAGGTGACCGGCATCGACATCGTCAAGGCGCAGATCCACATCCTCGACGGCTTCGCCATCGGCACACCGCAATCGGGCGTGCCGGCGCAGAAGGACATCAGGCTCAACGGCCACGCCTTGCAGTGCCGCATCACCACCGAGGATCCCGAGCACAATTTCATTCCGGACTATGGCCGCATCACCGCCTACCGCGGCGCCACCGGCTTCGGCATCCGGCTGGATGGCGGCACTGCCTATTCCGGCGCGGTCATCACTCGCTTCTACGATCCGCTGCTGGAGAAGGTGACGGCGTGGGCACCGACGCCGGCCGAGACGATTGCCCGCATGAACCGGGCGCTTCGCGAATTCCGCATCCGCGGCGTCGCCACCAACCTCACCTTCCTCGAAGCGATCATCAACCACCCGAGCTTCGCCGACAATTCCTATACGACGAAGTTCATCGATACGACGCCGGAACTGTTCCAGCAGGTCAAGCGGCAGGACCGCGCGACCAAGCTGCTCAACTATCTGGCCGATGTCAGCGTCAACGGCCACCCCGAGACGCGCGGCCGGCCGATGCCGAAAGCCGATGCGGCGGCACCGGTGGTGCCCTACCTCAATGGCAATGTGCCGGGCGGCAGCAAGCAGAAGCTGGACGTGCTCGGTCCTGAGAGATTCGCCGGCTGGATGCGCGAGCAAAGGCAAGTTCTGGTCACCGACACGACGATGCGCGACGGCCACCAGTCGCTGCTGGCGACACGCATGCGCACGCATGACATTGCCAATATTGCCGGCACCTATGCCCGCGCCCTGCCGCAGCTTCTGTCGCTCGAATGCTGGGGCGGCGCGACCTTCGACGTCGCCATGCGCTTCCTCACCGAGGATCCTTGGGAGCGGCTGTCGCTGGTGCGCGAGGCGGCGCCCAACCTGTTGCTGCAAATGCTGCTGCGCGGCGCCAACGGCGTCGGCTACACCAACTATCCCGACAATGTCGTGCAGCATTTCGTCAAGCAGGCGGCTGCCGGCGGTATCGACCTGTTCCGCGTCTTCGATTGCCTGAACTGGGTCGAGAACATGCGCGTCGCCATGGACGCGGTCGGGGCCGAAGGCAAGCTGATCGAAGCGGCGATGTGCTACACCGGCGACATTCTCGATCCGGCGCGGGCCAAATACGATCTGAAATACTATGTCGGCCTGGCCGGCGAATTGCAGGCCGCCGGCGCCCATATCATCGCCGTCAAGGACATGGCGGGTCTGTTGAAGCCGGCCGCCGCCCGCGTGCTGTTCAGGGCGCTGCGCGAGGCGACCGACCTGCCGATCCATTTCCACACCCACGACACGTCTGGCCTGTCGGCGGCGACCGTGCTGGCGTCGGTGGAGAGTGGCGTCGACGCCATAGACGCGGCGATGGATGCCTTCTCCGGCAACACGTCGCAGCCTTGCCTGGGCTCGATCGTCGAGGCGCTGAAGGGCACCGAGCGCGACCCCGGCCTCGACCCGCAATGGATCCGCAAGATCTCGTTCTACTGGGAAGCGGTGCGCAACCAGTACGCCGCCTTCGAAAGCGATCTCAAGGGGCCGGCCTCGGAAGTCTATCTGCATGAAATGCCGGGCGGACAGTTCACCAACCTCAAGGAACAGGCGCGCTCGCTTGGGCTGGAAACGCGCTGGCACGAGGTGGCGCAGACCTATCACGACGTCAATCTGATGTTCGGCGACATCGTCAAGGTGACGCCGTCATCCAAGGTCGTCGGCGACATGGCTCTGATGATGGTCAGCCAGGACCTGACCGTCGCGGATGTCGAGAACCCGGCCAGGGATATCGCCTTCCCGGACTCGGTCGTCTCGATGCTGCGCGGCGATCTCGGCCAGTCGCCCGGCGGTTGGCCGGCGGCGCTGCAGAAGAAGGCGCTGAAAGGCGACAGGCCGATCACGGCGCGGCCCGGCTCGCTGCTGAAGCCCGCCGATCTCAAGGCCAGCCGCAAGGAGATCGAGGAGAAGCTGGAGCGCAAGCTCTCGGAATACGAATTCGCCTCCTGGCTGATGTATCCGAAGGTGTTCACCGACTTCGCCGGCGCGCAAGAGACCTACGGCCCGGTCAGCGTCCTGCCGACGCCGACCTATTTTTACGGCATGAAGTCCGAAGACGAGATCTTCATCGACATCGAGAAGGGCAAGACGCTGGTCGTGCGGTGCCTCGCCATCGGCGATGTCGACGAGAAGGGCTTGGTCACCGTGTTCTTCGAGCTCAACGGCCAGCCGCGGCGCGTGAAGGTGCCGGACCGGGCGCATGGCGCCTCCGCCGCCAAGGCGCGCCGCAAGGCCGAGCCTGGCAACGAGGCGCATGTCGGCGCGCCGATGCCGGGCGTGGTCTCCGCGCTTTCGGTCGCCACCGGCCAGGCGGTGAAGGCCGGCGACGTGCTGCTCTCCATCGAGGCGATGAAGATGGAAACGGCGCTGCATGCCGAGCGCGACGGCACCGTCGCCGAGGTGCTGGTCAAGGCCGGCGACCAGATCGATGCCAAGGATCTGCTGATCGCCTTCGCTTGAGAAGCGGCAAAGGGCGGGCAGGCTGTCGGCTTCTGTCGGCAGCCCCCATGCCTTGTTCGATAACGGCTTGACCCGCCGCCGCCGGTCGGGCATCGAACCGGCTCAAATTTGCCGCCGTCTTTCGCCGAGTCGCGGCGCCGAACCCTTTTGGAGAAAAACATGGCCGACGATATCACCGAGACCAGCCAGACTGTTGCCGCCGGCCAGCTGCGTGCCTTCATCGAGCGCATCGAGCGGCTCGAGGAAGAGAAGAAGACGATCGCCGACGACATCAAGGAAGTGTTCGCCGAGGCCAAGGGCACCGGCTTCGACACCAAGGCGATGCGCACCATCATCCGCCTGCGCAAGAAGGACCAGGCCGAGCGCCAGGAAGAGGATGCGATCCTCGATCTGTACATGGCCGCGCTCGGCATGGTGTAAGGCGCGTGGCCGGAAACCGGCCATGAGTGGTTTGACGTCGGCGGCCGCCGCGCCTCGGCCAGCGATGGCGGTGGCGTCACATGAGCAGGCCGGGCGGCTCAGGATGACGAAATCGATCCTGGCCGCCGCGTGAAGCCGAGGCCCCTCGATTTCGGATCGGCATATCGAGGGCGGAGCGCATCTAAATTTGGACCGCTGCTTAAAGCGCGTCGCGATCCTTCGGGCTGTGAGCAAGTCTTGAAAGTTGTGCGCGGATAAACGCTCTTCGCGCCGGTGCTGTGCTCCGCTACAACGGAGCCGAGGGATGCTCTCCACAAAAGACTGGTCGTTCAGCACACCGGGTTAAAACGAACCGTCTTCGGCGGCGTCGCATCACCGAGAGCGATGCCCACGCTTACGCAGGACTTGTCGATGAACGAGACCGTCGTTGAAATCCGAAGATATTCCGGGGAGGTCGAGAGGCACCAGCATGACTATCCCCAAGTGGTCCTACCGGTTTCCGGAGCGCTCGAAATCGATCTGGGGCACCGTTCAGGACGGGTTTCGGGCAGCACTGGCGTCTTTGTTTCTGCCGGTTGCCAGCACGCGTTCTACGCCAAACAAACGGACTCTTTCGTTGTCCTCGACCTGCCGTCCCGCCTCGGCATCCGGGAGCCGGATGAAGACATACCCGCATTTTTTGCGATCGGCCGGGAGGTTCACGGCCTGATCGACTACATGGCGGTGCTGGCGACATCGCAGGAGCTTTCCGCCTCGCTTCGACACGCCTGGTCGACATTGCTGCTGGATCGCATCGCTCCTGCAAGGGATCGTCCGGATCGCGCAGAGCTTGCTGTCAGAAGAGCCACGGCGTTCATGCAACGAAAGCTTGCCGAGCCAATCCGCATTGCCGATATCGCGGAAGCGGCAGGGATGAGCCCAACCCGTCTGCATGAAGCCTTCACCAGACGGCGCGCGACCACGCCGCACGCGCATTTGGTTGCGATGCGCCTCGATGCGGCTGAACGGATGCTTGCCGATCCGCGCCTTTCCATCGCGGATATCGCGATGTTCAGTGGTCACTCTGACCAGAGCGCCTTGACGCGCGCAATGCGGCGGGAGCGAAACTCAACCCCGGCCGAAGTTCGCCGAAATCTGCTCGGAAGAACGGGAGGAAAAGCCTAAAATCCGGAAGGTTCTGCCGAGATATCGGCCTCGCGCGGCGCTACGGATACGGAAATTACGCGTGTGTGAGGATCACCGATATGGATTTGACTCGTTTCAAAGCGCTGACATTCGATGTCTATGGCACGCTCATCGACTGGGAAACCGGCATCTGGAACGCGCTTCAGCCGCTTTTGAGCATGGCAAATCGCGAAATCAGCCGAAACGAAGCGTTGGAAACCTATGGGGAAATAGAGACGCGGCAGGAAGCCGAGACTCCTTCCTTGCGCTACAGAACACTGTTGGCGGCAGTGCACGCAAGGCTGGCTCGACATTGGGAGATCACCGCGCAGGCTGATCTGCATGAACGTTTCGGCACCTCGGTGCCCGATTGGCCCGCCTTTCCGGATTCCAGGGAGGCGCTGGCCTATCTGAAACAGCACTTCCGTTTGGTCGTATTGTCCAATGTCGACGGCCAGAGTTTCGCGGCTTCAAACCGCAAGCTCGGTGTGAGCTTCGATGCCGTTTACACGGCGGAAGACATAGGCAGCTACAAGCCGGATCTGGGCAACTTCCGTTTCCTGTTCGGCAGGCTGAAGCAGGATCTGGGCATTCAGCAGGATGAAGTCCTTCATGTGGCCCAGAGTCTGTTTCATGATCATGCGCCGGCAGAGAGCATCGGGCTCGCCAGCGTTTGGATCGACCGCAGGTTTGGGATGGAGGGGTCAGGTGCAACGAAGCGGCCTCTTGCCCAGCCGAAGGTCGGAGGTCATTTTCCAACCTTGGCAGACTTTGCCGCTATGCATCGCGCAGCGAAGGAGAAGCATTGATCCCGTTCGCCAGATACGGGCGACGAGATCTGACGGTACACGCCGTCCTCGGCCGCGACCAAATGCGGCGTCTGCCGCATTGGCTGTCCTGGCGTTTTCTGCGCCTGCGTTGCGTGCGGACCCAAATGTCCGCTACGCTACGTTCTCAAAACGCCATCATATGACTCGCCAGAACGAATTTCGAAACAGCCTCGGGCAGCGGGGCAGCCGGCCATGAACGAATTCGACTTCGGTGGCCGCCGTGCCTCGGAGTTCCGCCATCGCGGCTTCTGGGCACTGTTCGCCGAGCGGCATCCGCAAGAAAGAGCCACGCTTGCAAGGCGGGGGCCGTGGTTCTGGCAGCGCGGGCTGCCGGATTTCGCTTTGGTGCTTTCGATGTATGTCGCGCCGGCGCAGAACCAAGTCGGCGTCTTCTTCGGGCGCAACGAAAAGTTCGGCGCCACGGAGTCCTGGTCGCGGCTGAAGCCTTTCCAGCCGGCGATCGAGGCCAGGCTGAAGCTCAAGCCCGAACAGAGTTGCCAGGGTCTCGGCATCAACTCGGTGTGGCGGGTGAACTGCTACGCCGAAGACAACTGGCCGGCCATGACCGACTGGCTGGTGAGGGAGTGCACACGCTTCGAAGAGGCCGTGACCGACGTTCTGGGGCAGGGGTGACGCGTCGGCGATGACGGACTTTTTCCGTACGCGCTGGAGGGGTGAAGCGCCGCTCGACCGGCTGTTCTGGCGCGACATGCTGCTCGTCGGGACGATCTTGAGCATCCTCTCTTCGGCGCTGGCGCTGATCCTGCTTGGATTGAAGCTGCCGCTCTGGCTGGTGCTGGTGGTGCATTTCCTCCCCGTTCCCTACAATATCTTCCTCACCATCGCCGTCTGGCGGACGGTGGAGAAGGGCGGCGGCCTGAAGGCGCAGCTGATGATGCTGGGTGCGGCGCTCTGGCTGATCGCGACGGTCGTGGCATGAGCCAAACGAAAAAGGGCGGCTGAAGCCGCCCTTTGCGAAGTCTTTTCCGAGGCATCAAGCCGCCGGTTCGAATTTCAGCGCCACGCCATTGATGCAGTAGCGCAGGCCGGTCGGCGGCGGGCCATCCTCGAAGACGTGGCCAAGATGGCTGCCGCAGCGCGAGCAATGGCACTCGGTGCGGACCATGCCGTAGCTGCGGTCGACAGTGGTCTCGATCGAGCCGGGCACCGGGTCGTTGAAGCTCGGCCAGCCGGTGCCGCTCTCGAACTTCAGCTTGGATTCGAACAGCGACTGGTCGCAGCCGACGCAGGAAAATGTGCCGGCGCGCTTCTCGTAGAGCAAGGCGCAGCTGCCCGGCCGCTCGGTGCCGTGATTGCGCATGACCGCATATTGCTCCGGCGTCAGCCGGGCGCGCCATTCGGCATCGGTGCGGGTGACGGGGTAGGTTTGGGTGTCCATTTGATCTCCTCAGCCTTGGCGGCTCGTTCTTGGTTGCAAGCTATATTCGCACCAACATAGGCATTTGTTACCGGATTTTCTCGCATTTTCGATCGCCGTCATGCGATGGCGGCGAGATAACGAGCCACCGATGCGTTGAATGCCGCCTTTGCGCCGCCGATGATGTTCAGGTCCCACCATGCGCCGCGGATATCGTTGAAGTCGAATGGTTCAAGCGCCGTCGCGATGCGGCGGACAGCTGCCGCGTTGAGCGGTATCTGGTTGGGATAACTGTACATGAAGCTGACATGGCGGCGCGTCGGCGTCACCTGCACGGTGTCGCCGGTCAGCAGCGCGTTGCCGCCCTCGCGCTGCCAGTGCAGCACCTGGCTGCCGGAAAAGTGGCCGCCGCAGCGGATGAGCGTCAGCGACGGGTTTATGGCAAGCGTCTGGCCTTGCCAGCTGACGATCGAGGGATGCGGCCGCATGATCCATTGGCGGTCGTCGGCGTGGAGATAGATCGGCACGCCGCCAAACGCCTCGCTCCAACAGGCCATCGCCGAGTAGAAGTGGCAGTGCGAGATGGCGATGGCCGCCAGGCCGCCGCGACGGTTGATCTCGGCCACCGCCTCCTCGCTCACCATCGAGACGCAGTCCCACAGCACATTGCCGTGCGTCGTCTGCACCAGCTGCGCCCGCTGGCCTATGGCGAAGCGCGGCTCGATGCCGAAGCCGAGCACGCCGGCATCGTCCCTCGTCACCAGCCGATGCCCGGTGGCAAGCTCCCGCGGGGTTATCCAGGCCTGGCCTTCCCAGCGCACGAACTGCCGCTCATCCTCGCAGACCGGGCAGTGCTGCAGCGGCGTCTCCGTCGCCGCAAATTGGACGCCGCACTGCAGACAGAGGAAGCAGGTCATCGGATTTCCCGTCGGTCCTTCAATGTTTTCGAGAAAGCTGCTTCGTCGCGCCTTCGAGTCCGGCCAGCGTCAGCGGGAACATGCGGCCGCCGAAGATATCGCGGATCATGGCGATCGAATGGGTGAAACCCCAGTTCTTTTCGCTCTCGGGGTTCAGCCATACCGCGTTCGGCCATTGCCGCAGCAGGCGGCCGAGCCAGACGGCGCCGGCCTCCGGGTTCCAGTGCTCCACTGACCCACCGGGGTGGGCGATCTCGTAAGGGCTCATCGAGGCGTCGCCGACGACGGTCACCTTGTAGTCCGGCCCGTATTTGTGGAGGAGGTCGAAGGTCGGGATCACCTCCGCATGGCGGCGCCGGTTGTCCTTCCACACGCCTTCGTAGAGGCAATTGTGAAAGTAGAAATATTCGAGCTGGCGGAATTCGGCGCGGGCCGCTGAAAACAGTTCCTCGACGCTCTTGACGTGGTCGTCCATCGAGCCGCCGACATCGAAGAACATCAAAAGCTTCACCGCGTTACGCCGCTCGGGCCGCGTCTGCACGTCGAGATAGCCATGCTCGGCGGTGGCGTGGATGGTGCCGGGCAGGTCGAATTCCTCCTCGGCACCCTCGCGCACCCAGCGGCGCAGGCGTTTCAGCGCGATCTTGATGTTGCGGGTGCCGAGCTCGACGGCATCGTCGAAATTGCGGAACTCGCGCTTGTCCCAGACCTTCACCGCGCGGCGGTTGCGGCTTTCGTGCTGGCCGATGCGCACGCCTTCGGGATTGTAGCCATAGGCGCCGAAGGGCGAGGTGCCGCCGGTGCCGATCCATTTCGAGCCGCCCTGGTGGCGGCCTTTTTGCTCCTCGAGCCTTTGCTTCAGGGTCTCCATCAGCCTTTCGAAGCCGCCGAGCGCCTCGACCAGCTTTTTCTCCTCCTCGGTCAGGTGCTTTTCGGCAAGCCGGCGCAGCCATTCCTCGGGAATATTGGCGACATCGACCGCATCCGGTCCGCCCAGCGCCTCGATGCCCTTGAAGACATGCGCGAACACCTGGTCGAAGCGGTCGATGTGGCGCTCATCCTTCACCAGAGCGGCGCGGGCCAGGTAATAAAAACCCTCGACGTCATAGTCGACCAGCCCGGCTTCCAGCCCTTCCAGCAGCGACAGATATTCCCTGAGCGAGACGGGAACGCGTGCAGCCTTCAGTTCTAGGAAGAAAGGGATGAACATTTTCTATTTATAGCAGATCATACTCGATGAAGCCGGTGCGGCGCGCCACGTGGTCGTAGAGCTTGCGCGCCGTGGTGTTGGTTTCGTGCGTCATCCAGTAGACGTTCTTGACGCCGATCTTTGCCGCTTCCTGCTTCACGGCATTGATCAGCGCGGCACCGATGCCCTTGCCGCGCACGTCCGGGTCGGCGAACAGATCCTGCAGATAGCAGTTGTTTTTCTCGGACCAGCCCGAGCGATGGTAGAGATAGTGGGTGAGGCCGACGGCCTTGCCGTCGAGCATGGCGATAAAACCCTTCGGCTCGAATTCGCCTGCCGTGAACAGTCGCTTCCAGGTGACGGCATAGACCTCATCCGGCAGCCTGGTTTCATAGAAGGTCAGGTAGTCGGTCCACAGGCGCTTCCAGTCGGCGTGGTCGGACTGCGCGAACGGGCGGACAATAATCTCGGACATTTCATCTCCTGCGAAAGGTTGCGGCCGAAGCTGCCTTCCCGTCCGACCGGCGGCAACGGTCCACGGAAGGGGAAAGCGCTATTGCTGCGGCCCTATTGCTGCCTTCTGGCCATGAAGGCCAGCCGCTCGAACAGATGCACGTCCTGTTCGTTCTTCAGCAGCGCGCCATGCAGCTTGGGCAATGCGTTCTTCGGGTCGGCGCGCAAATCCTCGGGCGCGATGTCGTCGGCGACCAGCAGGCGGATCCAGTCGAGCGCCTCGGAGGTCGACGGCTTCTTCTTCAGGCCCGGGACCTCGCGGATCTCGTAGAACTGGGTAAGGGCCGCCCGCACCAGGTTCTGCTTGATGCCGGGATAGTGGGCGTCGACGATCCTGTGCAGCGTGTCGACGTCGGGAAAGCGGATGTAGTGGAAGAAGCAGCGGCGCAGGAAGGCGTCCGGCAGTTCCTTCTCATTGTTGGAGGTGATGATGACGATCGGTCTGATAGCAGCGCGGATGGTCTCGCCGGTCTCGTAGACGAAGAACTCCATCCGATCGAGTTCCTGCAGCAGGTCGTTGGGGAACTCGATGTCGGCCTTGTCGATCTCGTCGATCAAAAGCACGACCTTCTTGCCGGCCGCGAACGCCTCCCAGAGCTTGCCGCGCTTGATGTAGTTCTTGATGTCGTTGAACCTGGCATCGCCGAGCTGGCTGTCGCGCAGCCGCGACACCGCGTCATACTCGTAAAGACCTTGCTGGGCTCGCGTCGTCGATTTGACATGCCATTCGATGAGGTCGAGGCCGAGTGCCGCCGCCACCTGGCGGGCAAGCTCGGTCTTGCCGGTGCCGGGCTCGCCCTTGACCAGCAGGGGCCGCTCCAGCGCGATCGCTGCGTTGACGGCCACCATCAGATCCTTGTCGGCGACATAGGCCGCCGTACCTTCGAAACGCATTGTTGCTCCTTGGTTCACCCGGTGACCGTAAGGACGCCGCCCGGCCTGCGCAAGGGTGCGGCGCGGATGGCGAATAAAGCCGCCGAGACTGCCTGCGTCACTGGCGCTTGACCGATGAGCGGCCTATATTGGTCACGACGGTCTGTGCTTCCCGGCAGGAGAACATTTCCCCGGGGCCTTAACGATCCTTAGGGAGCTGTCCCTGGGAAGACCCGTGGGTTTTCTCACACGGCGCCCACCTACTTTGTAGGTTCCCGGGATCGCTCTCTCCACCGGTTGTGTGGATCGTCACTTCTTGTTGCGCATCCATGCATTGCGGTGGATGATGCGGTGGAAAACGTCGCTCCCAAAACGCCATCCCGATCCGGCCTTTTCTACCATCCGCGCATGACATCTCTCAAAGACCAGAAGAAACAGCTGCGACTCCAGGCGCTTGGACGCCGCGACGCGCTCGACGAATTCTGGCGGGTGGAAATGGCGCTCGAAATGGCCGAGACGGCGCGCGATCATCTCGCCATCGAGCCCGGCCAAATCGTCTCCGGCTTCTGGCCGATGCGTTCGGAAGTCGACGTCAGGCCCTTGATGTTTGCCTTGCGTGAACAGGGCGCCAGGCTTTGCCTGCCCGCCATTCTCGACAAGACCACGATCGTCTTTCGCGAACTGGTGCGCGGCGCGCCGATGGTCGACATGGGCTTCGGCACGATCGGACCTCATGAAGAGGCCGAGGTGCTTGACCCCCAGGTGATGCTGGTACCGCTTGCCGCCTTCGACGCGCGCGGCCACCGCATCGGCTATGGCGCCGGCTATTACGACCGCGCGATCGCCAAGCTCGTCGACAAGGGGCATACGCCCCGGCTGATCGGCATCGCCTTCGACTGCCAGGAGGTGGCGCAGGTTCCGGACGAGAACCATGACGTGATCATCCCGGAAATACTCACCGAGAGCGGGTTGCGTCGCTTCACGCCAAAATTGTAGATAATGGAGGCATGATCTTTTCGCGGATGTCATGCAGCTTTTGCTTCGCTGACTTTCGGTGCGGGATCATATGAGACTTCTCTTCCTCGGTGACATGGTCGGAAAAACGGGACGCACGGCGGTGTGGGAACAACTGCCCGGCCTGATCTCGGACTTCAAACTCGATTTCGTCATCGTCAATGGCGAGAATGCCGCCGGCGGCTTCGGCATCACCGAGGAGATCTTTCGCGAGACGATCGCGGCCGGCGCCGATGTCGTCACCACCGGCAATCATGTCTGGGACCAGCGCGATGCGCTGGCCTTCGCGCCGCGCGAAGAACGCTTCCTGCGTCCGTCGAATTTTCCCAAAGGCACACCCGGGCGCGGCTCCGGCGTCTACATCGCCAGAAGTGGCGCGCGCGTGCTGGTCGCCAACATCATGGGCCGGGTGTTCATGCATCCCGAGCTCGACGATCCGTTCCAGGCCGGCGAGCGCGAGCTTGCCGCCTGCCCGCTCGGCGAGCAGGCGGATGCGGTGGTGATCGACTTCCACGCCGAGGCGACCTCGGAAAAGATGTGCTTTGCGCATTTCGTCGACGGCCGCGCCAGCCTGGTCGTCGGCACCCACACCCACCAGCCGACCGCCGACCACCAGATCCTCAATGGCGGCACCGGCTATCTGTCGGATGCCGGCATGTGCGGCGACTATGATTCCTCGCTCGGCATGGACAAGGAGGAACCGCTCAACCGGTTCCTGTCGAAAGTGCCGAAGGGGCGCTTCGAGGCGGCGACCGGCCCGGCGACCTTGTGCGGGGTCGGTGTCAATATTTCCGATCGTACCGGACTGACCGAGAGGATCGCGCCGTTTCGTCGCGGGCCGCGACTGGAAGAAACGACTCCGTCCTTCTGGTCATGACATTGATATAGGCGCGCGCGGTACCTAACTGCCGACGACATCTGCTTCAGATCGTTAACAGAGGGGACAACGACCTCCATGCAGCTTATCGAATTTCTTGCGCCGCATTTTCAATTCGTTTCCGATCCAACCGCATGGGTCGCCTTGCTGACGCTGGTGGTGCTCGAGATCGTGCTCGGCATCGACAATCTGATCTTCATCTCGATCCTGACCAACAAGCTGCCGGAAGCGCAGCGGGCCCGTGCCCGCCGGCTCGGCATTTCGGCGGCGCTGGTCATGCGGCTGGTGCTGCTGGCCACCATCTCGGTCATCGTCCAGCTGACGACGCCGGTCTTCACCGCCCTCGGCCACGGCTTCTCCTGGCGCGACCTGATCCTGATCGCCGGCGGCCTGTTCCTGGTGTGGAAGGCGACCAAGGAGATCCATCACACGGTCGATCCCGACGACCACAAGGACACGATGATGGGTGAGACGCTCAAGATCTCGCTTGCCGGTGCGATCTTCCAGATCCTGCTGCTCGACCTCGTCTTTTCGATCGATTCCATCATCACCGCGGTCGGCATGACCGACGAGATCGCCATCATGTACATCGCCGTGATCGTGGCTGTCAGCGTCATGATGCTGGCGGCGGGTCCGCTGGCCAACTTCATCGCCAAGAACCCCAGCATCGTCATGCTGGCCCTGGGCTTCCTGTTGATGATCGGCATGACGCTGATCGCCGACGGCATGGGTTACCATGTGCCCAAGGGCTACATCTACGCGGCGATGGGTTTCTCGGCCCTGGTCGAGGGGCTCAACATGCTGGCGCGGCGGCGCAGGAAAGCGAAGCCCGGCGACGGGCATTGAGTATCGGGGTGCTGGGCATCTAACGCCCCGGCGCACCCTCCGGGTGGCGGTCGCCGATCAGGCCTAGCGTCAGGCCCTGTTCCAGCCAGGCCTTGGCGCCGGCCAGCACGAGCGTGAAGCCACCGGTCGAGCCGATCGCTTCCTTGATCTGTTCGTCGGGCGTGCCACCGAAACCGAAGTTGCGGACCTCGAGAAAGGTCGCATTGCCAGACATTTCGGTGAACGTCCAGACCACCTTTGTCGGCGGATCGCTCCATTGCATGACGATCCTTTCATTCCTGACGATCTCGCTGACCTTGGCGGTCGTCGAGACGCCATACATGCGCCACTCCCAGCGGACCTCCTTGCCGCTGTCCAGCCGGCCGCTGCCATGGGTGAACCAGAATTTGGTGGTGATAGCCGGGTCGACGATGGCCTCGAACACCTCGGCGACGGGCCGTCGGATCAGCATGCCGGCTTCGGCTGTCGGGGTTTCACGGATCTCCATGGCGGTCTCCTTTCTGGTCGTGGCGCTCACCAGGCGTCGGGCTCGCGCAGCATGTGAACGATGCTGGCCGGGCTGGTGATCCAGCCGCCGCGAAAGCCTTCGCCCAAGGGCTCGATGGCATCGCAACGCACGATGCCGGCCTCGGCGAAGTGTGCGGCAGCGGTGAAAAAATCTTCGGTGAACAGTTCCAGCCAGACCTCGGCCTGGCTCAACATCGGCGCCTCGTCGATCCACAGGCGGTTGGGTCCGAGCTCGAAGCCGACCGCCGGCGCCTTGGCGGTGAACGGCTTCAGGCCGACGATGTCGCGGTAGAAGGCGATCGTCGCCTCATACTGATGCGGTGGCACCTTCATGGCTATGTTGATGCCGCCGGTGATTTTCGTCGTCATTGCTGTCTCCATTGCGCTGCGCTTGGGTCGGCCATGTTCGGTCAGGCCAGGTTGACCTGCCATGAGACACCAAACCTGTCGTTCAACCAGGCGAAGCGGCGGCTGAAACCATAATTGTCGGGTGGCATCAGGAATCCGCCCTCCTTTGCCAGTGCGTCGACAATGCGGTCCAGTTCCTCCAAGGAGGAACAGTCGACGTAGAACGAGACCGACGGCGTGAAGCCGAAGGCGTGGTGTACGGGGCTGTTGAAGACCATGACGTCCCGGCCGGCGATGGAAGCGCGCGCCAGCTTCAGCGTCCCTTCAGGGCCATCCTCACCGGCACCATAGCGCGTGATGTCGAGGATGCTGCTGCCGGGAATGGTGTCGCAATAGAGGGCCATCGCCTCCTCGGCCTTGCCCTCGAACATCAGGAACGGCGTTACTATCGTCATCGCTGGCCTCCGTTTCCCTGCTCAAACATTGGTCTCGTTGGCGGGCTCGCCCTTCATCTCGCTGCGGTAATAGCCGTCGCGCAGATTGATGCCGTATTCGACATAGGCCTTCATGCAGGCCAGCATCTGCGACCAGCCCTCGCAGTTGAGGTAGGATTTCTTCAGGCCGACCGCGCCTTCCTGCCAACCGCTTTCGGCGATGGTGACGAGGGTGCCGCCATCGTCCAGCGGTTCGAAATTCATCTCGATGCGCGTCTTGTAGGCCGGCTTGCCGTCGGCGTCGGTGGCGTCCCAGCGCAGCACGATACGGCTGTCCTTGACCACCTCGTCGACCTCGACCGGCACCTTGCCCCACCAGACGACGCTCGTGCCGGTTTGCAGCGGTGCGCTGGCGCCGCCAATGGTGGTGAAATAGCCGCTGAGCTTCTTGGGGTTGACGACGGCGTCGAAAACTTCGGCGGCCGGTTTGCCGATGCGGCCGGAAACGCGGAATCCAAGAGACATATCCACAGCTCCATCCTTGAAAGGTTCAACAATATGTTATATAAACATAACATGTCAAGCCGATCGCAAGATGACAATGTTTTCAAGGCGCTGGCGCACCCGCGCCGGCGCGAAATGCTCGATCGGCTGAAGGACGAGCCGAAGACCACCGGCATGCTGTGCGATGCCTTTCCCGATATCGACCGCTGCACCGTCATGCTGCATCTGAAGGTGCTGGAGGAGGCGGAGCTGATCGTTGCGCGCCGCGATGGACGCGAGCGCTGGAACCATCTCAACGCACTGCCGATCAAGCAGATCCACGATCGCTGGATCAGCCAGTATGCCGGCCATGCGCTCAGCATCATCGACCGGCTGAAGTCCGATCTGGAGGCGTAAGCGTTTGCAGCAGCCTGTCCGGTTACGCCACGCGCGCGGTGCGGCTGGACGAATTGAGCCGATTTATCTATAAGCCGGCCATTCCGACAAAGAGCGCCATACGTCCTCCGGACGCATCAAGGACGTTCTGAAATTTTGAATTCGAGCATTTTGCAACAGGCGAGGTAATGCATCTCGCTGCAGAACGCTCTAGCCGAACACGACAGGGGTGCCATGGCTGGCCATTCACAGTTCAAGAACATCATGCACCGCAAGGGCCGTCAGGACGCGGTGCGGTCGAAAATGTTTTCCAAGCTGGCGCGCGAAATCACCGTGGCCGCCAAGAGCGGCACGCCCGACCCATCGATGAATCCACGCCTGCGGCTGGCGATCCAGAACGCCAAGGCAGTGTCGATGCCGAAGGACAACATCCAGCGCGCCATCAACAAGGCGTCGATGGGCGATGCCGAAAACTACGAGGCCGTGCGCTATGAGGGCTATGGCCCAGGTGGCGTCGCCGTCATCGTCGAGGCGTTGACCGACAACCGCAACCGCTCGGCGTCGAATGTGCGCGCCGCCTTCACCAAGGCCGGCGGCGCGATGGGCGAAACCGGCTCGGTGTCCTTCATGTGGGACCGTGTCGGTGAGATCTATTATCCGGCATCGGCCGGCAGTGCCGACAAGGTCATGGAAGCGGCGATCGAAGCCGGCGCCGACGACGTCGAAACCGACGAGGAAGGCCACACGATCTATTGCGCCTTCGAGAATCTCGGCGAGGTGTCGAAGGCACTGGAAGCCTCGCTCGGCGAAGCGGAATCGGTGAAGCTGATCTGGCGGCCGCAGAACAATGTTCCGGTCGACGAGGAGCGGGCACAGTCGCTGATGAAGCTGGTCGCCACGCTCGAGGACGACGATGACGTGCAAAGCGTCTACGCCAACTTCGAAGTCGACGACGAGACCTTGGCCAAGCTCAGCGCGGCGTGATGAGCGAGACGCCGCTGCCCGCCATCCGCATCACCTATTGCACGCAGTGCCAGTGGCTGCTGCGCGCCGGCTGGATGGCGCAGGAGCTGCTCTCCACCTTCGGCACCGACCTTGGCGAAGTGACGCTTGTGCCCGGCACCGGCGGCGTCTTCACCATTTCCTGCAACGACGTGCTCATCTGGGACCGCAAGCGCGACGGCGGCTTTCCGGACGCGGCAAAACTCAAGCAGCTGGTCCGCGACGTGATCGATCCGGACCGCGACCTGGGCCATGCCGACCGCAAAACGCACAAGAAGACAGACCCCGCCTGAGGCGGGGTCTTTTGCATTCGCGGGCTGCTGTCTTCAGATCAAAGCCATGATGAAGCAGGCCATCGCCACGATGGCGGTGACGGTGCGGACGTGGTTCCACATTACCCACTGGCTCAGATGGTTCGCCCATACGGCGGCGCCGTTGGCGCTCGCAGGATCGACGGCGGCGAGTGCGTCGTTGAGCGGCACGTTGAAGACCATGGTCACGATCGGATTGCCGATGAAATAGATCACGGCGCCGGCAAGCAGCCAGTATGAGCCTGATTGGCTCCAGCCCAGAAGAACGGCGGCAATCAGCACGAGGCAGATGAGGCCGGTGCCGAAAAGAGCGGTCATGAAGCTTGGGGTGATCACCGTGACGTTGATCGAATTCATCGCGGCGATGCCTTGCGGGACGGGCAGCCGGGCAAGGGCTGCCATGACGAAATTGGAAAAGGCGAAGAAGACGCCGCCGACGACGCCCGAGCCGATTGCGGCGATGATGGTGAGGGTGGGAACAAGCTTGCTCATCTCAGTTACTCCAGATTCGGCTAGCGGCGGTTTCGGTTGCGTAGGCGGAAAAGTCTTTCGGTGCACGGCCGAGCACGCGCTGGACGCCGTCAGTGAGCATCTCGTTGCGGCCGTCGAGCACTTGGGTGAACAGCTCATCGAGCAGCCAGACGATTTCGGGTGGCAGTTCATGCGACGCGATAGCGGCCGTGAACTCGTCATGCGAAATTCTGACAAAGCGGATGTCACGTCCGGCTGCCTTGGCAATTTCGGCGACCGCGTCGGCGAAGCTCAACAGCCGCGGCCCCGTCAGCTCATAGAGCTGGCCGACATGACCAGGCCCGGTCAGCACCACTTCGGCGGCGTCAGCGATGTCGTCGACATCGACAAAGGGTTCGCCGACAGGTCCGACCGGCAGGGCAACTTCGCCCGCCAGCAACGGCTCGACGAGAAAGCCTTCGCTGAAGTTCTGCGAGAACCATGCGCAGCGCAGGATCGTCCAGTCGGCCCCGGAAGCCTGCAGCATCTCTTCGGCGCGCTGCGCCTCGTGCTCGCCGCGGCCCGACAACAGCACCAGACGTCGAACGCCATGCGCCACGGCAAGGCGGGTGAAGGCATCGATCACCTCGGCGGCGCCCGGCACGGCGATGTCAGGATAGGAGCTGATGTAGACCGCGCTGACGTCCTTGAGTGCCGGAGCCCAGCTTGCGGGCGCCTCCCAGTCGAAGCGCGGCGTGCCGGAACGCGAGCCGATGCGTACCGGAATGCCGCGCGCCGTCAGCCGCTCGGCAAGACGGCGGCCGGTCTTGCCGGTGCCGCCGAGGATCAGAATTGGTTTGGTGTCGGTCATGGTGGTTTTCCTCCGTTTGCAAATATGAGTAATCCTCATATTTGCAAAACGTGATAAACCCTCGTATTTTATCAGTCAAGCCATTTTCTCGGCGATTGTGCCGAATGCATTGTTGGAGACAGTCCATGGAAGGCACGCCGTCCAATGAGCAGATCGCTTCGCCACGGCGGGCGCCAAGCCAGCAGCGCAGCCGCGAGCGGGTGGAGCGCATGCTGGCCGCGGCCTCAACGCTGATCACCGAGCAAGGCAGCGACGCCATGCGCATGGGCGAGGTCGCGGAACGGGCAGGGGTGTCGATCGGCTCGCTCTACCAGTTCTTCCCCGACAAGCGGGCGATCATCTGGGCACTGGCCGAGCGCTACACGGCCGAAAGCCAGGCCTGTATCTCGGCGGCGCTCAGGGATGTCAGCGACGCCGAAGGCCTGCGGCAGGCTTTCTCGGAGCTGGTCGATATCTACTACGGGCTGTTCCTGGCCGAGCCGGTGATGCGCGACATCTGGTCGGGCACGCAGGCCGACAAGGCGCTGCGCCAGCTCGAACTCGCCGACAGCCGGGCCAATGCGGAGTTCCTGGTCGCGGTGCTGAAGCGCTTGCGGCCCGGCGCCGACCCCCTCGCCCTGGAAACCACGGCGCTTCTCGTCTGGCAAATGGGCGAGGCCGCGGTACGGCTGGCCATCTCGGTCGAGCGGCAGGAAGGCGACAGGCTGGTCGCCGCCTACAAGCGCATGGCGCTGCGGGAGTTGGTGGACGGGTAGAATGCCTCCCATCCTCCCCCGCGTGGGGTCGAAGGAAGGGCAAGCCCCGTGGCTCGCCCCGACAAGTCGCTGCGAAGCAGCAGGGTGGGGCCGGCGCCAGACCCCCACCCGGACCTTCGGTCCGACCTCCCACAAGGGGGAGGTAGGGGTGGGCGCCAGCTCGAGGCGCGTCATCTCATCGCAACAAAAAACCCGCCACAAGGGCGGGTTTTTGATCTGCGACAATGCCGAAATGGGCTTAGAGGCCGAAACCTTCGAAACGCTTCTTGAACTTGGAGAGGCGGCCGCCGCGGTCGAGCAGGGTCTGCTGGCCGCCGGTCCAGGCCGGGTGGGTGGTCGGGTCGATATCGAGGTTCATCGTATCGCCTTCCTTGCCCCAGGTCGAACGGGTCGTGTATTCGGTGCCGTCGGTCATGACGACCTTGATGGTGTGGTAGTCGGGATGAATAGCGCTCTTCATGGTTCGGTTCCTGGCTTGCCGGCGCGGCTGACGGGCATGAGCCTGCGTCGATGCGCCTCTTTTTAAAACTCGAAGCCGTAGCTATTGAGGAGCCACGGCTTCTAAAACGGTCGGCGAGCCTATACATCAGCCGAAATTGAATCACAAGGCCGCGTCAAACGCATATTGATGGCGCGCACGAAAAGGGCCAGAGGAAAACGGTCATGGCGGACATCAGTGGCGATGCGGACGAGCGTCGGCGCTCGCTCAAGCCGCTCAGGCGCCTGTTCCCCTATCTTGGCCGCTACCGGAAACTGGTCATCGGCGCCGTGATCTCGCTGACGGTCGCGGCGGCGACGACACTGGCCCTGCCGCTGGCGGTGCGGCGCATGATCGACCACGGCTTTTCGGCATCGGATTCCCGCTTCATCGCCGAATATTTCGGCATGCTGGTGGTGATGGCCGCCGTGCTGGCGGCGGCGTCGGCCTGCCGCTACTATTTCGTCATCACGCTCGGCGAACGTGTTGTTACCGACATCCGCAATGACGTGTTCAGCCATGTGACGACCCTCTCGCCATCCTTCTTCGATACGTCGCAGTCGGGAGAGATCGTATCGCGGCTCGCGGCCGATACGACGCAGGTCAAGTCGGCCGTGGGGGCGACCGCCTCGGTTGCGCTGCGCAACGTCATCCTCGGCCTCGGCGCCGTGGCAATGATGGTCTTCACCAGCCCGAAACTGTCCGGCCTGGTCATCGCGGCCATCCCCGTCATCGTCTTGCCGCTGGTCGCCTTTGGGCGCTCGGTGCGTCGCAAGTCGCGGCTGGCGCAAGACACGCTGGCCAATGCGACCGCCTATGCCAGCGAGCAGATCGGCGCGGTGCGGACGCTGCAGGCTTTCACCAACGAAAGACTGGTCACCGGTCGCTTTTCGTCCGCCGTGGAGGCCGCCTTCGAGGCGGCGCGCGCCTCGATCTTCGCTCGCTCCTTCCTCACCTTCTTCGCCATCTTCATGATCTTTTCCTCCGTCGTGGCGGTGCTGTGGTTCGGATCGCGCGACGTGCTCGAAGGCACGCTGTCGCCGGGCACGCTTGGCCAGTTCCTGCTCTATTCGGTGTTCGCCGCAGGCGCGCTCGGCGCGCTGTCGGAGGTCTGGGGCGAACTTGCCCAGGCAGCGGGCGCGGCCGAGCGGCTGACCGAGATCCTGGCCGAAAAGCCGGCGATCCAGGCGCCGGCCGAGCCGAAGCCGCTGCCGGCGGTCGCCAAGGGCGCGATCGTCTTCGACGACGTCTCCTTCTCCTATCCGGCGCGGCCCGACCGGGCCGCCGTCCACGGCCTGAGTTTCCATGTCATGCCCGGCGAGACAGTGGCCATCGTCGGCCCTTCGGGGGCGGGCAAGAGCACGGTCTTTTCGTTGATCCTGCGCTTCTACGATCCCGAAACCGGCAAGATCATGATCGATGGCGTCGATGTGCGCGAAGCCGATCCGGCTTCGGTGCGCGAACGCATAGCCATCGTGCCGCAGGACGTCACCATCTTCGCGGCGAGCGCGCGCGACAATATCGGCTTCGGCCGGCCGGGCGCAGGCAATGCCGAGATCGAGGCGGCGGCGAAGGACGCGCTGGCCGACGAATTCATCCTCAAGCTCGAGAACGGCTATGACAGCCAGGTCGGCGAACGCGGCGTGACGCTGTCCGGCGGCCAGCGCCAGCGCGTGGCGATCGCCCGCGCCATCCTGCGCGACGCGCCGATCCTGCTGCTCGACGAAGCCACCTCGGCGCTGGATGCCGAAAGCGAGACACTGGTGCAGACGGCGCTGGAGCGGCTGATGCAAGGCCGCACCACCATCGTCATCGCCCACCGGCTGGCAACGGTGCTGAAGGCCGACAGGATCCTGGTCATGGATGGCGGCCGCATCGTCGAGGAAGGCACGCATCAGAGCCTGGTCGCCAAGGGCGGCATCTATGCCAGGCTTGCCAAGCTGCAGTTCGAGACCGGCGCCAGCGCCTTCAGAGGGGCGGCGGAGTAGACAGGCGCTTCTGCCCTGTCGGTTCCCTCGATGGCTTCACGCGGTTCCATACCGTTTGCGCAGGTGATCGACGAAATACACGGCGTTGAGCTTTTCGCCGGTGGCGCGTTCGAGCAGGTCCGGCGTCGACCAGCGCGAGCCCTGCGACCATATCTTCTTGCGGCGCCAGTCATTGATATCCGTGAAATTCCCTTTCGCCAGGTCGTCATCTGCGGAAGGATGTTCGCGCGTCAGCGCGGCCCATTGCTGCGCCGCCATCATCGCGCCCAGCGTGTAGGACGGGAAGTAGCCGAAGGCGGCACCCGGCCAGTGCACGTCCTGCATCGGCCCGTCGGCCGGATTGTCCAACGTGGAGAGGCCGAGATAGTCGCGCATCTTGGCGTCCCAGGCTTCGGGCAAATCGGCAACCTCCAGCCTGCCCGAGACCAGCTCCTGCTCCAGCTCGTAGCGCAGGATGACATGCAGGGGATAGGTCACCTCGTCGGCATCGACGCGGATCAGGCCGCGCTCGACGCGATGCACATGCGGCAGGAGATCGTCGAGCGACCAGGCCTCGCCGAGATGCTTTTCCACCACCGGTAGCGCCCAGCGCCAGAAGGCGGGATTGCGGCCGATCTGCTTTTCGACGAACAGGCTCTGGCTTTCATGCACGGCCATGCCGCGCGCCTTGCCGAGCGGCCAGTGCGACCACGCCTTCGGCAGGTTCTGTTCATAGAGCGCATGGCCGGTCTCGTGCAGCACGCCCATCAGCGCCGACAGGAAATCCGATGTCTTGTAACGGGTGGTGATGCGCACGTCGCTGGGCACGCCGCCGCAGAAGGGATGGTGCGATACCGACAGCGAGCCGTGCGTCAGGTCGAAACCGACGGCCGCCATCATGGCAAGGCCAAGCTCGCGCTGCTTGTCGATCGCGTAGGTGCCTGAGAGCGGCTTCAGCGGATGCTTGCGCAGCCGCGCCTCCTGGATTGCCAGCGCCTCCGGCACGAATCCCTTGAGGAAGGCTTTCAGGTCGGCGAAGACGGGGGTGATGTCGGCGGTACGGTTGCCGGGATCGAATTGCTCCATCAGCGCATCGTAAGGGGCGAGGCCGAGCACGTCGGAACGCAGGGCCGCCTCTTCGCGCACCAGCGCCACCACGCCCTCGAGCGCCGGCTGGAAACCCGCCCAATCGTTCTTGGCGCGCAGGTCGCGCCACAGCTGCTCGCAACGCATGCGCGCCGTCGTCTGGCGTTCGACGAATTCGACCGGCAGGCAGGTCAGGTTGGTGTATTGCCGCCGCAGTTCGCCGAGCGCCGCACGCTGCTGGTCGTCGAGCGCCTCGCCTTCGGCGGTGGCGATCCAATCGGCGATTTCCGGGGCGGTCGCCCTGATGTGGTACATGCCGGCCAGTGCCGCCATCGCCTCGGCGCGCTTCTCGCCGCCGCCGACGGCCATATGCGTGGCTTCGTCAGCGCCGAGGATGGCCAGCGCATGCTCAAGCGCTTCGAGCTTGTGGCCGAGGTCGTCGAGTTTCTGAAAGGACATGGCGGCTTCCGTGATTGAGGACGGCGCGAAAAGACACCAACGCAAAAGCGTTGGCAACCCTCAGATGCCCTCCGGCGGATGCATCTTGCGCAGGCGATGCCACACATGAAATGCTGCCGGCAACGCATGAAGGGGGAGCAAATGATCGGCAACATCCTGGTCGGGCTGGTGGCCTTGATCCATGTCTACATCGTCTATCTCGAGATGGTGCTGTGGGACACGCCGCGCGGGCACAAGACATTCCGCCTGACGCCGGAATTCGCCAGGGCGTCGAAGGTGCTCGCCGCCAATCAGGGCCTCTACAACGGATTTCTCGCCGCAGGCCTGATCTGGGGGCTGTATCTCGGCGCCGCCGGTTTTCAGGTCAAGGTCTTCTTCCTGTTGTGCGTGGCCATTGCCGGCCTTTACGGCGCGGCAACGGCCGGCCGCAAGATCCTGTTCATCCAGACCGTGCCGGCGGTGGTCGCCCTGATCGCGGTCTGGCTCGGTTGGTAGGCAGGCCGGGCTGGTGAGGAAAAAGGACGCCCGCGGGATTGGGGTCCCGAAGGCGCCAGGTGGTCCCTTCCTCTTGGACCTTGCCGGAGGCCTCAGCCGTTCGGATAGGCTCCGCCGTCGGCGCCGTCACCCATCAGGAAACCGCTGCCGGTATCGACCCGCAGCCGCTGGTCCACATTGTCGAGGCGGCGCAGCAGGTCATGGTATTGCGCTGCCGGTATCCTGCCGTGATCGGACGCGGCTATCTTTTCGGCCGCCTGCCTGATGCGGGCGGTGCGCATTTCCAGGCGCTCCGCCACCGCCGGGGTGATGTTGTTGGCCCGCCTGGCGTCGACTATGCCGTGGCGGATGCCCTGAACCTGCTCGAAGAGAGCCTCGACACGCGGGCCGGTCATGTCTGTCGGGTCCGTCGCCTCGAGAGCGCCCTTGTGATGGCCTGCGGCATAGGCGCCGGCGAGCGGGGCGACAATGAGAACCGTGGCAAGCGTTGCCGTCTTGAGAGGTGCTGATGTGCGCATGGGGCGCTTCCTCCTGCTGGGAAGGGGGCGGTCGCGCCGCCTCGCCTTCCGACTGTTTGGGTCGTCCAGTTCCGTCGCGTCGCGATGGGAGGCATCGCCGGCGGTTCTCGGCCCTGAGCGGCAAGCTAGGAGCGCTCCGGCGCGAAGTGTAATTAAAAAAAGATAATCTTTTCAGGCCTTGCCGGCTACACTCTGCGCCCTAGAGTTGAGCCGGCGAACAAATTCGCGTGAGTTCGCGTGATGAGAAATCAACGTTCGGTGAGCTTCAGTTCAATGCGGCGGTTTTTGTTGCGCGCTTCGTCGGTGTCGGCGGGGTCGAGCGGCTGGAACTCACCGAAGCCGGCGGCGACCAGACGGTTGGCCGGCACGCCGTTCTCGATCAGGAACTTGACCACCGAGGTCGAACGCGCCGTCGACAATTCCCAATTGTCGCGGTAGCGGCCGGTGCCGGAGAGCGGCTTGTTGTCGGTATGGCCGTCGACGCGCAGCACCCAGTTGATCTCGGGCGGGATTTCCTTCTGCAACTCGATGATGGCGTCGGCGAGCTTCTTCATCTCGACCTTGCCGGCATCGTTGATCACCTCGGAGCCGGTCGGGAACAACACTTCCGACTGGAAGACGAAGCGGTCGCCGACGATGCGGATATTCTCGCGGTCGGCGAGGATCTCGCGCAGGCGTCCGAAGAAGTCGGAGCGGTAGCGGTTCAATTCCTGCACGCGCTGCGCCAGGGCGACGTTCAGCCGGCGGCCGAGATCGGCGATCTTGGTGTTGGAATCGCGGTCGCGGGCTTCGGACACGTTGAGGGCGTCTTCAAGCGCGCCGATCTGCTTGCGCAGCGCGGCGATCTGCTGGTTGAGGATCTCGACCTGGCTCAGCGCCTGCTGGCTGATCTGGCGCTGGCTGTCGAGTTCGCCCGAAAGCGCCGCGGCGCGCTGGTTGGCCTGGTCGCCGGCGCCGGCGCCTTGCGCCAGCAACTGTTCGAGCCGGCTCTTCTCGGCCTCGGCCGCCGACAGCGACGCCTGCAGGTTGGCGAGCGAGTCCTCCTTGTCCTGCGCTGTCGAGCGCTCCAGCGCCAGAAGTTGCGTCAGTTCGTTGATCTGCGAGTTGAGGCGGTTGAGCACCGTGTCCTTGCCGGAAATCTCGCGGCCGAGCAGGAACTGGGCCAGCACGAAGACGGTGAGCAGGAACATGATGGCGAGCAGCAGCGTCGACAGCGCGTCGACGAAGCCCGGCCAGTAGTCGATGCGGCGGTCGGCGCGCCGTCTTGCTAGCGCCACGTCAGTGGACCCCTTGCTTCTTCAGCGCGTCGGCGATCTTCTCCAGCGTGTTGCGCATCGCCTTCTGCTCGTCGGACTGGGCCTCGACCCAGTCACGCATGATCTGTTGTTCCGAACGCATGTTCTTGACCAGGCCGGAAATGCCGTCGGCGAGATTGGCCATGGCGGTGGCGACGCGCGGATTGGAGCCGCCGCCATTCTCCTGCATGCTGCGCAGGCGCTCCGACAGCAGACGGATTTCGTCGGATGGTTCGCTCTTGGCCTGATCGGAGACGACGATGTCGGAGGAGAGATCGGTGACCGAGGACAGCCAGTTCTCAAGCTCGGTGTAGAAGCGCGTCTGGGCGCGGCCCGCCTGCAGGTCGAGGAAGCCGAGCACGAGCGAGCCGGAGAGGCCGAACAGCGAGGACGAGAAGGCCGTACCCATGCCGGCCAGAGGCGCTGCAAGCCCTTGCTTCAGCGAATCCAGCACGGCGGCGGCGTCGCCGCTGCCGGGATCGAGCGCTTCGATGGTTTCGCGAATCGAGCCTATCGTGTTCAGCAGGCCCCAGAAGGTGCCGAGCAGGCCGAGGAACACCAGGAGGCCGACCAGGTAGCGCGAGGTGTCGCGGCTTTCGTCCAGGCGCGTGGCGATGGAATCGAGCATGGTGCGCATCGAGGAGGTCGAGAATGCCATGGTCGAGGAGCGGCCGATCATGGCTTTCATCGGCGCCAGCAGCACCGGCTCGGTGGTCTCCGAACCGGCGCGGAAGGAGTTGAGCCAGCGCACTTCGCGAAACAGCCGCCCGACCTGGGCGAAGGCAAGCAGGATGCCGACCGCCAGCACGCCGATGATAAGACCGTTGAGCCCGGGATTGGTGACGAAAGCCGTCGAGATCTGTCGCGTCAGGATGGCGGCAATGAAGGCGACGATGGCCAGGAAGATGACCATGGTCAGCAGGAACACCTGCGGACTCGACAGTTTATGCGGATCGTAAATCAGTACGTCGGAGCGCCTGCCCATGCCGAAGGATCTGAGAAAAGCCATCCGTGCCCCGTTTCGCTGCCGCTGCCGCCGATCACGTCGTTCGCGACTCTAAACGCAATTGTGACCAAATTGAATGGCGCTTGGCAATATTGCCACGAGCGGATCAGAAACGGTTTATCACCAGACAGTCGACCATGGCCGCCAGATGCAGGCCTGCGCCGGTGACGACGAAGCCGTGCCACAAGGCGTTGTGAAAGCGCAGACCCTTCCAGGCGAAGAAGATGACGCCGCAGGAATAGACGACGCCACCGGCAACGATGAGCACGATCGACGTCGTCGGCAGCGTCGCGACAAGCGGCTTGACCAGGACGATGCCGCTCCAGCCGATGGCGAGATAGAAGACGATCGCCAGCCGGTCAAAACGGCCGGGAAAGCCCACCTTGATGGCGATGCCCGTCGCCGCCGCGATCCAGACCAGCACGATCATCCAGCGGGCCAGCGGCGACGCGTCGAGCTGGGCCAGAAAAGGCGTGTAGGTGGCGGCGATGAGAAGATAGATCGCGGCGTGATCGAAGCGCCGCAGAACCCATTTGGCCGGCGACGTCACCGGCCACAGATTGTAGGCCAGCGACACCGAGAGGACGGTTAGCAGCGAAACGACATAGAAGGCGGCGGCGATGTACTCGCCAGGTCCGACGCGAAACGCCGCCAGCGCCAGCAACGCCGAGCCGGCCGCGATCGCCAGCACGATGCCGACAGCATGGACAATGCCGTCGGCGATCATCTCCGCGCGGGAGTAGTGCCAGCGCCCGACAAAGGGGATTTCGATTTGCGGCGGGATGTTGGTCATCGATCGTCCTGCATCACCCCATATCTGGGCAACCGCCGGACAGTATTTCAAGCTCAGGTGACGGTTTTGCGACCGCGGCCGTTCAGCGCGGCGGGAGGGCTTCAGCGGGGTGCCAGGGGCTTTTTCACCGTCTTCAGCAGCGCACGCTGGATGACCTCGTTGCCGGCAACGACGGAGCCGTTGTCCAGCATGTCCTGCCCGCCATCCATGTCCGAGACGAAACCGCCGGCTTCGCGGATCAGGAGCAGGCCGGCGGCGATGTCCCAGGCCGACAGGCCGGTTTCCCAGAAACCGTCCATGCGGCCGGCAGCGACATAAGCGAGATCGAGCGCGGCGGAACCGAGACGGCGCACGCCCGAGACCTCGGCCATGACGTTGCGCAATTCCACGAGGAAATTGCCGTGGTGGCCGCGTCCCAGATGCGGCATGCCGCAGCCGATCACCGTGTCAACCAGCTTGGTGCGGCCGGCCACGCGCAGCCGGCGGTCGTTCATGAATGCGCCGCCACCGCGCTCGGTCGTGTAGAGCTCGTCCATGGCCGGGTTGTAGATGACGCCGGCTACGATCTGGCCCTGGCGCTCCAACGCGATCGACACGGCGAAAAGCGGAATGCCGTGCAGGAAATTGGTGGTGCCGTCGAGTGGATCGACGATCCAGCGGTGCTGGCTGTCTTGGCCTTCCACCGCACCGCGCTCTTCCATCAGGAAACCGTAGCCCGGACGCGCCTTCGACAATTCGGCAAAGATGATGTCCTCGGCCTTGCGGTCGGCCTGGCTGACATAGTCGCCGGGTCCCTTCAACGAGACCTGCAGGTTCTGGACCTCGCCGAAGTCGCGCGACAGCGAGCGGCCGGCCTTCATTGCGGCCTGGACCATGACGTTGAGAAGGGCTGAGCGTGCCATCGTATGTCTTCCTGCTGCAGCGCGTCAGTCGGCGCGGCGCACGTAAGTGATTTCGTTGGTGTCGACGATGATGCGTTCGCCGGCGCCGATGAAGGGCGGCACCAGCACGCGAATGCCGTTCTCCAGCACCGCCGGCTTGTAGGAGGATGCAGCCGTCTGGCCCTTCACCACCGGGTCGGCTTCGGTGATGGTCAGGGTCACCTGATCGGGCAGCGAAATGCCGATCGGCCTCTCCTCATAGAGCTGGACAGTCACCATCATGCCGTCCTGCAGGAACGCGGCGCGGTCGCCGACGAAATCCTTGTTCAGTTCGAGCTGTTCGTAGCTTTGGGTGTCCATGAACACCAGCGCGTCGTCCTGCTCGTAGAGAAAGGAAAAATCCTTCAGGTCGAGGCGGATCTGTTCGACCGTCTCGGCCGAGCGGAAGCGCTCGTTGAGCTTGGTGCCGTTGATGAGGTTCTTCAGTTCGACCTGGTTGTAGGCGCCGCCCTTGCCGGGCTTGACGGTGTTGGTCCTGACCGCCACCCACAGGCCGCCATCATGCTCGATGACGTAGCCGGGACGGATTTCGTTGCCATTGATCTTGGCCATGATGGGGTGATCCGGAATGAGATTTTCGCCGGGACTGGCGATTTAGGGGCTCCCAAGACCACAAATCGTCCGGAGAGGCAAGGGACGCCGGATCGGCCCCAACCGGTCAGTCGGTATCAAGCCTCGATCTTGATGGCTTCGCCGACGGTCTTTGCAATGGCCTCAACGACCTTCGCCAGCCGGTTGAGATGTGGCGAGCGCAATGCCACGACCTGCAATGAAAGGTCGACACCTTCGAGATCGACAAGCGCGAGGCCGTCGGGAAGTCCACGCGTCGCGAGCCGCAACGGCATGAGGCCGAGGCCGTGTCCCCGACGGACCCATTCCATCTGCATCGCCGGATCCTGAATTTCCGCCGCCACAATGAGCGGATGCCGTTCACCGCCCAAACTGGAGAGGAGTGTCTGACGCGCGTCGCAAGGCTCGGGGCTGAGAACCCAGGGCATGCTGGTCCGAGCGTCCGCGAGATGGGCGCCGGCTTGCGCTATGATGCAAAGACGTTCGGTGCCAAGCGCGTCTGGGCCTTGATGACCGGCAGGTCGCAGAACGATCGCCATATCGAGTTGACCGCGTTCGAACTGCTCGACCAGCTCAGCGCTCCAACCGGTCTTGAGCCGCAACGATATCTTTGGAAACGCAGCGGCGGCGCCGGCGACAGCGCCCGCAACGCTTGCATCGGACAAGCCATGCGCCAGGCCGACACGCAGCACGCCCTGCGGCTCGGCGTCGGCGGCGAACGCTTTCAGAGCCTCGACCGAAGCCAGTATGTCCTTTGCCCGCGCCAGCACCTCCAATCCCGCCGCGGTCAGCCGCGGCGGCTTCTGCCGGCGATCGAGAAGCGTTGTCGCGAGCATATCCTCCAGCCGCTGCATCTGCCGGGTGACGGCCGGCTGCGTCAAAGGCAGGCGGCGGGCCACATTCTGGATCGAGCCTTCCTCGGCAAAGAGGACAAGCGTGCGCAATTCTTCCAGCATCCTTTGGTCCTCAAATGCATAATCATTTTGATTATTATGAATTTGAAATCAAGGTGCCGGCAAGCGATTTTCCTTTCGACGGACTTTCAAAAGGAAAGGGAAGACAATGAAGGCAATCGAATTGCAGGCCCCCGGCGGCATCGACAATCTCAGACTGGTCGAGCGGCCGATGCCAGAACCGGGCCGCCAGGAGATGATCATCAAGGTCAAGGCAACAGCGCTCAACTACCGCGATGTGGAGATCGCCCGTGGCAGCTACCACACCGCCTTTGCGCTGCCGCTGATACCGCTTTCGGACGGTGTGGGCGAAGTGGTCTCGGTTGGCGCCGAAGTGACCCGGTTCAAGGTCGGCGACCGCGTTTGCGGCACGTTCTGGCAGCGCTGGGTCGGCGGCAGTTTTGCCATGGCCGAGCCGTCCTATCAGCGTGGCGGCCCCATCGACGGTTTGCTCAGCGAGTTCGCGCGGCTGGACGAACAGGCGGCCGTGCTGGCGCCGCCACATCTGAGTGATGTCGAGGCGGCGACATTGCCTTGCGCCGCGGTCACTGCCTGGCATGCGTTGTTCACCGAAGGCCGGTTGAAACCGGGCGAGACGGTGCTGAGCCTGGGCACTGGCGGCGTCTCGTTGTTTGCCGTGCAGTTCGCCGCGGCAGCCGGCGCACGGGTCATCGTCACGTCAAGCAGCGACGACAAGCTCACGCGGGCAAAGGCGCTTGGCGCGCATGACGGCATCAACTATCGCGACAATCCCGATTGGTCGTCAGCCGTGCTGGCGCTGACCGGAGGCGGCGGCGCGGACCATATTATCGAGGTCGGCGGGCCGCAAAGCTTCACCCAGTCGCTGAAGGCTTCCGCGCGTGGCGCCCAGATCAACGTCATCGGCTATCTCGGCGGCAACGAAGGGTCCATCAATCCCCTCGACATCTTCCGCCGCCAGGTCAAGGCGCGCGGCATACCCGTGGGCTCACGCGAATCCTTCGAGGCAATGAACCGAGGCCTGACAGTCAACCGGATAAGACCCGTGATCGAGAAGGTATTTGCCTGGAAGGACGCGGCGGCAGCATTCCGGTACCTCGAACACGCCTCGCCCTTCGGCAAGGTCGTCCTCGATCACACGCAATGATCCACCAACCGCCGTCACGGCAAACGATTCGCCTTCTGCAGGGCCTGTTTGGTCTGGTCGTCGCTCAGTCCTTGCAGGAAATCATCCATGTCGGGGTCGATCAGACCGGCGCGGCGGGCGGCGATGTACCAGGCGCCGGCGAGCACCAGGTCGGGGTCGGTACCGATGCCTTGCATGTAGAGTTTTGCCAGCCGGTTCCGCGCGGCGACGTTGCCGCCCTCGGCTGCCTGCTTCGTCCAGCCGAAAGCCGATTTCAGGTCGCGGACACCGCCGCGGCCCTCGATCATCCAGGCGGCGAGATCGATCTGCGCGGTGTCGTAGTTCTGCCGCGCGGCCTGGGCGAGGAAGCGTCTTGCCTGCGCGTCGTCGCGCGGCTTGCCGCCGACGCCATTGGCATAGATCTGGGACATGGCGTATTGCGCGTCGGCGAGGCCGGTCGCGGCGGCGCGCTCATAATAGGAAACCGCCTTGGCCAGGCCCGCATCGCCGGGATCCTGCTGAACCAGCATCTGCGCGAAATTGAACTGCGCCAGCTGGTTGCCGGCTTCGGCGGCAGCCTGCATCAGGGCGTAGGCCTCTTTCGGGTCCTTCTTGACGTAACGGCCGTCGAGCAGCATCAGCGCATACTGGAACTGCGCCTCAGGCACACCCTGTTCGGCGGCAAGCGCATACCATTTCGAGGCTTCCGCCGCATTCAGCGGCACGCCGAGCCCGCGCGACAGGATCTCGGCCACCAATGTCTGCGCCGCCGGGTCGCCATTCTGGGCGCGGGTCAGCGCCAGGTTATAGGCCGTTTTGTAGAGCCCGCGCTGGAAGGCGCCATAGGCCGCATCCGCCGGCTTGGCGCCGAAGCGGTCGGGATTGATGCTGTCAACTGAGGGCAGCGGTGCCGGCTCCGCCGTGGTGGCGGGCTGCGGCAACTGCTTTTCGATCGGCTTGTCGGTGTGCAGGCCGGTTTCAGGCTTGGGCTGCGGCTGGGGTATGGGTTCGGCGGCGGCGGCCTGGATCATGACCGCTGCAAGCAAGGCCTGAAGGGGAAGCCTTACCGGAGTCACATCAGTCCTCGAAGCGCGGCGCGGTTTCGTCGAGCAACGCGTTGGCACGGGCCACGGCGGTTTTCGGATCGACGCCGTCGGCGAACACCGCGCTCGACAGCGCGACGAACTCGGCGCCGGTGGCGGCCACGTCCTCGACGGAAGCCAGATCGGATCCGGCCATGACGATGCAGGGGATCTGGATCATCTGCGCCCACCACTCGCCCAGCGACAGGTTGCGCGGATGCGGCTCCGGCTTGTTGTCGTAGCCGAAACGGCCGAAGAAGATATAGTCGGGCCTGACCTCGCCAAGCTCGAGCGCGTCGTCGCGCTTCTTGGCGCCGCCGGCGCCGACCATCATCTTCGCCTGGAAATGTTCGATCGTTTCGGCCAGTTCGGCCTTGGACGCCTCGACATGGATGCCGTCGGCCTGGACACGGCCGGCGATGCGGGTGTCGCCGGCGATGATCACGGCCACGCCCGCCGCCTGCGCCGTCGGCACGATCTGTTCGGCGAAAGCCTGGAAGGAGGCCTCGTCCATGCCGTTTTCGGGCAGGATCAGCGAAGCGACGTCGCCGCCGTCGAATGCGGCGGCGATACGGGCGGCCGGCACGCCGGGCGGCGCGATCAGCACGATGCGGCAACGATTTGGGGGTGTGGCGTCGTTCATGGTTCTTCGATCCCGGGTTTCGCCTATGCCGGGCGAAGATGGTTGGATTGCGGCATAGAGCAAACTGCCCGCTTTGAACAGGCGGGCAGTCGGGATCGCGTTTCCTGGCCGTCGGGCGGCAGGAATGCCTGCCCTACTTGACCGGCTCAGGGCTCACGGTGACCGGTTTCGATTTCCACAAGGACCAGCCGAGGTTCATGCCGGCGGCAGCCACCAGGATGGCGGCGGCGCCGGCGACCTGGCTGAGATGCAGCCGATGGCCGAAAGCCACGACATCGACCAGGATGGCGACGACCGGATAGATGAACGACAGCGATCCCTGCAGATGCGTCGGCAGCTTCTGGATGGCGCCGTACATCAATATGTACATCAGGCCGGTGTGGACGATGCCGAGCGTCGCCAGCATGGCCCAGCTCCACGGGTCGGCGGGAAGACGCGAGAGATTGGCGAAGGGCGCCAGCATGACGACGCCGACGCAGACCTGGATCAGCGCGATCAGATGCGGCGGCGTGCCCTTGAGCTTCTTGGTGACGATGGCCGCGACGGCCCAGAAAAAGGCCGCGGCCAGCGCCATGAGGATGCCGGCAAAATAGTTGGTGCCGACATCGCCGGCGTTAGGGGCGGCCTCGACGATCAACACCATGCCGGCAAAGGCTATTGCCAGCCATGTCAGCTTGGTCAGCGTCAGCCGTTCGGCGAAGAAGAGCGCGCCGAAGCCGACCAGCATGAAGGGCTGGGTGTTGTAGACGGCGGTGGCGATCGAGATCGACGCGCGGGAGAAGGCGCTGAACAGGAGCAGCCAGTTGATGACGATGGCCGCGCCGCCAAGCGCGGCGAGGCCGATGACGCGCAGCGACAGCCTGCCGCGCAACAATCCCAGGCAAGCGCAGATGATCAGCAGCGTCACCGCGCCGAACGCGCAGCGCCAGAACACCACGTCCATGATCGGCTGGCCGGACATGACGACGAACCATCCGATCGTCCCGAGGATCGCCATTGCGGCCGACATTTCGACCGTGCCACGTACCATATCGTTCATGATAATCTCCGAGCCGATTTTGACGCGGCATAATCTCATGCGAGATGGGCGCTTTCCACCTGATTGGAAAGGTTGTATGATTGTATGACCTAATTATATTAGGCTACTTCCGCGAATTTGTGAGAAATCTGAAATGCTTGACGATCTCGACCGAAATCTCCTCGAAATCCTGGTACGGGATGCGCGGACTTCACTGAAGGAACTGGCTGCCAAGGTCGGGCTGTCGTCGCCGAGCGTTTCGGAGCGGCTGCGACGGCTCGAGGAGCGCGGCGTCATCCGGGCGTTCACAGTCGAGATCGATCCGCTGGCGCTCGGCTATACGCTGCAGGCGATCGTTCGCATCCGGCCTTTGCCGGGCAAGCTGCACATCGTCCAGAAACTGATCGAGGAGATCGCCGAGTTCGGCGAATGCGACAAGGTGACCGGTGACGACTGTTTCGTCGCGCGGCTGTTCGTGCGCTCGATCGGCGACCTCGACGGCATTCTCGATCGCATTGCCGACAAGGCCGAGACCAGCACCGCCATCATCAAGGCGCAGCCGATCCGGCGGCGGCCGCCACCGCTCGGGGTTCCATCTTCGTCTTCGTCTTGACTCCGTATGGCAGTGGTGGACAGGCGCGATCAGTCCACTAAATGTCAGCCCGCCAGATGATTTGCCGAGAGACGAGGAAGACATGGCGCAGAATATCTACGACCAACCGGATTTCTTCGCTGGCTACAGCCAGCTTGGCCGGTCGATCGAAGGCCTTGGCGGCGCCGCCGAATGGCCGGCGCTGCGCGCCATGCTGCCGGACCTCGGCGGCTTGCGGATCGTCGACCTCGGCTGCGGTTTCGGCTGGTTCTGCCGCTGGGCGCATGAGCATGGGGCGAGCCATGTCCTGGGGCTGGACCTGTCGGAGAAGATGCTGGCCCGGGCGAGGGCCGCCGGCCCGGACACCGGCATCATTTATGAGAGGGCCGACCTCGACCAGCTCAGCCTGCCGCGAGCCGGCTTCGATCTCGCCTACAGCTCACTTGCGCTGCATTATGTCGAGGATGTCGCGCGGCTGTTCAGGACGGTGCACAAGGCGCTGTCGCCCGGCGGGCATTTCGTCTTCTCGACGGAGCATCCGATCTACATGGCTCCGACCAGGCCCGGCTGGGCGGTCGATGCCGAAGGTCGCAGGACATGGCCTGTCGACCGCTATCTGGTGGAGGGTCCACGCAAGACCGACTGGCTGGCCAAGGGCGTGGTGAAACATCATCGCACCATCGGCACGACGCTGAACGCGCTGATCGTGTCCGGTTTCGCGATCGAGCATGTCGAGGAGTTCTGTCCGACAGACGCGCAGATCACGGCCAGGCCGGAACTGGCGGAAGAGCTCGATCGGCCGATGTTCCTGCTGGTCTCGGCCCGGCGATAGGCACGAGTCGGACATTGGCAGGTGTTCGGCAACCTGTCGGGATTTACAGTCGCCCCAAGCGCAATTCTGGGCTATTCAGGCGTTGACGCCTTCCCTCCAGACCAGCTCCTCCCCATGTCAGGCCTGCTTCTCGATCCGTGGTTCTACGCGGCCGCCATTCCGGCGGTCATTCTGGTCGGCCTGTCCAAGGGCGGCTTCGGCGGCGCCGTCGGTTTCGTCGGCGTGCCGCTGATGGCGCTGACCATGCCGCCGGTGCAGGCAGCCGCCATCCTGCTGCCGATCCTGTGCCTGATGGACATTGTCTCGGTGTGGACATGGTGGGGCGTCTACGACCGCAAGATGCTGGTCGACATGATGCCGGGTGCCATCATCGGCATCGGCCTTGGCTGGCTGACGGCGGCTTTGGTCACCGAGGAAGCGGTGCGGCTCATCGTCGGCGCCGTTGCCATCATCTTCGTGCTGCGCTGGCTTTATCTGCAGTTCCGCCATGGTGCCGACCACGCCGCCGAACCCAACCGCGTGGCTGCGGCGATCTGGGGAACGGTCGCCGGCTTCACCAGCTTCGTAGCCCATGTCGGCGGCCCGCCCTTCCAGGTCTATGCGCTGCCGATCCGGCTCGACCCCAAGGTCCTGTCGGGCACCGCCGCGATCTTCTTTGCCGCGACCAATGCGCTGAAGCTCATCCCCTATTTCGCGCTCGGCCAGTTCGACACCGCCAACCTGACGGCGTCGGCCGTGCTGATGCCGCTGGCGCCGCTTTCGACGATCGCCGGCGCCTGGCTGGTGCGGCGCATGCGGCCGGAGATTTTTTATCCCTTCACCTACGCGACCGTGGCGGTCGTGGCGCTGAAGCTTTTGTGGGATGGCCTTGCCGGCTTGATGTAACAGGCGAGGCGGCTCGTCAGCCGCTCTCACCGTCAGGGAGATCAGGCGGCGCTCGGCACGAGGCGACGGTTGCCGCCAAAGGCCAGTATAGCGCCCGCTGCCATGACCAGCGCCATGCCGGCGAGGATGCCGATATCATGCGTGGTCGGCTTGAGCACCATGTCGGCGACGATCACCAGCATCACCGCATAGTCGAAGCGTGCCGCGCTCATCATGCGCTGGCCGATGGCCAGAACAGCCGGCGTGATGCCCTCGTTGGCGATCATCGCGCCCATGCGCTCGCCGGTCGGCTTGAAGATTAGCATGCCGATCGAGAAGGTCGTGGCGTAGCCGGCCAGGCCGATGATGATCCACAGGTCGGAGAAGCCGACCCAGAAGCCACACATGATGAGGCCGAAGATCAGGGTCAGCATCGACATCGGCGCGAAGAAACGCCCGCCCAACTGCCCGCTGGCCCGTATCGCCTGAAGCTTGTCCTCGATGTTGCCGGCGCGCTCGGCAAGCACGCCGAGGAGGAACAATACGAAGCCGCCTCCGACCCACAAAATGGCCGAGGTGACGTGGAGGAATTTGACGATCGAGTACCAGTCCATGGCTTGCTCCGGGTAGGTTTGCGGTGGAGCGGATTTGCGCCAGCCGTCAGAGGAGCGGGCGTTTAGCGCGGCGCGTGTTTCGGAACGATGTCGCGGAAAACCCGGCTCTGTTTCGGCTACCTTTTTCGCGGGCATAAGCTGCAACGACCGCAGATGCCCAGATTCGTTTCTGCTAATATACGAAGTGTCGGGAGGGGTTTGGCGCGACATCGTCCGGAAACATTGCCAATGCTAGTGCGCCGACGCCGGGAGCCGGTGGCGACAGGAATCGCCTGACAATCAACCCATTCCCGCAGACGGGAAGAGGCAATCGAGGGGACATATGCAAGGGGTAGCACGGAATTTCTTCACGCTGGCCATCATCTATGCGCTGTGCGGCATGGCGCTCGGCCTGTCCATGGCGATCAGCCAGGACCATGGCCAGATGCCGACTCACGCCCACACGATGGTGGCCGGATGGCTGATGTCGGCGGTCTTCGCCTTCTTCTACCATCTGTTTCCGGCGGTCGGGCAAAAGACGCTCGCCGTCGTCCATTTCTGGCTGACGGCGATCAGCGGCATCGGCCTGCTGATCGGGCTCTACTTCCTGCTTGCCGGCAATGCCGCGATCGAACCGATGGTGGCGGCGTCCTCGATGGGGTTCTACGCGGCCATGCTGCTGTTTGCCTTCATCGCCTTGCCGGCCGTCTGGAAGAAGGCCTGAATGAGCTTCGGGGCTGTGCTGTTACGGCACAGAAAGGGGGCATTCGGTCAAAAAACATCGGGGCCGTTAAAGGTTCATTAAGCTTTACAGGCGTTTACTATGCGCATCCAGTGATCTGGATTCTTACCGAGTGGTTGGAGCCACTTTGTTTGACGCCTCCCTGTTAAACTCCTGAGAGCCGCCTTATCCGCGGCTCTTTTTTTGTCCGCATTCCAGGGACCCTGACGCAACGGCTCGCCGTTAACCTTCTGTTAAACATGTGCTTGCCTTCACCCCGTGCAAAGCGCATTTTCAAGCTTCAGTCAGATAGGGTGCCGGGTGTATCGGCAGAGAACCGAATCGGCCGGTTGCAAGTGCAGGGGCGTATCAATGAACGAGCCTTCGAAGGGCAGTGCGAACACCGTCAAACTGGCGGAGCGTCGGGTTTTTTCGCACTCCTTCAAACCGCTCTACCAGGAAGGCATGGGGCTGGTCGAACAGGCGGCCGAGTATCTCGACGGCAAGGGCCGCGCCGAGGCCAAGAAGCTGTCGCGGCTGGCGGCCACGCTCTACGCGGCCGAATCGATGCGGCTGACGACCAGGCTGATGCAGGTGGCCTCATGGCTGCTTTTGCAGCGCGCGGCCAATTCCGGCGAGATGACCCGCGACCAGGTCGCTTCGGAAAAGTCCAAGGTGCGCCTCGATACCGCTTCCGCGCATGATGAAGCCGCCGGCTGGGCCGAATTGCCCGAGGAGTTCCTCGACCTGGTCAACCGCTCGCTTCGCCTGCAGGCATTGGTGCGCCGCATGGACGACGAGATCTACGGCGCCGGCGCCGTGGTCGACATGCAGCCGATGGGCCGCCGGCCCAATCCGGTTTCCGACCAGATCAGCCTGCTCAACACGGCGTTCGCCCGCAACTGAGCGGCTTCGGACTATTTCCCGCCGGATAGGCCTCCGTTTCCGGTTTGTTCACATTTCGCTGGCATCGCTGTCCCCCGGAGGTAAAGTGACCGGATGGGGGACGCGATTCGCATCATCGGCATCGATCCGGGGCTCAGGCGCACCGGCTGGGGCATCGTAGAGAGCCTCGGCAATTCCTTGCGCTTCGTCGCGTCCGGCACGGTGCGCTCCGAGGACAAGGCGGCGCTGGCGACGCGGCTCTGCCAATTGCATGACGGGCTCGCCGAAGTCCTGCATGCGGCAATGCCGCATGAGGCGGCCGTCGAACAGACCTTCGTCAACAAGGATGCTGTGGCAACGTTGAAGCTCGGCCAGGCGCGCGGCATCGCTATGCTGGTGCCGGCGCGTGCTGGCCTTGTCGTCGCCGAATACGCGCCCAATGCGGTGAAGAAGGCGGTCATCGGCGTCGGCCATGGCGACAAGAAGCAGATCCACATGATGGTGAAAGTGCTGCTGCCCAAGGCGACCTTCGACACCGAACATGCCGCCGACGCGCTGGCCATCGCGATTTGCCACGCGCACCACCGGCAGAGCGCTGCCTATCGGATGGCGGCATTGGCATCGTGAGGAATTGTTGGGCATGATCGGCAAGCTCAAGGGCACGCTGGACGAGATCGACGAGGATCATTGCCTCGTCGACATTCATGGCGTCGGCTATGTCGCCTACTGTTCGGCGCGCACACTGGCAGCGCTGCCTTCGCCCGGCGAGGCGGTGGTGCTGTTCATCGAGACCTATGTGCGCGAGGACATGATCCGGCTTTACGGCTTCCAGTCGGCGCTGGAGCGCGAATGGTTCCGGCTGTTGATGAGCAATGTGCAGGGCGTCGGCGCCAAGGTGGCGCTCGCCATCCTGTCGACGCTGGCGCCCGCCGATCTGGCCAATGCGATCGCGCTGCGCGACATCGCCATGGTTTCCCGCGCGCCTGGTGTCGGCAAGAAGGTGGCCGAGCGCATCGTCACCGAATTGAAGAACAAGGCGCCGGCCTATGCGGGCGCGGCCTCGGGCACCATCGGCCTGAAACAGGAGCTCGGTGAAGGTGTCGCCCCGGCCCCGATCACCGACGCGGTCTCGGCGCTGGTCAATCTCGGTTATTCGCGCGACACCGCCGCCAATGCGGTGGCCGCGGCGCTGAAGACGGCGGGCGAGGACGCGGATGCCTCGAAGCTTATCCGCTTCGGGCTGAAGGAACTGGCGCGGTGAGGGCTCGCTTGCCCCTCCTCTTGCCATATGCAAGGAAGACAGCATGAGCCTGTCGCCCCGTCTCATAGCTCCGGAAAAACGCGGCGAGGATGCCGATCAGACCTTGCGGCCGCAAACACTCGCCGATTTTGTCGGCCAGGCGGCGGTGCGGGCCAACCTCAAGGTCTTCATCGAGGCCGCCAAGGGCCGCAACGAGGCGCTCGACCATGTGCTGTTCGTCGGGCCGCCGGGGCTGGGCAAGACGACGCTGGCGCAGATCATGGCGCGCGAACTCGGCGTCAATTTCCGCTCGACGTCCGGACCGGTCATCGCCAAGGCCGGTGATCTCGCCGCACTGCTCACCAATCTCGAAGAAGGCGACGTGCTGTTTATCGACGAGATCCACCGGCTCAACCCTGCGGTGGAGGAAATCCTCTATCCGGCGATGGAGGATTTCCAGCTCGACCTGATCATCGGCGAGGGGCCGGCGGCGCGCTCTGTCAAGATCGACCTCGCCCGCTTCACCCTCGTCGCCGCCACCACGCGGCTTGGCCTGCTCACCAATCCGCTGCGCGACCGGTTCGGCATTCCGGTGCGGCTCAACTTCTATACCGTCGAGGAACTGGAGCAGATCGTCCGGCGCGGCGCGCGCATCCTGCAAATGCCGCTCGGCGACGACGGCGCGCTGGAGATCGCGCGGCGCGCGCGCGGCACACCGCGCATCGCGGGGCGGCTGTTGCGCCGCGTGCGCGACTTCGCCTCGGTCGCCGGCGACGGCCATGTCGATCGCCTGATCGCCGACGAGGCATTGACCCGGCTGGAGGTCGACGCGCTCGGCCTCGATGCGCTCGACCGCCGCTATCTCTCGATGATCGCCCGCAATTTCGGCGGCGGGCCGGTCGGTATCGAGACGATCGCCGCCGGCCTGTCCGAGCCGCGCGACGCCATCGAGGACATCATCGAGCCCTATCTGATCCAGCAGGGCTTCATCCAGCGCACGCCGCGCGGGCGCATGCTGACGGCCAATGCCTGGCGCCATCTCGGCCTCGATGCGCCGAAGGATTTGGCGCAGCAGCAGATCAACCTGTTCCAGGAAGAATAGCCGCCAAGCGTTCAGGCGCGTGTTCCCAGACCAGTGATCAAGGATATGTGACCCATCCTGCGCAAAATCTGCGCGTCTTTGCCGATTTGCCGGCGTAATCGTGGATTTTATCGGACGCGTGCGGGGAATCGCGCGATCGAAGGGCTGGGAGCCAATCCATGATAACCAGACGCGGGTTCCTGCGTTTCATCGGCGGGTCGTTCCTGACGGCTGCCGCGCTCGGCGCCTATGCGGTCGGCATCGAGCCGATGCTATTGACCCATGTGAAGCGCTACGCTCTGGCGCCGCCGCACTGGCCTGATGGCCTGAAGCTGCGGGTTGTCGCGCTCGCCGATATTCATGCCTGCCGGCCGTGGATGACGCCGGAACGTATTGCTTCGCTCGTCGAAGACGCCAATGCGCTGCAACCGGACCTCATCGTGCTGCTGGGCGACTACATTGCCGGCATGCCCCTGGTGACGGGACCGGTGACGCCGTCGCAGTGGGCCTCCGCCCTGTCGGGCCTCAAGGCGCCGCTCGGCGTTCTGTCGATCCTTGGTAACCATGATTGGTGGAGCGACGGCTTTGCGCAGCGCGCCGGCGCGGGTCCAATCATCGCACGCAAGGCCCTGGAGAAGGCCGGCATCCCGGTGCTGGAGAACGATGTCGTGCGCCTGGAAAAGGATGGTCATGGCGTTTGGATCGCCGGCCTTGCCGACCAGCTGGCGCTGCTGCCGGCCAGGAGGGGCGACGACTGCAAGGGGCTCGACGATCTCGACGGCACGTTGGCCAAGGTCGGCGATTCCGCGCCGATCATCCTGCTCGCCCATGAGCCCGATATTTTTCCGACCGTCCCGTCGCGGGTTTCGCTGACCCTGTCGGGCCACACGCATGGCGGGCAGGTGCGGCTGTTTGGCTATTCGCCCGTCGTGCCGTCGCGTTTCGGCAACCGCTACGCCTATGGCCATGTCGTCGAGAACGACCGCAATCTGATCGTCTCCGGCGGGCTCGGCTTCAGCATCATGCCGGTGCGTTTCGGCGTGCGCCCAGAGGTCCTGCAGATCGACCTTGGCTGATTTGAACAACATTGCTCAGTGAAGCGAGCGGATCACGTCCATCACATCCGGCTCGGCCTTGTCGCCATTGAAGGCATCGACGATGCCGAAAGCGCCGCCATAGCTCCACACCGACCATGAGAAACCATGTGCCTCGGCGCGGGCGATCATGTCCTTGACGTAAGCGGCGCGGTACTGCGCCGGCATTAGATAGGCATTGCCGTATTCCTGGCGGATCATGCCGAACTCACCAAGCGTGATGTTTTCGGGCTTGATGCCGTTGGCCTTCGCCCATGCCTCGACCCTTTTGAACGGCGCGTCCATCAGGCCGAGCAGCTTGCCGGGGCCATCCATGCTGGCGATCTGTTCGTCGAGATAGGCAAGCAGCCCGCTCTGCCGTGTCCACGGCGCTTCGGCCTTGATCCGGGCGCGGATGGTGTCGAGCGTGACGTCGAGCTGCGCCTTCGGCACGGCGTCGAGCGGATAGGGCAGGCCGGTCACATAGGGGATAAAATCGCCGGCCCAGGTCGCGCCCTGGTGGGTGAGCAGGAATGGATCATAGGAATGGAAGGTCCAGATGACATTGTCTTCGGGGATCGCCTTGGGATCGATCTTCTCCAGGGACGAAGCGGCGGAATAGCAGCCGCCGGTCAGCACCAAGGTCAATTTCGTCGCCGAGGATCGTGCCGCGGCGAACAATTTGCGCTGGCGGTCCGGCCACAGGCTGGTGCCGTCGCTGCCGCAGTCGACGATCGGTTCGTTCATCAATTCGAAGGCGACCTGGCTCGGATCTTCGCCGGCCAGGGTGCGGGCCACCTTGCGCACCATGTCGACATAGCGGTCGAAGGTCTGGGGATCATCCATCACCTGCGCCATGCCGATCTTCCGGCTGCCGCCGGCCGGAACCAGGTGCATGTCGACGATCACCTTCAGGCCGGCGCGGTTGATCATGCGCACGGAGTCCAGCACGCTGTCATAGAGGTCTCCACGCAACGCCGTTGTCTGGTCGGACAGGAAAGGCGACGGGTCGACCGGCATGCGCAGGAAATCGAAACCCGCTTCCTTGAGCGCTCTGAGATCGTCGGCCTTGAGGAATTTGCGCCATTCCGGATAGGGCAGTATGGTCTTGGCGTCGCCCCACTGATCCTCGCCGGGCCAGGTGACCCACTGGTCGAGATTGAGGCCGCGCTTCATCGCAAAAGTAGCCGCCTGACCAGGCAGCGCCAAGGCCATCAGCAACAGCAGCGCCGCCATCAAGCTCTTGATCATCGCCCTCAACAGTGCCATCCGATGTTTCTGGAGCATGATCTCTGGCCAAACGGAAACCCGTTTGACCGAGAAAACCGGTTCCCACTTTTCGGGATCATGCTCTAGGTCACGCGCGGAACAGGTGCCTCGCGGCGACTGAAAAAGGAAGCGCAATGGACGATCATGGTGAATCGGCGACGCTGCTGGCCGGGCTTTCCGGCGCGCTGACGGCGTTCGGCCACCGGCTGATGGCGCGGGTCTATTATGCCGACACCGATTTCTCCGGTGTCGTCTACCACGCGCGCTATCTCGAATTTCTCGAGCGCGGCCGCTCCGACTATCTCAGGCTCACCGGCGTGCATCACACGGAACTCGCCGACGGCAAGCATGGGGAGAAGATCGTCTGGGTGGTGCGCCGCATGGAGATCGACTTCCGCAGCCCCGCCCGCATCGACGACATCCTGACCGTCGACACCCGCACCGACACCATTTCCGGCGCGCGCATCTTCATGGCGCAGCAGCTCAAGCGCGGCGACGAGGTGCTGGTCGAAGCCAAGGTCGAGGCGGCGATCATCGGCGAGAATGGCCGGCCGAGGCGTTTTCCCAAGGAGTGGGTCGCGGCGTTCATGCCCAAGGTGGGCTGATATTCAGGTGATGCCGGCCGGCAAACGGCGGCTTCCTGCGCTTCTACTGCGACGCAGTAGAACGGCGCTCCCACAAGTACGTTCCGCTCCGGTTCTCGGAGCCCACCGTTTTCGACTCGGCCTAGCCTGAATCTCACCCACCTTTGACCGGCGCATGAGTTGACGCAGGCCCGGTTCGGGGACTGGCAGGCGCGGCAATGCGCCGCGCCTTATTCACTAACCCATCCTTAACCATAACGGTTCATGAAGAGATTGGTGAAGATTGGCGCTACCGAGCGCCTTCCTTTCACCAATATTTGCCCTGAAAAGGCCGCTAACGGCACGGTTTGGGGCGTCCGGTAGCTTCGTGCGAACCGACCACAAGGGATGCCAGGGGCCAGCCGCCAGCTTCGCCCGGAAAATCTTAAGGACGTAACGATGGAAAATATCGCACTCGCCGAACCGGGCGCGCAATTGTCGATTTGGGCGCTGTTCATGCAGGCCAGCTGGGTGGTCAAGCTGGTCATGATCGGGCTGCTCTGCGCCTCGGTCTGGACCTGGGCGATCATCATCGACAAGCTGGTTGCCTATGGCCGCATGCGGCTGGCGCTGAACCGCTTCGAGCAGGTCTTCTGGTCCGGACAGTCGCTGGAAGAGCTCTACCGCACGCTCGCCGACCGCAAAACCTCAGGCATGGGCGCCATTTTCGTCGCCGCCATGCGCGAGTGGAAGAAGAGCTTCGAGAAAGGCGCCAAGACGCCGCTCGGGCTGCAGACCCGCATCGACAAGGCAATGGACCTGGCGCTGACCCGCGAGATGGAGAAGCTGGAGGGGCGCCTCGGCTTCCTCGCCACCACGGGCTCGGCGGCCCCGTTCATCGGTCTGTTCGGCACGGTCATCGGCATCATGACCTCGTTCCAGGCCATTGCCGGGTCGAAGAACACCAGCCTTGCGGTTGTCGCACCCGGCATCGCCGAGGCGTTGCTGGCGACGGCCATCGGCCTGCTCGCCGCCATCCCGGCGGTCATCGCCTACAACAAGCTGTCATCGGATGCGAGCAAGCTCGCGGTGCGCATGGAAGGGTTCTCCGACGAGTTCTCCGCCATACTCTCGCGCCAAATCGATGAAAAAGTCGCGCCGAAGGCCTGAGGAGTAGCTGATGGGTATGTCCGTAGGCATGGCGGGACGCGGCGGGCGCGGCCACAGGCGGCGCGGCCGTCACCATGGGCTGATGTCGGAAATCAACGTCACGCCGATGGTCGACGTGATGCTGGTGCTTTTGATCATCTTCATGGTCGCCGCACCGATGCTGACGGTCGGCGTGCCGATCGACCTGCCCGACACGCAGGCCAAGGCGATGAATGCCGACACGCAGCCGATCACCGTTTCGATCAACGCCACCGGCCAGATCTATCTCCAGGAAACCGAGATCCCGATCGAAGAGCTGGTGGCCAAGCTGCAGGCGATCTCGAAGACCGGTTACGAGGAGCGCATCTTCATCCGTGGTGACAAGTCCACCGACTACGGCACGGCGATGAAGGTGATGGCCCGCATTTCGGCCGCCGGCTACAAGAATATCGGCCTGGTTTCGCTGCAGGAACAGGATCAATAGACGCGCGATGAAGACCGGCCTCACCACATCGGTGATCTTGCACACGGCGGTGCTGGCCTTCGGCCTGTTCACGCTGTCGGCGCCGGCCGCGCTTCCGTCCGCCGATGTCGAGTCGGTCGCGGTCGACATCGTGCCGATGGAAGCCATCGCGCAGACGCTGCAGGGCGACAAGAAGGCCGTGATGCATGAAAAGCCGGCGCCGCTGCCGACCCAGCGCCCGGATATCGTGCCGGCTTCGCAGAAGGTCGGCGAGAACAGCGTCGACACCGACAAGCCGATAACGCCGGAGGCCAAGCCGAAGCCCGTCGACATGACATCGGCCCCGCCGCCCGCGCCGACTCCCAAAGAGACGCCGAAGACCGAGGACGTGCCGAAGCCGCAGGAAAAGCCGAAGCCCATTCCGGCGACGGAAGTGGCGCCTGCGCCGACGCCCAAGGAAGAGGTCAAGCCCGAGCCGGTCAAGCAGACCGAGCCGAAGCCGACGCCGGCCAAGCCGGCGCCGACCCCGCCGCCGCAGGACAAGACCGCCGCTATCGATCCGACGCCCGAGGTCAAGCCGGATGCCGTCGCCGAGGCCATAGCCAAGGATCCGCCGACCGAAGAGACGCAACTGCCGAGCTCGGCACCCGCGCCGGAAGCGCGGCCGAAGCCGCAGCCGGCACAGGCTGAAAGCGCCAAGGCGCCGGAACGCAAGGATGCCGACAAGCCGGTCAAGGAAGCGTCGTCGAAACCGAAATCAGACGACAAGCAGTTCAACGCAAACGAGATCTCCGCGCTCCTCGACAAGCAGAAGCCGTCCGGCGGCGGCGCCAAGCGCTCGACGCAGCAGGCCTCGCTCGGCGGTGACAAGGACCAGGGCCAGAAGCTGTCGAAGTCGGAACAGGGCGCCCTGGAAAGCCAGTTGGGTGGTTGCTGGACATTGCCTGTCGGCCTCGAGGGCTCGGAGAATTTCGTCGTGGTCGTGCGCTTCAACCTGGACAATTCCGGCAAGCTCGATGGCCGTCCGTCCGTTGAAAAGTCGAGCGGCAACCGGCAGTTCGATGAAAGCGCGGTTCGTGCGGTTCAGAAATGCGACGTGGCCGGCCTGCAGGTTCCTGCCGGCAAGCAGGACATCTGGAACGACATCCGGGTCACTTTCGATCCAAGGGAGATGCTCGGCCTCTAGGCCTGGCGCCCAACCAATCAAAAGAAGAGAAGCGAGAAGATATGAGATCCTTCCTCAAGCCGCTCCTGACGATTGCAGCCGTGGCGCTGGGCATGACGGCGGTAGTCCCCATGCCGGCGTGGGCGCTCGTCGAGCTCAACGTCAACAAAGGCAATGTCGAGCCGCTGCCGATCGCCATCACGGATTTCCAGGGCGGCGACGCGCTTGGCGCGCAGATCTCTCAGATCGTCACGGCCGACCTGAAGCGCTCGGGCCTGTTCGCGCCGATCGACAAGAGCGCCTTCATCGAGAAGATCTCGAACCCGGATGCCGCACCCCGCTTCGACGACTGGAAGGTGATCAACGCGCAGGCGCTGGTCACCGGCAGCGTCAGCAAGGAGGCCGATGGCCGCATCCGTGCGCAGTACCGGCTTTGGGACACTTTCGCCGGACAGCAGATGTCGGGTGAGCAGTTCTTCGCCAACGACGCCAACCAGCGCCGCGTCGCCCACATCATCGCGGACGCCATCTATGAGAGGCTGACCGGCGAGAAGGGCTACTTCGACACGCGCGTGGTGTTCATCGACGAATCCGGCGCCAAGAACGCGCGCAAGAAGCGCCTGGCCATCATGGACCAGGACGGCGCCAATGTCCGCTATCTCTCGGACGGCCGGTCGATCGTGCTGACGCCGCGTTTCTCGCCGAACCGGCAGGAAATCACCTACATGTCCTATGAGAGCGGCCAGCCGCGGGTCTATCTCCTGCAGATCGAGACCGGGCAGCGCGAACTGGTCGGCAATTTCCCCGGCATGACGTTTGCGCCGCGCTTCTCGCCCGACGGCCAGAAGGTGATCATGAGCCTGCTGCGCGACGACGGCAATTCCAACATCTTCGCCATGGACCTGCGCAGCCGCTCGACGACGCGGCTGACCAACTCGACCGCCATCGACACCTCGCCCTCCTATTCGCCCGACGGCAGCAAGGTGGTGTTCACTTCCGACCGCGGCGGCCGCGCGCAGATCTATGTGATGGGCGCCGACGGCTCGGGCCAGACCCGAATCTCCTTCGGCGACGGCGTCTATTCAACGCCGGTGTGGTCGCCGCGCGGCGATCTCATCGCCTTCACCAAGCAGACCGGCGGCGAATTCCAGATCGGCGTCATGAAGACCGACGGTTCCGGCGAGCGCATTCTGTCGTCCGGTTTCCAGCAGGAAGGACCGACCTGGGCGCCAAACGGCCGCGTGCTGATGTTCTTCCGCGACTCCAATGGCGGCCCGAAGCTGGTTTCTGTCGATCTCACCGGCCGCAATGAGCAGCCGATCCCGACCGCGAACTTCGCGTCGGATCCGGCCTGGTCGCCGCTGCTGGAATAGCGTCGGCCGAATTGCCACACATGCTGAAAAGGGGCCGTTTCGGCCCCTTTTCCATGCCTTCGTCGCGTTTTGGCCGCATTTCCGCCTAGGGTCCGCGCCAACTGTGACCCCGATCAAAAGGTTGCGGACGGGCAGCCTAAACCAAATTTTAACCGTGTTTCTTGAATGCCGGTTAACCCAAACGTGGTTACTGGGTGATCAACGAAATCACTCGAAATGCGAAGGAGAGGCGGCATGGGCCGTATCGCAGCACTTACCAGAAACCCGGTCATGATCGCGCTGGTGGCGATGCTCGCCATCGCCGGTTGCGCTTCGAAGAAGACGCCCAACAGCGCCGCCGATCTTGGCCTCAACGGTGCCGGCGCCGCAACGCCCGGCTCGGCGCAGGACTTCACCGTCAACATTGGCGACCGGATCTTCTTCGATACGGACTCGTCCTCGATCCGTGCCGATGCGCAGACGACGCTGGCCCGCCAGGCGCAGTGGCTGAACCAGTACAAGCAGTACGCCATCGTCGTCGAAGGTCACGCCGACGAACGCGGCACGCGCGAATACAATCTGGCGCTCGGCGCCCGCCGCGCCGCCGCCGCCCGCGACTTCCTCGTTTCCAAGGGTGTCGCTTCCAGCCGCCTGAAGACCATTTCCTACGGCAAGGAACGTCCGGTCGCGGTGTGCGACGACATCTCCTGCTGGTCGCAGAATCGCCGCGCCGTCACCACGCTCAGCGGCGCCGGTTCCTGAGTTGGCCGCGCGTCGGGAGACGCGATCGCGCCGACTGGCAAAAATGCAACACAGCTTCGCGAAAGGCGGCCTCCGGGCCGCCTTTTTCATATCCGGGTGACCGAAACAAAATTTGGCCGAAGTCTCGCGTCCTGCTATGAGCCGAGGGCGCCTGGCTGGTCCCATCCTGATTGGAAGGCGCGAACAGACAAACGACACACGGCGAGAGGCACATGCATTTGAGATCGGTTCTGAGCGGCACGCTTGCGGCGCTGCTCCTATCAGGCTTCACCGCCCTGGCAAGCGGTCCGGGGGCAAGCGGCCCAGGGCAGTCAACCGACAGCGGCTTTTCCTTCCATCTGCCGAGCCTCGAGTTGCCGAGCCTCTTCGGCGACAAGAAGAAACCCGACCAGGTCCAGCTCGCGCAGCAGTCGAACGGCGCCGGCGCCACCGGGCTCGAGGACCAGCTGCGCCAGATGAACGGCAAGATCGAAGAGCTCAATTTCCAGATCCTGCAGATGCAGGAACAGATGCGCAAGCAGCAGGAAGACAACGAGTTCCGCTTCCAGCAGCTTGAAGGCGGCGCGCAAGGCGGACAGCCTCCGGCGCAGAAGAAATCCGATGCCACCACCGACACCAACGCCGACGTGGCGGCGGCCCCGGCAACCCAGGCTCCGGCCGATGCCGGCGCCGCGCCCGGCGGCAATCAGTCCGCGGGCGGCAAGACGGTCGAGGACGTCATCGTCGAATCGCCCGATGGCGACCCCGGCAAGGTGATCCCCGGCACGGGAGCCCCGGAAAAGACCTTTGGTTCCATCACCGTCGACAAGAACGGCAATGTGATCGATGCCGGCGGCAACACCCAGTCGACCGCGCCGGCGCAAGATGGCGCCCCGACCACCGGCGCTCCGGCCAAGGCCGGCAAGTCCAATGGCACGATCGTCGCGGCGCTGCCCTCGACCAAGGACCCGGAGGAACTCTACCGCAATTCCTACCAGTTCATCCTGTCGGGCGACTACAGCACCGCCGAACAGGGTTTTCGCGATCATATCTCGCGCTTCCCGCGCGATGCGAAGGCGGCGGACGCGCATTACTGGCTGGGTGAATCGCTGCTTGGCCAGCAGAAATACCGCGACGCGGCCGAAGTCTTCCTCGCCGCCAGCAAGGACTACCCCAAGGCCAAGAAGGCGCCCGACATGCTGTTGAAACTCGGCGTGTCGCTGGTAGGCCTCAAGCAGCACGACGTCGCCTGCGCCACCTTCAGCGAAGTCGGCAAGCGCTACCCCGACATCTCCAGTGCACTCAAGGAACGCGTCAAGCAGGAGAAGGCCCTGGCTGCGTGCTGATGGACCGCGACCGCTTTTGGACGACATGCGTTGATGCTCGACACCGAGCCTGATCTTTCGACCAGACTTTTTTCGCCTATCGATTTTACCCGCGGCGCCATTGCGGCCGTGTCCGGCGGCAGCGACTCGACCGCCCTGCTTCTCCTTCTCAAACAGCATCTCGACCGAACCGCATCGTCAGCGAAGTTGCTGGCCGTGACGATCGACCATGGCCTGCGTCAGGGTTCGGCGGCCGAGGCGCAAGCCGTGGCGAAGTTGTGCGCCGAGCGCGGCATTGTCCACCGCACCCTGACGTGGTCCGGGCGCAAGCCATCGACCGGCCTGCCGGCGGCGGCGCGCGAAGCGCGCTATCATCTGCTGGCCGAGGCGGCGCGCGCGGAAGGCATCGGCCTGATCGTCACCGGTCATACCGCCGACGACCAGGCCGAGACGGTGCTGATGCGGCATGCACGCGACCGGGAGCTTGCCGACAAGGCAGGCCGTGGGCTTTCCGGCATGGCGCCGGCCACCCTCTATGATTGGCGCGAGTGGATCGTTCGCCCGCTTCTGGGGGTGCGGCGCTCGGCGCTTCGCGATTTCCTGCGGCATGAACATGTTGGCTGGGCCGATGACCCGACCAATATCGACGAGGCCTTCGAGCGGCCGCGCGTGCGCGCAGCACTTGCCGGCGAAAGTGCCGGCCACATGGAGAATGCGCTGCGGCTCGCTGGCCAAGCCGCCGTCGAGCGCAGGCAGCTTGGCGCCAGCGCTGCCGATCTGATCCATCGCTTCGCCAGCCAGCCGTGCACGGGTCTCGTCCGGCTCGATCCGGCAATGCTGACCGCGGACGACGGCCGGGCGGCCATCTATGCGTTGCGCATCCTGCTGGCCACCGCCGGAGGCGGTGCCTTCCTGCCGGACCAGGCGCGCAGCGAGGCGCTGTTGGGCCGGCTGAAGGCCGGATTTCTTTGCGCCACATTGTCGCGGACGGTGGTCGATTTCCGGCGAACCGGTCTCTTCCTGCGCCGCGAGGCGCGGGGTTTGCCGCCCGCCGCAACCGCTGTCGACAACACCATCTGGGACGGCCGCCGCCACATCACATTGAACGACAGGTCCGGCGCATTGTTGATCGCACCGTTGGGCGTGACAGCTGCGAGGCGGCTGGCGATCGATGATGGAGAAACCCCGGCAAGCCTGATGCGCGCCGCAATGGCCGCGGAACCGACATTGCGACAAGCCCTTGAAAAGCCTGGTTCGCCGCAGGGCGGGCCGGGGTCGCCGGCGTTCGCGGCGCGACCGGTCGTGTCGCCTTTTTCGCGCTTTCTGCCGTCCTTCGATCTGGCGCCGGCGCGGGCCGTCGCCGAACTGATCGGCGCATCACCGCTTCCCGCTTCGCCATTGGGCGGCCACAGTGCCGATTGATGGTGGCCGAAAGCTTAACCCAGACGTGCTGTTCTGCTTGGCAAGGGGAGACGCTCTCCCTATGTTAGGCTCAAGTTTCCTCTCATGATGCCGTCCGTGCGCGGACGCCAACGGGACAATTGATGAATCCGAACTATCGCAACCTCGCGCTCTGGGCGATCATAGCGGTCCTGCTCATCGCTCTCTTCAATCTGTTCCAGACGCCGCAGACGCGCGGGGCTTCGAGCGATGTGCCTTATTCGCAGTTCCTGCAGGATGTCGCGGCCGGCCGGGTCAAGACGGTGACCATTGCGGGCGCCCGCATCACCGGCACCTACACCGACAATTCCACCGGCTTCCAGACCTATTCGCCCGGCGATCCCCAGCTGGTCTCGCGGCTGCAGGACAAGAACGTCACCATCAATGCGCGGCCCGAGACCGACGGTTCCAATTCGCTGTTCGGCTACCTGATCTCCTGGCTGCCGATGATCCTGATCCTCGGCGTCTGGATATTCTTCATGCGCCAGATGCAGTCTGGATCAGGGCGCGCCATGGGTTTTGGCAAGTCGAAGGCCAAGCTTCTGACGGAGGCGCATGGCCGCGTCACGTTCCAGGACGTCGCCGGCGTCGACGAAGCCAAGGAAGATCTGGAAGAGATCGTCGAGTTCCTGCGCGATCCGCAGAAGTTCCAGCGTCTCGGCGGCAAGATTCCGCGCGGCGTGCTTTTGGTCGGCCCTCCCGGCACCGGCAAGACGCTGCTCGCCCGCTCGGTCGCCGGCGAAGCCAACGTGCCGTTCTTCACCATTTCGGGTTCGGACTTCGTCGAGATGTTCGTCGGCGTCGGTGCAAGCCGTGTGCGTGACATGTTCGACCAGGCCAAGAAGAACGCGCCCTGCATCATCTTCATCGACGAAATCGACGCGGTCGGGCGCCACCGCGGCGCCGGCCTCGGCGGCGGCAATGACGAGCGCGAGCAGACGCTGAACCAGCTGCTGGTCGAGATGGACGGCTTCGAATCCAACGAAAGCATCATCCTGATCGCCGCCACCAACCGTCCCGACGTGCTCGATCCGGCGCTGCTGCGTCCGGGCCGTTTCGACCGCCAGGTGGTGGTGCCGAACCCCGATATCGTCGGCCGCGAGAAGATCCTCAAGGTGCATGTGCGCAACGTGCCGCTGGCCCCCAATGTCGATCTCAAGGTTGTCGCGCGTGGCACGCCGGGCTTCTCCGGCGCCGACCTGATGAACCTTGTCAACGAATCGGCGCTGATGGCGGCGCGGCGCAACAAGCGCCTCGTCACCATGGCCGAGTTCGAGGACGCCAAGGACAAGATCATGATGGGCGCCGAACGCCGCTCATCGGCCATGACCCAGGCCGAGAAGGAGCTGACCGCCTATCACGAAGCCGGCCACGCCATACTGGCGCTCAACGTGCCGTCAGCCGACCCGCTGCACAAGGCCACCATCATTCCGCGTGGCCGCGCGCTCGGCATGGTCATGCAGTTGCCGGAAGGCGACCGCTATTCGATGAGCTACAAATACATGATCTCGCGCCTTGCCATCATGATGGGCGGCCGCGTTGCCGAGGAGTTCAAATTCGGCAAGGAGAACATCACTTCGGGCGCCTCTTCCGACATCGAGCAGGCAACCAAGCTGGCGCGCGCCATGGTCACGCGCTGGGGCTTTTCCGACAAGCTCGGCCATGTCGCCTATGGCGACAACCAGGAAGAAGTGTTCCTCGGCCATTCGGTGGCGCGCACGCAAAACATCTCGGAAGAGACCGCGCAGATCATCGACGCCGAAGTGCGTCGCCTGATCGACGAGGCCTATTCGACAGCAAAGTCCATCCTGACCAAGAAGAAGAAGGAATGGATCGCGCTGGCGCAGGGGCTGCTCGAATACGAGACGCTGTCGGGCGACGAGATCAAGCAGCTGATCGCCGGCGAGAAGCCCGCGCGCGATCTCGGCGACGACACGCCGCCCAGCCGCGGCTCGGCCGTGCCGAAGTCCGGCGGCCGCCGCAAGAAGGGTCCCGAGCCCGAAGGCGGCATGGAGCCACAGCCGTCAAGCTGAGCCGGGGCGGACAGCAGATCCTCGGGACAAGCCCGAGGATCACAGCTCAACGTCTGCGTGACCGCTTTATCCGCCGTATTCCATTTTTATGATTCAGCTTTCAGCCGCGCATTGCACAGGCTGTAATAACCGCCGCCCTTCTGGATCCAGCGAAGGCCGTTCAACGTACCCGCGTCCTTGTTGCCGTGGTAACCCTGCAGGCAGGTCTTCATCCGCGCCTTCGCGGGCTTTTCGGTCTTGAACTCGGCGGCGAGGGTGGTTGGGAATGTCACGCCTGCCGGCGCTACAGTGGGGGCGACCGCCGCGTCGGATTCCTTTTTCGGCTGCGGCGCGGTTTTGACGGTATCCCCGCTGACACTCTCCGCGGCGGGCGTCGCGCATTTCTCCTTGCGGAAAGCGGCCCAGTCCATGCCGTTCAGAGTGCCGCCTTCTTTGGCCGTCCGATAGGTCTCGCCGCATTCCTTCATCGTCAGTGCGCTTGCAGGGGCGACGCTCCAAGCAACCGATGCCGTCACAGCCAATACCGCCAATTTCAAATTGGGCATAAGATCCTCCCGGTTGATAACAAGTTAGACATCCTTTTGTATACTGTTTGTTCCTGATATGTTCAATTAGAATCTTTGGGAGCTCGCGATAAGGGCCGGCGGTGGGCAGTGTGGGCGAATTGATGCCGACAGCTCCCGCGATAGATGCGAGCAAGGCCGCGGGCGTCGTCGCGAGCAACAAAAGGCCCGCGAAGCAGATGCATCGCGGGCCTTTGCCTGTCCTTGCCAGACTTTCCGTCTAACTCAATTCGATCTCAACCGGCTCATGCCTCATCGATCCGGGGGAATGCGTAGCTTAGCCCTTCAGCTTGGCATTGCACAGGCTGTAGAAGCCGCCGCCCTTCTGGATCCACTTCAGGCCGCCAAGCGCATTGGCGTCCTTGAGGGCATAGTACTGGTCGAGGCAGGTGTGCATGCGACCCTTTCCGGGGGTCTCGCTGGCATATTTCGGCGAGATCGCGGACGGGAAGGTGACGCCCTTGGGCGCAACCGTCGTCGGCTTCGCCGGCTCCTTGGTGTAATTTGCTTCACTCGGCGCAGGCACGGTGTCGTCATCCGAGGCGCTGGCGCCGCATTCGGCCTTGCGGAAGTCGTTCCACTTCATGCCCTTCAGGGTGTTCGCCGTCTTGGCAGCCTGGTACTTGGTGCTGCACTCGGCCATGGTGAGGCCCTTGCCGCCGGCGGGAGCCGCGGCTGCCTTGGTGGTTGCCGGCTTGGTGGTGTCAGCGGCGGCGGATGCGCCGCCGGCGCATTCGGTCTTGCGGAAGTCGTTCCACTTCATGCCGTTCAGCGTGCCGGCGGCCTTCGCCGCCTGGTACTTGGCGCTGCATTCCTTGGCCGTCAGCCCCTTCGCGGCGCCCGCGTCGGCGGCCGCTGCCTTGGCTGCCTTGGCCGGCTTGGTTTCGGCGGCCTTCTTGGTATCGGCCGGCTTGGTGTCCGTGGTGGCGGCGGCATCGGTGCCGCATTGCGCCTTGCGGAACTGGTTCCAGGTCTGGCCGGCCAGTGTCCCCGCATCCTTGGCGGCGTTATACTTCGTGCTGCACTCGGCCATCGTCAGTGCGTTGGCTGGCGCGGCCAGGAACAACGTCACTACGGCGAGGCCGGTCAAAGTGGCAAGTCGGTGGATGAGCATAGCGTTTCTCCATTGCAGCAGCCCATTATACGTCCCTGCGAATCAATAACGCTCAACGGTCGGTTGCGCCAGATGCTAAGTGGCGTATATATCGCCCAAAGCTTGCTCCTCCCGATAAGGTGATGAAATCATTGTGCCTTACCGGGTCAAAAACAAGATTTTCCGCGTGCAGCTGCGGCATATAGCTCGCAGAACTGGTATATTGCAGCGCCGCGGTGCCATCATGTTGGGCCGCTGCCTTGTTGTGTGCAGCGCACAACAATGATTTTCTAAGGATTGGTAACATATAATCACACAATGTGATCATGGCTCGCCGGTCAATTATGGCATTAAAGCGCCGGCAAAGAACCTTCAGGGAATTGAACTCGCATGGCAGGGAATTACTTCGGCACGGACGGCATTCGCGGGCGCGCCAACAAATTTCCGATGACCGCGGAGATCGCCATGCGGGTCGGGATGGCCGCTGGCCTTTCGTTCCAGCGCGGCAGCCACCGCCATCGCGTCGTTCTGGGCAAGGACACCAGGCTTTCCGGCTACATGATCGAGAATGCGATGGTGGCGGGTCTCTGCGCCGCCGGCATGGACGTGTTCCTGCTCGGTCCGATCCCGACCCCGGCCGTCGCCATGCTGGTGCGTTCCCTGCGCGCCGATATTGGCGTCATGATCTCGGCCTCGCACAATCCCTATTACGACAACGGCATCAAGCTGTTCGGTCCGGATGGCTACAAGCTTTCGGACGAGATCGAAGAGCGCATCGAGAGCATGCTCGACAAGGATATCGAACTGACACTCGCCGATTCCGACGGGCTCGGCCGCGCCAAGCGTGTCGATGGCGTGCATGACCGCTATATCGAGTTCGCCAAGCGTACATTGCCGCGCTCAATGTCGCTTTCGGGCCTCAGGATCGTCGTCGATTGCGCCAATGGCGCGGCCTACAAGGTGGCGCCCGAGGCGCTGTGGGAGCTCGGCGCCGAGGTCGTGGCCATCAATGTCGAACCCAACGGCTTCAACATCAACAAGGAATGCGGCTCGACGCATCCGGCCGGCCTGCAGAAGAAGGTGCATGAAGTGCGCGCCGATATCGGCATCGCGCTCGATGGCGATGCAGACCGCGTCGTCATCGTCGACGAGAATGGCGCTATCGTCGACGGCGACCAGATCATGGCGATGATCGCCGAGTCCTGGCACCAGAGCGGACGGCTTGCCGGCGGCGGCGTGGTATCGACGGTCATGTCCAATCTCGGCCTCGAACGCTTCCTCGGCGACATGAAACTGCAATTGCACCGCACCAAGGTCGGCGACCGCTATGTCGTGGAGCATATGCGCGCGCATGGGCTCAATGTCGGCGGCGAACAGTCCGGTCACATCGTGCTGTCGGATTTCTCGACCACCGGCGACGGCCTAGTGTCGGCGCTGCAGGTGCTGGCCTGCATCAAGCGCCAGGGACGCCCGGTCAGCGAACTGTCGAAGAAATTCGAGCCGGTGCCGCAACTCTTGAAGAATGTCCGTATCGCCGGCGGCAAGCCGCTCGAGGAAGCTCCGGTCAAGGCCGCGATCGAGGATGCGCGCAACCGTCTCGGCAAGGCCGGGCGTCTGGTCATCCGTCCGTCCGGCACCGAGCCGCTGATCCGTGTCATGGCCGAAGGCGACGATCCGCAACTGGTCGAGGCCGTCGTCAACGACATTGTCGAGGTCATTTCGGAGACCCGCAGCGCAGCCTGATCTCCAGGGCGCCCTCAGCGTGTTTCACCGGTTCACGGAATTGCTCTGGGGGTCACGTCACTGCTCCGGTTGCATATCAGGCCCGCCATTTCGGCGGGCTTTTTTATTGGCCGGAGAGCGACCCCCTTACTATCGAAATCATGCCCGGATTCCTCGAATTTTAGAGATTCGTGGTTAACCGACAGGGTTAAACGCCTTTTAACTTTTCCAATTCATTATCCACGCCTGAAAGCCAATCTCGTTCGGACGCGATCGCGTTCCGAGGGTTCCTAGGGGTGACAAGCATGTTCAATACAGCAAGAAAGGCCCTGTTCGCGTTGCTGTTCGCGGGCCTGGCCTGGCCGGTGTTCGCGGCCGACCTGCCTGAGCCGCAGGTAGAAGAGGCACCGCCGCCGGTCTACGAACAGCCGGTCGACGTCGGCGGCTGGTATATCCGCGGCGACATCGACTATCACAAGTCCGATGTGCGCGGCATCGACTACATGACCTACGGCATCGATCCCTGTAATTGTACGGTCATACCGGGCGGCAAGAGTTTCGACTACGGCAAGCTCAAGGGCGGCTTCTCGCTCGGCGGCGGTGTCGGCTACAAGATCAACGATTACCTGCGTACGGACGTGACCGCCGACTACTGGTTCAAGTCGAACTTCAACGGCGGCACCTCGGATCTCGTCTCGACGTCGACCGAAGTGTCGAAGATGAGCGCCCTGCTGCTGCTGGCCAATGCCTATGTCGATATCGGCACCTGGCACGGCATCACGCCTTATGTCGGCGCCGGTATCGGCGGCGCGCACGTCAAGTGGGATACCGTCTACGACCCGAACACCACCGAGACCAACCCCGGAGCATCCAACTGGCGCTTCGCTTATGCCCTGATGGCCGGTGCCTCCTACTGCTTGACCGACAAGATCATCCTCGATGCGGGCTATCGTTTCTCCCATATTCAGGGCGGCCGCATGTTCGAATGGGATGCGAGCAGCACCGGCCCGGGTTTCGACCGCGGCTTCAACACCCACGAGGTGCGCGGCGGCCTGCGCTATCAGTTCGGTGGCAACAATGGGTGCGCGGCACCGGTGGTGGCCTACCAGCCCGAACCTGAGCCGGTCTACACCAAGTAAGAAATCTACAGCTTCCAATATACACGAACCGCCCGGCTTGACCGGGCGGTTTTCGCTTGATCTGTCGCCAATGAAGCGCCCTGACAGGGAGGGCAATTTAGGCGCTATGTATTAGCTGAGATGAATTCGCTAACGCTCTATTAGCCTTAACCGTGACTTAACCACTATGGTTAACAATGCTCCCTGAAACGATGGCTGCCGTGTTGATCGCAGGTGTCGTCAAATCCGGGAGTCGGGGACTATGACACTCACATCGCGTACTGTGCTGGCGCTTGCCGGACTCGGTCTCTTGCCGCTGACGCCGGCAATCGCTGCCGACTACGATCCGCCGATCTATACCGATCAGGCGCCCGACTATGTGCCGGTCGAGGTCGGCTCCGGCTGGTATCTGCGAGGCGACGTCTCCTATCTGGTGCAGAAGAGCTTCAAGAACGATGATTTCGCCTTCACGCCGGCGAGCTTCGACGAAAAAGAAGATCCGATCTTTGCCAGCATCGGCTTTGGCTACCACTTCAACGACTATCTGCGCGCCGATCTCAATCTCGGCTATCTGCCCGGCAACAAGATCGGCGTTGGCTATGATGATTCGGGATCCACGATCGCGTATACCCAAGCGTCGGCTGACCTGAAGAATTACGCCTACTCGCTCATGCTCAACGGCTATGTCGACCTTGGCACTTATGTCGGGATCACCCCTTATCTGGGCGGCGGCGTCGGAATCGTACAGAGCACGCGCAAGCTCTCGGCCAGCTATTTCACCAACAATTTCGATCCCACCGACGATTTCGAGCAGACCGACGACAAGACGAAGTACTCCTTGGCCTATACGCTGAATGCCGGCCTTGCCTACCAGGTGTCGAAGAACGTTTCGGTCGACCTCGGCTATCAGTATTTCTCCGCCCCGGATGCCGAATATGTCACGGCCGCAAGTCTGACCTCCTTCCCCGTCCACAAGGGAATCAGCAATCACCAGATCAAGCTCGGACTGCGCTACGATCTCTGGTAGGCCAGGGACCGGGCGAGACTTTAGCGGCGGATCCCAGCGGTCCGCCGTTCGCGTTTGAGATCACGCGATCCTGATCACGGATCGCCGGTATCCCGGCAGCGACAAAAACTTTCCTCTTGACGCCCGAGGCCTGAACGCATATCGCCGTCCGTGGGCCACCCCTCCCCAACGAGGGGCCACTATCTGGAAGGATAGACCACGATGACGACGCATACGAAACCCGGACTCCGTCCGGCAAACCCCAATTTCTCCTCAGGTCCTTGCGCAAAACGCCCCGGCTGGTCGGTCGAGGCGCTCAAGAATGCCGCGCTCGGCCGTTCCCACCGCGCCAAGATCGGCAAGACCAAGCTCGAACAGGCGATCGAGCTGACGCGCGAAATCCTCCGGGTTCCGGCCGACTACCGCATCGGCATCGTGCCGGCGTCGGACACAGGCGCCGTCGAGATGGCGCTGTGGTCGCTGCTCGGCGAGCGCGGCGTCGACATGGTCGCCTGGGAAAGCTTCGGCTCCGGCTGGGTCACCGACGTGGTCAAGCAGCTGAAGCTGCCCGACGTGCGCAAGCTCGAGGCCGGCTATGGCGAGTTGCCGGATCTGGCCAAGATCGATTTCGACCGCGACGTTGTCTTCACCTGGAACGGCACCACGTCGGGCGTGCGCGTGCCGAATGGTGACTTCATCCCGGCGGATCGCAAGGGCCTGACCATCTGCGACGCCACTTCGGCGGCTTTCGCGCAAAGGCTCGATTTCGAAAAGCTCGATGTCGTCACTTTCTCCTGGCAGAAAGTGCTGGGCGGCGAGGGCGCGCATGGCATGCTGATCCTGTCGCCCCGCGCCGTCGCGCGGCTGGAGAACTACAAGCCTTCATGGCCGCTGCCGAAAATCTTCCGCCTGACCTCCGGCGGCAAGCTGATCGAGGGCATTTTCAAGGGCGAGACCATCAACACGCCGTCGATGCTGTGTGTCGAGGACTATCTCGACGCGCTGCACTGGGCGAAGTCGATCGGCGGCCTCGATGCACTGGTCGCCAGGGCGGATGCCAATGCTGCCGTGCTCGACGGATTTGTCGACAAGTCCTCCTGGCTCGGCCATCTCGCCGTCCAGCCGGCGACGCGGTCGAACACCTCGGTCTGCTTGTCCTTCACCGATGCCGATGTGGCGGCGCTCGACGCCGACGGTCAGGCGGCTTTCGCCAAGGGCCTGGTCTCGGCGCTCGACAAGGAAGGTGTCGCCTACGACATCGGCTCCTATCGCGACGCGCCTCCCGGCCTGCGTATCTGGTGCGGTGCGACGGTCGAGACATCGGATCTCGAGGCGCTGCTGCCCTGGCTCGACTGGGCCTTCGCCGCGCAGAAGGCGTCGCTGAAAGCGGCGGCCTGAGACTTTCCGTGGCGGCCCGCGGGCCGCCCGTTCCCGGATCAATCCCATTTCAAGGAGGCCGCAATGGCGCCCCGCGTTCTCGTCTCTGACAAACTCTCTCCCACCGCCGTGCAGATCTTCAAGGATCGCGGCGTCGAGGTCGACTATCTGCCAGACCTCGGCAAGGACAAGGAAAAGCTGCTCGAAGTGATCGGCCAGTATGACGGCCTCGCCATCCGCTCGGCAACCAAGGTCACCGAAAAGCTGATCAACGCCGCCACCAGGCTCAAGGTGATCGGCCGCGCCGGCATCGGCGTCGACAATGTCGATATCCCGGCGGCGAGCCGCAAGGGTATCATCGTGATGAACACGCCCTTCGGCAATTCGATCACGACAGCCGAGCATGCCGTGGCGATGATCTTTGCGCTGGCGCGCCAGATCCCGGAAGCCAACGCCTCGACCCATGCCGGCAAGTGGGAGAAGAACCGCTTCATGGGTGTCGAGATCACCGGCAAGACGCTGGGTGTCATCGGCTGCGGCAATATCGGCTCGATCGTCGCCACACGCGGCGTCGGCCTGAAGATGCATGTCATCGCCTTCGACCCGTTCCTGTCGGACAAGCGCGCCGAGGAGCTCGGCGTCGACAAGGTCGAGCTCGATGAGCTGTTCGCGCGCGCGGACTTCATCACGCTGCACACGCCACTGACCGACAAGACGCGCAACATCATCGACGCCGGGGCAATCGCCAAGATGAAGAACGGCGTGCGCATCATCAATTGCGCGCGCGGTGGGCTGATCGTCGAGGCCGATCTGATCGCGGCGTTGAAGAGCGGCAAGGTGGCGGGCGTCGGCATCGACGTGTTCGAGGTGGAGCCGGCCGAGCAGAACGCCCTGTTCGGCATGGAAAACGTGGTGGCGACGCCGCATCTCGGCGCCTCGACGGCGGAAGCGCAGGAGAATGTCGCGCTGCAGGTCGCCGAGCAGATGTCGGACTATCTGATCAAGGGCGCGGTCTCCAACGCCATCAACATGCCGTCGATCACGGCGGAAGAAGCGCCGCGGCTCAAGCCCTTCGTCAAGCTCGCCGAAGTGCTCGGCGCCTTTGTCGGCCAGGTCACCGAGGATCCGATCACGGAGGTCGAGATCCTGTTCGACGGCTCGACCGCGACGATGAACACGCGCGCGCTGATCAGCGCGACGCTGGCCGGGCTGATCCGGCCGCAGGTCTCCGACGTCAACATGGTTTCGGCGCCGATCATGGTGAAGGAGCGCGGCATCATCGTCGCCGAGGTCAAGCGCGACAAGTCGGGCGTGTTCGACGGCTACATCAAGCTGACGGTCAAGACCGAGCACAGGACGCGCTCGATCGCCGGCACCTGCTTCTCGGACGGCAAGCCACGCTTCATCCAGATCAAGGGCATCAACCTTGACGCCGAGGTCGGCCAGCACATGCTCTATACCACCAATGCCGATGCCCCCGGCATCATCGGCCTGCTCGGCACGGTGTGCGGCGAGAATGGTGTCAACATCGCCAACTTCCAGCTTGGCCGCAACCGGCCGGGCGGCGACGCCATAGCGCTGCTCTATCTCGACGCGCCGTTCCCGGAAAAGGTGCTGGAGCAGGTGCGGGCGCACAAGTCGATCGATTCGGCCAAGCGGCTGCAGTTCGACGTCGGCGGGATCTGACCCCCGGCTTTTCGCCAAGATCAGAAGGCGCGGCGTCTGTCGCGCCTTCCTGCTGCTCAGCGCGCCCTGGCCTGCCGGGTCATCGCGCTCTTGCGCCCGCTATGTTCGGCAAGCCCGATGCCGCCCAGCACGAGCACAAGCGCCAAGGCCTGATAGAGCTGGAACGTCTCGCCGACGATCAGCACCGAAAGCAGCGTGCCGAAGATCGGCACCAGGTTGATGAACAGGCCGGCGCGGTTGGCGCCGATCAGCTCGTTGCCCCTGATGTAGGTTATCTGCGAGACGACCGAGGCGCCGATGGCGGTGTAGACGATGACCGTCCAGCCGCGTGCGTCGGGCGCGATGGCCTTGCCGGCGGCGACCTCCCACAGCAGGAAGGGCAGCGAGGTGATGAGCGCGGCGATCGACATGGCCAGCATCAGGCTCTGCCAGCGCAGCGCCGGCTTCAGCCGCAGCCCGACCGAATAGCCGCTGTAGAGGACGACCGCCACCAGCATGATGGCGTCGCCGAAATTGAGCTCCAGCGTCAGCAGCCGGCGCGGATCGCCGTGGCAAGCGGTCAGGATCACGCCGGCGATGGTCAGCACGACGCCGGCGATCTGCGCCAAGTTCACGCGCAGCCGGAAGAAGACGAAATTGGCCGTCATGATCAGGATCGGCATCGCCGCCTGTTCGATCGAGACGTTGATCGCCGTCGTGTAGTTGAGTGCCGTGTAGAAGATCACGTTGAACAGCGTGAAGCCGCTGGCGCCGAGTGCCGCCAGAACGAGCCAGTGCCGGCGCACCACCGGCCAGTCCTCCTGGATCGTGCGCCAGCCGAGCGGCAGCAGGATCGCCACCGCCAGCAGCCAGCGCAGGAAAACCAGCATCATCGGCGAGACGTGATCGACCGCCAGCTTGCCGGCCACCGAATTGCCACCCCACAGCAAGGTGGTGAGCAGCAGGAATAAGTAGGCGCTTCGATGCATCGCAGGATTCCGGCCGCGACGGATGCGTTGCGGTGTTTGCCGGCCTATTGCCCCTCTCAGCCCAAGTAAATGATGTCAAAGCCGAAAATTGTTGTGCCTCAGGGCATTTTCGGCGGCAAAGAAAGGTCGCGCTCGCGAGGTCTTGACGCTATAGAGGCCTGTCGTTTCGAACCATATCCAAGCCGCTCGGCGGCGTCTCAAGGGAAAAGAAACATGGCCAATGTGGTGGTCGTCGGCTCGCAGTGGGGCGACGAAGGCAAGGGCAAGATCGTCGACTGGCTGTCGGAGCGCGCCGATGTCGTGGTGCGTTTCCAGGGTGGCCACAATGCCGGCCACACGCTGGTCGTTGACGGCAAGGTCTACAAGCTGTCGCTGTTGCCGTCCGGCGTCGTGCGGCAGGGCAAGCTGTCCATCATAGGCAATGGCGTGGTCTTCGACCCGCATGCTTTCGTGGCCGAAGTGTCAAAGCTCAAGGCGCAGGGCGTCGAAGTGACGCCGGATCGCCTGAAAATAGCCGAAAACACAGCGCTTATCCTTTCGCTGCACCGGGAGCTGGACGGATTCCGCGAGGACGCCGCGTCAAATTCCGGAACGAAGATTGGCACGACCCGCCGGGGCATTGGTCCGGCCTATGAGGACAAGGTGGGTCGGCGCGCGGTGCGGGTGATGGATCTGGCGGATTTGGAAACGCTGCCCCTGAAGGTCGACAGGCTGCTGACGCATCATAATGCGCTGCGCCGCGGGCTTGGCCATGGCGAAGTCACGCATGACGCGATCATGGCCGAATTGACCTCGGTTGCCGACGAGATCCTGCCCTACATGGACCGTGTCTGGAAGATCCTCGACGACAAGCGCCGCGCCGGCGAGCGCATCCTGTTCGAAGGCGCGCAAGGCACGCTGCTCGACATCGACCACGGCACCTATCCGTTCGTCACCTCGTCCAACACGGTGGCCGGCCAGGCCGCCGCCGGCTCGGGCGTCGGTCCAGGCGCCATCGGTTATGTCCTTGGCATCACCAAGGCCTACACGACGCGCGTCGGCGAAGGTCCGTTCCCGACCGAACAGAAGAACGAGATCGGCGAATTCCTCGGCACGCGCGGCCATGAATTCGGCGTCGTCACCGGACGCAAGCGCCGCTGCGGCTGGTTCGACGCGGTGCTGGTGCGCCAGGCTGTCGCCGTCAACGGCATCAAGGGCATCGCGTTGACCAAGCTCGACGTGCTCGACGGGCTGGACGAGATCAAGGTCTGCACCGGCTATCGCCTCGACGGCGAGATGATCGATTACCTGCCTGCGAGCCAGGGCGCGCAGGCCCGTGTCGAACCGGTCTATGAGGCGCTGGAAGGGTGGAAAGGCACCACTGCCGGCGCGCGCAGCTGGAACGACCTTCCGGCCCAGGCCGTCAAATATGTCCGATACATAGAGGAGTTGATCGGCGCGCCGGTGGCCCTCCTCTCCACCAGCCCGGAACGGGACGATACGATACTTGTGACCGATCCGTTTCAAGACTAGTTTCTGAAGCCTTTCCGGGCATCACGGCTGATTTGCGGGGGCCGGCGCGGAAGCAAAATACAGGTCGACTGAAGCATGGCAGATTTTGTTGCTGTTCTGAAAAAGGCGCTCGACAAACACGGTGACGAGACGCCTGAAAAGCGTACGCGCATCTATGACAGCGTTCGTTCCATGCTGGCCAAGAAGCTCGCGGAATATTCGCCGCCGCTGGCCACCGAAGCCATAAGCGCGCAAAAGCGCTCACTGGAAAACGCCATTACGAGCGTCGAGCGCGAGTACGCCAAGAGCGTGCCGGAAACGGACCCGCTCGCGGAGCTGGAGCACATCTTTTCCTCGATCGACCGCAACAAGAACCAGCCGAGCCACACGCGCCAGCCGGTGAAGGCGGAGCCGGCGTGGCCGGCACCGCCAGCCGCCAAGGCCGAGCCTTACCGTCCCGCGCCGCCGCCTGCCGCTACGCCGGAACCTTACCAGTCCGCGCCTTCGCCCGTGGCCAAGGCCGAGCCAGGCTGGCAGAAACCCATGCCGGTGCAACCGGTGGCCCCCGATCTCGCCGATCCTGCCTTGCCGGGCATGGATGCGGACCAGGACGATGATCGCGCCGACGTCTTCCCGGACGATGAGGAACCGGCGGCAGCCGATACTTTCCGCCTGCGCCCTGCCGAGCGCAAACGCAGCTATGGCGGACTGATCGCCGCCGTCGTGGCCGTGCTGGTCGTTGCCGGCGGCGGCTATGGCATCTGGCTCAACAAGGACGCCTTCAGCAAGATGCTGGGCCTCGACGGCAGCAAGGTCGTCGCCAAGACCGAACCCGTGAAACCGGCGCCGGCCAAGCCGGCGACCGACGCCCCGGCGGCGCCAGCGCCCGCGGCAGGTGCCGAGGGGACGAAATTCACGCAGCGGCTGACGCCCGAAGGCGGCGAAACCGACCCCGGCCCGGCCGCTGGCCAAACCGGCATAGGCGAGGGTGAATCCGTCGCAGCGCTGACGACACCGCCATCGGCGACGAATGCCCCGGCCAATCCGCCCCCGGCCGCAGCCGCGCCCGCGCCAGCCGCGGCGGCGCCTGCCGCGACCGCACCCGCACCCGCGGCTGGCACCGCGCCCCCCGCGACCCCGCCTGCCGACAGCGCCGCACCAGCCGCGCCGGCCAATGCCGCCGCCACGCCACCGCCCGCCCCGGCGGGCGCCACGCCCGCGGCACCGGCGGCTGCCCCAGCGACGCAGACCTCGGTGCCGGTCGGCCAGAAGGCGATCTTCTATGAGGAGCGCACCAGCACCGCGCAGGGTTCGGCCGAGCCCGGCAGCATCGTCTGGTCGCTGGTGCAGGAATCGCCCGGTGGCGACCTGCCGCCCGAGCCGGCGATCCGCGCCGAGGCGACCATACCCGGCAAGGATATCCAGCTGCGCATGACCATCCGCCGCAACACCGACCAGACGCTGCCAGCCAGCCATATCATCGAGATGATCTTCCTGACGCCCGACGGTTTCGAGGGCGGCGGCGTCGACAACATATTGCGCGTGGCGATGAAGAGCTCCGAGCAGGATGCCGGCAGCCCGCTGATCGGTATACCCGCCAAGATCGCCGACGGCTTCTTCCTCGTCGCGCTCAACGACACCAAGGCCGACGAGGATGCCAACATGACCTTGCTGCGCGGCCAGGACTGGATCGACGTGCCGGTCGTCTACAAGACCGGGCGCCGGGCGCTGCTGACCATGGAAAAAGGCATTCCCGGCGAGAAGGTGTTCGACGAGGCGATCAAGGCCTGGCAGGCGAAGACGGCGGGCTGAGAAGGCGGCGCAACGGTCGCCCTCACTCAGAAACCCTGGAACAGCATGTCGAGCGCGGCGGCGATGTCGCCATGATGGTTGCAAAGGTTTCCTTCCGGGCTCTGCAATTCAGAGGCACTGAAGGCTGACAAAAACTGTGTGACCATTACATGATCTTTGCCGTTTATAGCGAAGGTCGGGTTCAGTCGGCGGCCGGGAACCGGCGCTGTCTCTGGCGGCATCAAGGGAATGATGACCCTCGTGCTCAGCCTTTCAAGAAGGTCTGACTGCACATCCAGCAGATAACCATCGCCCTCGGCATTCCGATAAAAGTCGTAACGCGCCGTCAGAACGGCCGGTGTTTGGCCAATGGCAGTCCGTTGCGGCTGACATATTCATTGGAGCTTTCGATGGCTTCCTTGTTTTCTTCCTGCCATCAGCGCGATTTTTCCGCCGCTATCGCTTTCGCGATACCTGCCTCGGCAGCGCGGGAGATGTCGACGCCCAACGCCTTGGCGTCTTTGATCAATTGAGAGTCAATGGACGTGTTGACGGACGTCCTCTGAGGTTTTGGTGCCGATTGAAGCATGGAGACGTCTTTCTTTATGCGCACAATATGCGCGCACAAAAGGCCGCATACAATCGTTCACCCCTCCATCTCCTCGCGCAGCATCTCCAGTTCCAGCCACTCTTCCTCGAGCGCGGCCAGCGTTGCGCGTTCCTTGTCGAGGGCGGCGATGGTCTTCTGGAAGGAGGCCGGGTCGCGCTCGTAATAGGCCGGGTCGGCGATGTTGTTCTCCAGCCGCGAGATCGAAGCGGTCACCGCCTCGATTTTCTTGGGCAGCGATTCCAGAGCGAATTTCTGCTTGAACGACAGTTTCTTCGCCGGCCCTTTCGGGGCTGCCGGTTCGCTCCTGTCCGTCGCCGGCGCATCGGCGGCTTCAGCCCTGGCGCGCGCCTTGCGGTCGTCGAGCCGGGTGCCGCCGCGCTGCGCCAGCATGTCGGAATAGCCGCCGGCATATTCGATCCAGCGGCCGCCGCCGTCCGGCGCGATGATGCTGGTCACGGTGCGGTCGAGAAAATCGCGGTCGTGGCTGACCAGGATGACGGTGCCGGCGAAGCCGGCGACCAGTTCCTGCAGCAGTTCCAGTGTCTCCATGTCGAGATCGTTGGTCGGCTCGTCGAGCACCAGGAGGTTCGCCGGCCGCGCCAGCACGCGCGCCAGGATCAGCCGCGCCCGCTCGCCGCCGGACAGTTCGCGCACCGGTGTGCGGGCCTGCTCCGGCTTGAACAGAAAATCCTTCATGTAGGAGACGACATGACGCTGCTCGCCATTGATGACCAGATTCTCGCCACGCCCGTCGGTGAGGTACTGCGCCAGCGTCTCCTGCGGATCGACCGCCTCGCGCTTCTGGTCGAGCGTGGCGATTTCCAGATTGGTGCCGAGCCGCACCGAGCCGGCATCCGGCGCCAATTCGCCGGTCAGCATCTTCAAAAGCGTCGTCTTGCCGGCGCCATTCGGTCCGACGAGGCCGATGCGGTCGCCGCGCTGGATGCGGGTCGAGAAGCCCTTGACCACGGTGAGGTCGCCAAAGCTCTTCTCGATGTTCTTCGCTTCGATCACCAGCTTGCCGGATTCGGCGGCGTCGCTCGCCACCATGGTCGCGGTACCTTCGGCGCCGCGATGGCCGCGAAAACGCTGACGCATGGTCTGCAGCTCGCCCAAGCGGCGCATGTTGCGCTTGCGCCGTGCGGTCACGCCATAGCGCAGCCAGTGCTCCTCGCGCACGATCTGGCGGCCAAGCTTGTGCTGCTCGCGCTCTTCCTCTTCCAGCACCTGGTCGCGCCATTCCTCGAAATGGCCAAAGCCCTTGTCCAGCCTGCGGGTCTGGCCACGGTCGAGCCAGACAGTGGCGCGCGACACGCGCTCGAGAAAACGGCGGTCGTGCGAGATGACGATGAGCGCCGAGGAGGTGCGCACGAGCTCTTCTTCCAGCCATTCGATGACCGACAGGTCAAGATGGTTGGTCGGCTCGTCAAGCAACAGAATATCAGGCTCCGGCGCCATGACACGGGCCAGGGCTGCGCGCCTGGCCTCGCCGCCTGAGAGATCGCTCGGCCGTTCCTCGCCGGTGAGACCAAGATGCTCCATCAGATAGGAGGCGCGGTAAGGATCGTCGGCTGGCCCAAGCCCCGCCTCGACATAGGCGCGCACGGTGGCGAAACCTTCCATGTCGGGCATCTGCGGCAGATAGCGGACGGTTGCCGAGGGCTGGCGGAACACCTCGCCATCCTGCGGCTCGATCAGGCCGGCGGCGATCTTGAGCAGCGTCGATTTGCCGGACCCGTTGCGGCCGACCAGCGCGATCTTGTCACCAGCCGAAGCGGTCAAGGCGGCGCCGTCGAGCAGCGGTGCGCCGCCAAAGGTCAGTTTTATCCCGTCGAGATTGAGAAGGGGCGGGGCCATGTCAGCTTTCAGGTAGTGGATAGGGATGAGCGAGCAGCAGCGCGCGGCCGTGGCCGAGCGCGATGTCGAGGCGGCCCTTGACCTCGTTGGAGATGGTCAGCGACGAACCGAAGGCCACTTCGACCTGGTCGAGCGGCCATTTGGCGCCCGTGACGGTCAGGCCGACAAGCTCGGAAAAGCCGAGGATCGAAAACAGCGTGCCGTCGGCATAGTCGAAGCCGGCCGTTCCCAACGCCAAGGGTACGCCTTCCTGGGCGCCGCTGGTCAACAGCACCTCCGTTCCGGCCTCGGCCAGGCGCAGGGCGAGCGCCAGATGCAGGAAAGCGTGGTCGGCGCGCTTGCCGCCGAACGCGCCCGCCAGCACCAGGCTGGTCGCGCCGCGCTCGAGTGCGGCCGCGATGGCCAGTTCGCCGTCGGTCTTGTCCTTCTCCGCCGGAAAGGTCCGGCGCGGCACGGCGGCGAGATCGTCAGGCAGGTCGGCCGGCACGGAATCGAAATCGCCCACCCACAATTCAGGCACAAGACCCAGAAGCCGCGCATGGCCGATGCCGGCGTCGGCGGCGATGACGCGCGAGCCTTCGACCTGGCGGTCGAGCCGGGGCGTGCGGATGAGATCGCCGCCAAGCAGAATGGTGAATGTGCTCATATCCGGTGGCCTGTACCAGCCCGGCAGCGGAAACGGAAGGCCGGCAAACTGCCACTTGCGCGGTTCCCCGGCCCGGCCTATGTGTCAAAACGCTCTAACGGGGTGCCGGACGCGATCTTCGCGGACCGGCTGAGAGGCAGTCTCGCCAACCCGCTGAACCTGATCCGGTTTGTACCGGCGGAGGGATTAGACGTTTCGGATAGTCCGACGCCTCAATTCCTTTCAATTCGAACGAAGGAGGCGCCGATGCGCACGCTTTTATACGCTCTTGTCTCGACCATGGTCGTGGCGCTGTCCGGGCCGGCCTTGGCCAAGGACAAGCTCACCGTCTACACCTATGAGAGCTTCACCGCCGACTGGGGTCCAGGCCCGGTGGTGAAGAAGGAATTCGAGGCCGAATGCGGCTGCGACGTCGAGTTCGTCTCGGTCGCCGATGGTGTGGCCCTGCTCAACCGCGTCAAGCTCGAAGGCGCGTCGACCAAGGCCGATATCGTGCTCGGCCTCGACACCAATCTCACCGCCGATGCCAAGGCCAGCGGGTTGTTTGCCCCGCATGGCGCGGTCTCCGATATCAACGTGCCGGGTGGCTGGAGCGACGATACTTTTGTTCCCTTCGACTACGGCTACTTCGCCGTCGTCTATGACACCGAAAAACTGAAAACGCCGCCGAAGAGCCTGAAGGAACTGGTCGAAGGCAGCGCCGACGACAAGATCGTCATCCAGGATCCGCGCACCTCGACGCCGGGTCTCGGCCTGCTGTTGTGGGTGAAGTCGGTCTATGGCGACAAGGCGCCGGAAGCCTGGGCCAAGCTCAAGACGAAGGTGCTGACCGTGACGCCGGGCTGGAGCGAGGCCTATGGCCTGTTCACCAAGGGCGAGGCGCCGATGGTGCTGTCCTACACGACCTCGCCGGCCTATCACATGGTCGCCGAGAACACGCAGCGCTACCAGGCCGCTTCCTTCGAGGAAGGCGAATATCTGCAGATCGAAGTCGCGGGCATCACCACGACCGGAGCCAAGAACCCGCTGGCTGCAAAATTCATCGCCTTCATGACCGGGCCGAAATTCCAGGATGCCATTCCCGAGACCAACTGGATGTTCCCGGCAGGCAAGACCGACAAACCGCTCAACCCGGCCTTCGACAAACTGGTCAAGCCGGCCAAGACCCTGCTGTTCAGCCCCGAGGAGGTTGCCGCCAACCGCAAGGCCTGGGTGGATGAATGGCTGGCGGTGATGAGCAAATAGTTTGGCCATATGATCGAAAGATGAGTGCTCTACGGCGCCCCCCCCTGTCCTGCCGGACATCTCCCCCACAAGGGGGGAGATCGAATGCTATCGGTGATTTCGCCAATCGCCGACGCTATAGGTATGAGCGAGGCGCTGAAACAGCCAATCTCCCCCCTTGTGGGGGAGATGTCCGGCAGGACAGAGGGGGGCGCCAAGGAACGCAACCTTCTATAAGTGTCGCTATGCGGAGACTGGCGGTCGATCGTGCAACGCGCTGATCCCCGCGCCAGCGCTGGCATCATTGCGCTCGGCGCGATCACGCTGCTGATCGGCGGCGCGTTTGCCGGGCTGCTTGTCGAAGGCGCTCACGATTTCTCGGGAGCCTGGGTGGCCTTCGATCCCTATCTGCTGCGCGTTGTGCGCTTCACGCTCTGGCAGGCCACCCTCTCGACCCTGCTTTCGGTTATCCCGGCGCTGGTGGTGGCGCGCGCCCTGTCGCGGCATCCGCGTTTCTTCGGCCGCGCCTTCATCCTGCAGCTCTTCGCCGTGCCTCTGGCGCTGCCGGCGATCGTCGCGGCGCTTGGCATACTGGCGCTGTACGGCCGTGCCGGCTATTTCGCCGGGCTGTTCAGCGCCGTCGGCGGCCAGGGTTGGCCAGGCATCTATGGCTTGTCCGGCATTCTCGTGGCCCACGTCTTCTTCAACCTGCCGTTGGCGACCCGGCTATTCCTCGAGGCGCTGCAGACCATTCCCGCCGACCAGTGGCGGCTGGCAAGCCAGCTCGGCATGGCGGCGCGGCCGGCCTTCCGGCTGATCGAATGGCCGACGCTGCGCGCCGCTCTGCCGGGTGTCGCCGGGCTGGTCTTCATGCTCTGCATCACCTCCTTCACCATCGTGCTGACGCTCGGCGGCGGCCCGGCCGCGACGACGCTGGAGGTCGGCATCTACCAGGCACTGCGCTTCGATTTCGACCCGGCGCGGGCGGTCGCCCTGACCTTGCTGCAGATCGCGCTGACCTTTGTCATGGTGCTGGCATTGACGCGGCTTGGCGCCAATGTCGTCGGCGACACCAACCTGCCGGTGGCGGCGCGCCGTTATCTCTCCGTCAATACGACGGAGGCGTCACTCAACGCCGTGCTCATCGTGCTGGCGCTGCTGTTCGTTGTCGGACCGATGGCCGCGACCGTCTCGGCAGGCTTGGGCGCCGATCTCGGCCGGCTCGCCGGCGAGGCCACAGTCCGGCAGGCGACGCTGACCAGTGCGGTGCTGGCTTTCCTGTCGGCGCTGCTTTCGGTGATGCTGTCGCTGGCGCTGACCATGGCGCGGCGGGCACTCGCGTTGAACCGCCGCGCCGGTCCACGAACACTGCTCGAACATGCCACGGATACCGGCGCCGGTTTTGTGCTGGTCGTGCCGCCGATCGTCATCGGAGCCGGCTGGTTCCTCCTGCTGCGCCATGCCGGCGATGTCTTTGCCATCGCCCCGGTCATGGTCGTCACCGTCAACGCGGTCATGGCTATGCCTTTCGCGCTGCGGGCCGTCCGTCCCGCCTATGACGCGGCGAGCGAGCGCCACGAACGGCTCTGCGCGCAGCTCGGCATTTCCGGGTGGGCGAGGCTGCGGCTGGTCGACTGGCCGTCATTGCGGCGGCCGCTCGCCACCGCCTTCGCCTTCGCCATGGCGCTGTCGCTCGGCGATCTCGGCGTCATCGCACTGTTCGGCAGTGATTCCGTGCAGACCTTGCCTTACCTTCTCCTGGCGCGCATGGGCAGCTACCGCACCGAGGACGCCGCCGGCCTGGCGCTGTTGCTTGGCCTCGTTTGCCTCGCCCTGGTGCTGGCGGCGGACTGGCTGGGACGAGACAAGGTCTGCAATGTCTGACGGGGCGATGAGAGGGAAGGGTGTTCCGGTGCGGCTGGACAAGGTCTCGTTCAGCTATGGCGAGGTGCCGCTCACCTTCGATGTCGCCTTCGCGGCGGCGGAAATCACCGCCATCATGGGGCCGAGCGGTTCGGGCAAGTCGACCCTGCTCAACCTCGTCGCCGGCTTCGAGACGCCGCGGTCAGGCCGTGTGCTGATCGGCGGTGTCGATGTCGGCGCCGATCCTCCGGCTGCGCGGCCGGTGTCGATGGTGTTTCAGGAAAACAACCTTTTTGCGCATCTCTCCGTCGAGCAGAATGTCGGGCTCGGCCGCTCGCCATCGCTGCGGCTGACCGAAGCCGATCGAACCGCCATTGCCGAGGCATTGGAACGCACAGGCCTTGGCGGCAAGGACAAGCGGCTGCCGCGCGAACTCTCCGGCGGCGAGCGCCAGCGGGTCGCCCTGGCGCGCGTGCTGGTGCGCGATCGCCCGGTGCTGCTGCTCGACGAGCCCTTCGCTTCGCTCGGGCCCGCCTTGCGTGACGATATGCTCGACCTGGTTGCCGGTGTGCATGCGGAGCGCTGCATGACGGTGCTGTTCGTCACGCACCAGCCACAGGACGCCCGCCGCATCGGCCAGAATGTGGTGTTTCTGGACGATGGCGCCGTTGCCGCCACCGGCAGCGCGGACGATTTCTTTGCCGGGGCTGGTCCGGAGGCGTTCCGGCGCTATATCGGTGCAGGTGCCGGCAATGCCGTATCACGAGATATTGCCCGGAAGCGGACATAATTTACGGTCAAACCGGTATCAGGCGAAGGGGCGCTTGCTTGCCATGGCAGAAGTAGTGTGGCTAGGTCCGCCCTACTGGTCCGGCACAGGCCGTGATTTGCCTACTGCATCCGCCGCGCGCCCCAGGGGACGCGCATCGGGTGCCGTAGAAATTTGTATTTGCGCATGACAGGTTCCGAAGATCGCTCCCGATTTTCTTGGTCATGCGCCGGGACCTGAAAGGAAGCCGCTCTGGCGATCGGCGTCGACAAGCTACGAATGAACCCGCTAGCGCGCTTTCTGGCGCTGGCCGGCTTTGCCGTGACGCTCGCAAGCTGCCAGATGTTCACGCCTCCGGAAGTCCAGGAATCCGGCTTCCAGCCGTCCGACAAGCCGATCACGGTCGACAATGTCAGTGCCAACAACAAGCTCGCCGAACTGGCCAAGGCGCAGCATCCGCGCATCCTGGCGACCTATGGCGGCGAATATTCCGATCCCAAGCTCGAGCGCATGGTCGCCAAGGTCGTCGGCAATCTGACCGTTGTGTCGGCGAACCCGACCCAGACCTACCGCATCACCATCCTCAATTCGCCCAACGTCAACGCCTTCGCGCTGCCGGGCGGCTATCTCTACATCACGCGCGGTCTGCTGGCGCTGGCCAATGATTCGTCCGAACTCGCCGCCGTCATCGCGCATGAGATGGGCCACGTCACCGCCAATCACGGCCTGCAGCGTCAGCAGCTGGAGGCCGAGGAAGGCCTGGCGACCAAAGTGGTTTCCGATGTGCTCGGCGACAGCCCGACCGCCAAGGCTGCCTTGATCCGCGGCAAGCTCCGGCTGGCGCAGTTCTCGCGCAACCAGGAGCTCGAGGCCGACGCCATCGGCATCAAGTCGATCGGCGAAGCCGGCTACGACCCCTATGCCGCCGGCCGCTTCCTGCAGTCGATGTCGGCCTATACCGATTTCCGTTCGATCAGCGGCGCCACCGACGCCAGCCTCGACTTCCTGGCGACGCACCCCAACACGCCGCAGCGCATCGACCTGGCGCAGCGCCATGCCCGCCAGTTCGGCGCGCCCGGCGTCGGCACCCGCGACCGCGATTCCTTCCTCGCCGGCATAGACGGCCTGCTCTATGGCGACACGCCGGAAGAAGGCTATGTGCGTGGCGAGACCTTCCTGCATCCGGGTCTCGGCGTGTCGTTCACGGTGCCGGACGGTTTCATCATCGACAATTCGGCGGCGGCGGTGACGGCGACCGGGCCGGGCGACATTGCGATCCGCTTCGACGGGGTTTCGATCGACAAGAACCGCGCCCTGACCGACTACATCAGAAGCGGCTGGGTGGCCGGTCTCGATGACAGCAGCGTCAAGCAGGAAACCATCAACGGCAACGAGGCCGCGACCGCGCATGCCAGTGCTGAAGGCTGGCAGTTCGACATCGCGGTGATCCGTGCCGGCGGCCAGGTCTACCGGTTGCTGACCGCGGCGCCCTCGGCCAGCACCTCGCTGGAGGCGGTGGCGCGTTCGGTCAGCGGGTCGTTCCGCATCCTGAGTGCCGCCGAAAAAGCGGCTCTGAAGCCGCTGCACATCCGCGTGCTCACCGTGCAGCCGGGGCAGACCATGGGATCGCTCGCCGCGCAGATGGTCGGCGTCGACCGCAAGCTCGATCTGTTCCGCGTGCTCAACGCGCTGTCGCCGGGGGCCGCGGTTTCGGCCGGCGACAAGGTCAAGATCGTCACCGACAAATAGGATCCCGCTGCGCGGAATCAGGCGGCTGTCGCCAGAAATTCCGGGTTCTGCTTCACCAGCGCCACTTTGAGCTTTTCCATGGCGCGGGCCTCGATCTGGCGGACGCGTTCCTTGGAAATACCGAGCGTCTCGCCGAGCGCCTCGAGCGTGGCGCCCTCGTCGTTCAGCCGGCGTTCCTCGATGATCCTGAGTTCACGGGCGTTCAGCGCGTGAAGCGCCTCCCGCAGCCAAAGCGAACGGCGCGCGACATCGATCTTGTCGCCGACGATCTCGTCGGGCAGCGGATCGTCGGAAACCAGGAAGTCCATCCGCTCGGTCGCGCCCGCATCGTCGGCAAGCGGCATGTTGAGTGAGGAGTCGGGCGCCGACAGCCGTGAATCCATCATCGCCACGTCAGCCTCGGAGACGCCAAGCGCAACCGACACTTCGCGGTAGAGCGTCGTGTTGGAAAGCGGCTCGGCGCCGTTCGCCAGCCGGGCGCGCAGGCGGCGCAGGTTGAAGAACAGGGCTTTCTGCGCGGAACTGGTGCCGCCGCGCACGATCGACCAGTTGCGCAGGATGTAGTCCTGCATCGAGGCCCGGATCCACCACGTCGCATAGGTGGAAAACCGCACCTCGCGCTCGGGCTCGAAGCGGGCGGCGGCCTCGAGCAGGCCAACATGGCCTTCCTGGATCAGGTCGCCGAGCGGCAGGCCGTAATGGCGGAATTTCGAGGCCATGGAAATGACCAGCCGCATATGGGCCACGGTGATGCTGTGCAGGGCGTTCTGGTCGTTGTCTTGCTTCCAGAGCAAGGCCAACCGATGTTCCTCGTCGCGTTCGAGATAGGGAGCCTTCATCGCCGCGCGGACCATGATCCGTCCTGCCGTATCTTCCATCATGAGGCGCTCCCTGCTCAGGCGATATACCCGATGTTACGAACTTGGCAGGGCACCGGTTGAAATCGCGGCGTCGCGCCCTAGAACAGCCAAAACTGCCATGCGCGAGAAAGGTTCCGCTGGCGCGGGCGGGCGAGTGATGCTGTCCGGGCGATTTCGACGCGGTCTCCGGGGACGTTCAGTCGCTGCACGGACTCGTATTTGGAGAATTTGGTTTCAGGATTTCTTTGTTTTTGAAATCAGGTTCCTTATTCTTTCGGCTCGCATCTGTCATTTTCCAACCCTCACAGCAGGCCAGACATCAGGCCAGGACGGGATCACAAAAATATGAAATGGCTCAAATCGCTTATCGTCGCCGGAACACTGCAGGCCCTGGCGGCCACATCAGGCCATGCCGGCGCCAATCTCGATCAGATCAAGCAGGTCGGCGTCATCAAGGTCGGCACGGAAGGCACCTACGCGCCCTTCACCTACCATGACGCGTCCGGCGCGCTGGTCGGCTTCGACGTCGAGATCGCCAAGGCGCTCGCCGACAAGCTCGGCGTCAAGGTCGAGTTCCTCGAGGGCAAATGGGACGGGCTGATCGCCGGTCTCGACGTCAAGCGCTACGACGCCGTCATCAACGAGGTCGGCATCACCGACGCCCGCAAGGCCAAGTATGATTTCTCCGATCCCTACATCGCCTCCAAGGCGGTGCTGATCGTGCGCGGCGACAACCCCGACATCAAGACTTTCGCCGATCTCAAGGGCAAGAAGTCGGCGCAGTCGCTGACTTCGAACTTCGGCAAGCTGGCCGAGGCGAACGGCGCCGAACTGGTCGGCACCGACGGCTTCGACCAGTCTATCCAGCTGCTTTTGACCGGCCGCGCCGACGCCACCATCAATGACAGCCTGTCGTTCCTCGACTTCAAGAAGCACAAGCCCGACGCCAATGTGAAGATCGCCGCGCAAGAGGAAAACGCCGACTATTCCGGCGTCATCGTGCGCAAGGGCGATCCGGAACTGGTTGCCGCCATCAACAAGGCGCTGGCCGATATCAAGGCCGACGGCACCTACAAGAAGATCGCCGACACCTATTTCGGCCAGGACGTCTCGAAGTAATTTCGAGTGAGGGCGAGTTGTCGCCCCTGTAATGCACCAGCGGCGGGCCGTCTTTGACGACTCGCCGCTTTTGTCTAGATATGGCTGACGCATTCGCGCTTCAATGAAGCCATCTCGACCATTCTGGAGGGTCTTTCGTGCCGCACTGGCTGCAACTGATGCTGGAGTCGCTGCCTTCGCTGCTCTGGGCCGCCCTGATTTTCACCGTGCCGCTGACGCTCTTGTCCTTCGTGCTGGGCCTGACCGTTGGCCTCGGGGCAGCCCTCGGCCGACTGTTCGGGCCGAAGCCGCTGGTCATGCTCGTGCGCTTCTATGTCTGGATCTTCCGCGGCACGCCGCTGCTGGTGCAGCTGTTCCTGATCTTCTACGGCCTGCCGTCGGTCGGCATCCTGCTCGATGCTTTTACCGCAGCGCTGATCGGCTTCACGCTGAATATCGGCGCCTACACGTCGGAAATCATCCGCGCGGCCATCGGCTCCGTGCCGAAGGGCCAGTGGGAAGCCGCCTATTCGATCGGCATGACCTGGAGCCAGGCGATGCGGCGCACCATACTGCCGCAAGCCGGCCGCGTCGCGGTGCCGCCGCTCTCCAACACCTTCATCTCGCTGGTCAAGGACACCTCGCTGGCCGCCGCCATCACCGTGCCCGAGATGTTCCAGGCGGCGCAGCGCATCGTCGCCACCACCTATGAGCCGCTGATCCTCTATGTCGAGGCGGCGATCCTCTATCTGGCGATGAGTTCCGTGCTGTCGGCCCTGCAGACGCGGCTGGAGGAACGGCTCAACCGCTATGGCGGCTTCCTGGAGGCGCGCGCATGATCGGCCTCACCAATATCGAAAAGCGCTTCGGCGACAATCTGGTGCTCAAGGGCGTGACGGTCGCGATCGCCGAAGGCAGTGTCACGGCACTGGTCGGCCCTTCGGGCGGGGGGAAGAGCACGCTGTTGCGCTGCATCAACCTCCTGGAGATCCCGACTTCGGGCACGGTGCGCATCGGCGACGAGACGCTCGAGTTTCGCCCGGGCATCAAGGTGCCGGCCGCCGATATCAGGCGGCTGCGCCTGCAGACCGGCATGGTGTTCCAGAATTTCCAGCTGTTCCCGCACCGCACCGCCATCGAGAACGTCATGGAGGGACTGGTGACCGTGCTGAAATGGTCGCCCGGGGAGGCGCGTGAGCGGGCGCTGGCCTTGCTGGAAAAGGTCGGGATGGCGCACAAGGCCGATGCGTGGCCAGCGACGCTGTCAGGCGGCCAGCAGCAGCGCGTGGCGATCGCCCGCGCCTTGGCGCCGTCGCCGAAGGTGCTGCTGTGCGACGAGCCGACTTCGGCGCTCGATCCGGAACTGGCGCAAGAGGTGGTCGACGTGCTCGGCAAGCTCGCCAGCGAAGGCACGACCATGGTGATGGCGACGCACGACCTGCGGCTTGCCTCCAAGATCGCCCAGGAAGCGGTGTTCCTCGATGCGGGCGTTATCGTCGAGCAGGGGCCGTCGGCCACATTGTTCGGCAATCCGGAGCGCGAACGGACCAAGCGCTTCATCGCGACGCTGAAGCAGGAGGCCGAGAAGGAAGGCGGCGGTCAGGTGTAGCCCCGACCCCTGCCTTGTCCGAGAAACAAAAAACCCGGCGCGAGGCCGGGTTTTTCGTGAACTTAAAGGCACAAGATCTCAGGCAGCTTCTTCCTGCTCGGCTTCCTCATTGTCGGCCTTGGCGCCGCGCTTAGGGCCCTTATTGAGGTTGACCTCGATCAGGCGCACGGCTTCGGTTTCCGACATGCGGTTGACGGCCGCGATCTCGCGGGCCATGCGGTCGAGTGCCGCCTCGTAAAGCTGACGCTCGGAATAGGACTGCTCCGGCTGGTTGTCGGCGCGGTAGAGGTCGCGCACGACTTCCGAGATGGAGATCAGGTCGCCAGAATTGATCTTGGCATCATATTCCTGGGCGCGGCGCGACCACATGGTGCGCTTGACGCGGGCGCGGCCCTGCACGACCTTCAACGCGCGCTCGACATAATCCTCTTCCGACAGCTTGCGCATGCCAATGGAGGTCGCCTTGGCGACCGGCACCTTCAGGCGCATCTTGTCCTTTTGGAAGTCGATGACGAACAGTTCCAGCTTATGGCCGGCCACTTCCTGCTCGTCGATCGACACGATCTGGCCAACGCCATGCGCCGGATAGACGATGTACTCGCCGGTCTTGAAACCGTGACGCGCACCAGTGGACTTCTTCTGCGGGGTGATCGTTGCCATTACGCCCTGAACTCCTTGTTATGGGCCGGCGGCGGTGCCGGCTGAACTCGTGCGACCGGAGAACCCGATCGTTAGCCGCACAACAGATGAACCCACCGGAAAGGTCGGGACCGGCAAACCGCACGAACTGCGACCGCCTGACCCCAGATCGCTCTGGTCCGGACTGGGATTTTCACCTTTCAGTGATTTGGGGCGTCTGCGCCATAAATCGACGTTGTGTCACCGGCATGTTTCGCTGATGTAGCACAAAAAGTCGGAAGAATCAAGGTTTTGCTGCGTAAGCGAAGGCCACAACCAATCGCCGCCTGTCAAGGCGGTTAATCCGATCTGCCTGTTACCCTGCGTCATACAAGCCTTTACGGCCGCATTGTCAATCGCCTTCGCCGGGCTCGGCGGAGAAGTATTTCTCGAACTTGCCGGCCTCGCCGTCGAAGGTCTTGGCGTCTGCCGGCGGCTCCTTCTTGGCGGTGATGTTGGGCCATTTCTCGGCATATTCGGTGTTGATCTGCAGCCATTTGTCGAGACCTGGCTCGGTGTCGGGCTTGATCGCGTCGGCCGGGCATTCGGGCTCGCAGACGCCGCAGTCGATGCACTCGTCGGGATGGATGACGAGCATGTTCTCGCCTTCATAGAAACAGTCGACCGGACAGACCTCGATGCAGTCCATATATTTGCACTTGATGCAATTGTCGGTCACGACATAGGTCATCGGTCGGCTCCGGGACGTCCCAGCTTAATGGGCCAGTTTCTTGGGCTTTTTCCGTGAGGTAACGCCTTTGCCTCTCGCTTGCAAGGGTTGCCATGCGCGGCCGCCCCGGCGTTTGCGGAATGGAATTCCAGGCGGCAGGCGCGGCAAGGGCGGCTGATGTCCCGGGAGCATCTTGTTTGCCGGGTTCCGTTCTGCCCTGCGTCCGCCATTGCCCCGGGATCGCGGCCCGCGATCTGGCCGGCCAGCTTCAATCTTCGCCAAGCAGGCGGTCGGTCTGGCGGCGCTCTCTCTTGGTCGGGCGGCCGCTGCCGGCCTCGCGCAGCGCCGGCATGGCGTCGGGAAGCGCCTCGCCCTTCGGTGTCGGCGGCGGCGACATATCCTCATAGAGGGTGCGGGCTTCCTCCGCGGGGCCGCGCCGGACACCAGCGCCAAGCACCTTCCAGACGAAAATGCGCCGGTCGAGCGTGATGGTCAGCACATCGCCCGGCTTGACCAGATCGGAGGCCTGCGCTGCTTTGTCGCGATTGATGCGCACGCGCCCGGCGACGACGAGCTTCGCCGCGAGCGAGCGCGATTTCACCGCGCGCGAGAAGAACAGCCATTTGTCGATGCGCTGGCGGCCTTCGGCAACCATCGGACCCTACCGAGCCTACTTCTTCAACTGGTCGCGCAAGGCGGCGAGCTTGGCGAACGGCGAATCCGGATCGAAGCGCATCGGACGTTCCTCGCGCGGCTTCGGCTGGAAAGCAGGCTTTGCGCCCCCCTTGCCGCGATCGGGACCGCCCTTGCCCTCGGGCCGGCCACCCTTCCAGTCGGGTCGGCCTTCGCGACGCTCGCCCTGCGGGCGGCCGTCACGGCGCTGTTCGCCTTCACCCTGTGGTTTGGGCTTGAACTTCGAACGGTCGAAGCGCGGCTTGCCGGCGCCATCGCGACGCCCCTCATGAGCGGGACGTTCGCCGGGCGCGCCGGTGGTTTGAGCAGCGACGGCCTCGGCCGGCGCATTGCCACGGCCGCGCGCTTGTCCGTTGCGCTGGCGGTTGTTGCGGCCTTCGTGATGGCGGGGGCGCTGTTCGAAACGGCCCTGGCGCCACAGCAGGATCGGCTTGGGCACTTCGGCTTCGGCGATGGGCTCGCTGGTCTCACCCTCCCCTTCGTGGGGAGGGTCGGCGCGCGGCGCCGGGGTGGGGGGAGCGGCGGTGCCGTCGGCACTGCCTGAATCGTTGGCTTCATCGCCACCACGTGCATCGTCGGCGCTGTCACCCCCACCCGCGTCGCTTCGCGCCGCGACCCCCCCCATCGAGGGGGAGGTAAGGGCGCTATCGCTTTCGGCGACAGCAACGTCAGCAACGGCTTCCGCCACGAGCGGAACTTCTTGCGCGGCTTCTGCCGGAGCTTCTTCCGCGGCAGGCTCTGCCCTCGTTTCCGCGACGACCTCGGCCGGCGCTTCGACGGCGGCCTCGGCGGCTGCCGGCTCCGAACCCTCGACCGCCGCCTCCGCGGCCGCGGCCGTAGCGGCGGCTTCGGCTGCCTTGGCCTGCTCGGCGCGCGCGGCTTCTTCCGCCGCAAGTTTCGCGGCGGCAGCTTCCCGCGCGGCGGTGTCCTGCGCCTCGAGCCGTGCTTTGACCTCCGCCGCCGGCTTCGGCTCGGCGCGGTAGCCGAGGCCCTTGAGGATCTCTTCCATGTCGTCGGCGGTGGCACCGAGGATCGACATCATCGGCGGCGTCACCATGAAGGAATGGCCGTCATAGGCGCCGTCCGGGCGCTGGCCGAGGCCGGGCTTCCAGTTGGTTGCCGGACGGATGAGGTCCGCCAGCCGCTCCAATATGTCGACGCGCACGGCGCGGCGGCCGAGATTGCGATAGCCGGCCAGCTTGTAGAAAGCCTTGTCGAAGGCAGGATCGATGACCACGGAGGTGCGGCCGGACGCCAGCGCGTGGACGACGTCGCCGAAACCAGGCTTGTCCTTGCCGTCGTTCTTCAGCGCCCACAGCAAGGTCACCAGCCCGGCGGGGGCCGGCTTGATCAGTGCCGGCACGAAGACATGGTAGGCGCCGAAGCGCACACCGAGCCGGCGAAGGGCCGCGCGACCCTCCTGGTCGAGCGACTTCATCTCCTCGGCGATATCGCGGCGGTTGATGAGGCCGAAATTCTCGACCAGCTGGAAAGCGATGCCTCGGCCGATGCCGGAAATCTGCTCGGCGTTCTTCAGGTCGACCAGTGGCTTCAGCAGCGTTTCGATCTGGAAGTTGACGAAGCGTTCGGCGCGCGCGGCGACCTTGTCGCGTGCCGGACCGGTCAGCTGTTCGTCGGCCAGCAGCACGAGGCGCGGCTTCAGCGCGTCTTCGCCGGAAACCAGCGTGCCGATCGGCGCGCCGATCCAGCGCAGCGTGCCGTCCGAGCCAAGCGCCAGGTCGCCATTGGCGCAGGCGCCGAAGCGTTCGGCGCGCGCCTCGAACTCGGCGGCCAGCGCCTTTTGCGCGGCCGTGCGCACGGCCTTGGCGTCTTCGCCGCCGGCGGTCTGGTCGGCGGTGAAGCGGAACCCTTGCAACTCGCCGACATGGTGGCCTTCGACAAGGACGGTTCCGGTAGGACTGATTTCGGCTTCAGGCATGGTATTTTCTCTAAGGCGCCGCATGAGGACGGAAGTCCTGCGGTCTACGAAGCGTTTCGTCAACCGCTCATGCAGCGCATCCGACAATCTGTCTTCGATTTCGCGCGTCTTTTCCTGCCAGTGTGCCTGATCGGCCAGCCAGCCGGGCCGGTTCGACACGAATGTCCAGGTGCGGATCTGGGCAATACGGTGCGACAGCGTGTCGATGTCGCCCTCGGTGGTGTCGGCGCGGCGCACCTGCTCGGCCATGTAGTTCTCGTCGACATGGCCATGACGGGCAAGGTCCATGTAGATGGAGGCGATCAGGTCGGCGTGCTGGGCAGGCGCGATCTTCCTGTAGTCGGGCAGTGCGCAGGCTTCCCACAGCAGCGCGACGCGCTTTGCATCGGTGGCGAGCGCGCGGATGTCATCGTCGCGGGAGAGATATTCGAGCGCCTGTGCGTCGACCGCCGGCAGGGCGCGCGTCAAGCCCTCGACCGGGGCGTTGGTCTCGATCGAGCGCTTGAGCGTATCGAGGCTGCCGAAGTCGAAATGCGCGGTGCGCCACTGCAGCACCTTCACCGGATCGAAGTCGTGGCCCTCGATCTTCTTGACCAGCTCTTCGTCGAGCGGGTCGACCTGGCCAGTGACGCCGAACGTGCCGTCGCGCAGATGCCGGCCGGCGCGGCCGGCGATCTGGCCAAGCTCGGCCGCCGTCAAGTTGCGGTACTGGTAGCCGTCGAATTTACGGTTCTGGGCGAAGGCGACATGGTCGAGATCGAGATTGAGACCCATGCCGATGGCGTCGGTGGCGACGAGATAGTCGACATCGCCGGACTGGAACAGCGCCACCTGGGCGTTGCGAGTGCGCGGCGATAGCGCGCCGAGCACGACGGCGGCACCGCCCTGCTGGCGGCGGATCAGCTCGGCGATGGCGTAGACCTCGTCGGCGGAAAAGGCGACGATCGCAGTACGGCGCGGCAAGCGGGTCAGTTTCTTCGAACCGGCATAGGCCAGATGCGACAGCCGCGGCCGCGTCACCACCGAGACGCCCTTCAGCAGGCGCTGCAGGATGCCGTGCATGGTGGCGGCACCCAGCAGCAGCGTCTCCTGGCGGCCGCGCAAATGCAGGATGCGGTCGGTGAAGATGTGGCCGCGCTCGAGGTCGCCGGCGAGCTGCACCTCGTCGATGGCGACGAAGGCGGCGTCCGTCTCGCGCGGCATGGCCTCGACGGTGCAGACCGAATATTTCGCGCCGGGCGGCTGGATCTTCTCCTCGCCGGTGATCAGCGCGACCTTGTGTGCGCCGACCTTTTCGCAGACGCGTGTGTAGACTTCGCGGGCCAGCAGCCTGAGCGGCAGGCCGATGACGCCGGTTTCGTGCGCCACCATGCGCTCGATGGCGAGATGGGTCTTGCCGGTGTTGGTCGGCCCAAGCACGGCGGTCACGTCGCGGCCCGACAGGATCAGCGGCTCAGTGTGTTTCGGCTGGATGTTCATCGACCTGGAAATAAGGCTTTCTGGCCTCTGGTTGTCGGGAGCGTGCCTCAACTGGCGCGTATGACAGGCGACACATAGGGATTTCGGGCGCGAAGCGAAAGCGGAATGTTCCACCGGCGGCTCGAATGCAACTCTGTCTGGCGCTAAATTGGCTGCAGCTTAACTGATGGAACGAGTCTGGAACGAATCGGCGACGAATCGGCGACTCGCTCAGATTCAGCTTTTGTTCACGGCTACATATGGATTTTGTGAGCCCGAGTCTCACCACATGCTGAATCATCGAACTGGCCCGTTTTATGCTGGCGGGCCTTGTCCTTAACTTTTGCCGGCAAATGAACGAAGCATCTCGATGGCTGTCGCTCAACATTATGAAATTGTTAATCTTTCTGAATTTGTCGTTAATGAAACACGGCTGAAACCCGGGCATTAACGTTAACTTCCGCCCAAAGCCGGAACGAATCGGCGACAAATCAGCGCCGGCGACATTTTCCCGTTTTGTTCCGTCAATATCTTGTGTTGTGAACAGCTTATCCACCGAGGATTCACAGGCTTGCCCACAGGGTTCGCACAGGCGGCGCTGCCGCCATTAACCTTTGCGTGCCGGATTGGGGCATTGCGCCGCAGCGGGGCGTCCAGGGCTCCAGGCCTCCATTGAAAACGGACCGGTTTCCCGGTCCGTTCGTCGCGGGATGTGAGCCGCCGTCAGACGTCTCAGGCGAAGTACTGGCCGCCATTGGCGGTGATGGTCGAGCCGGTGATGAAGCCGGCATCCTGCGAGGCGAGGAAGACGACGCAGCGCGCGATCTCTTCCGGCTCGCCGAGGCGGCCGACAGGGATCTGCGGCAGGATGCGCTCGTTGAGCACCTTCTCGTCGATGGCCTTGACCATTTCGGTGGCGATGTAGCCGGGGCAGATGACGTTGACGGTGATGCCCGCGCGAGCACCCTCTTGAGCGAGCGCCTTCGAGAAGCCGATGTCGCCGGCCTTGGCGGCGGAATAATTGACCTGGCCGGCCTGGCCCTTCTGGCCGTTGATCGAGGAGATGGTGATGACGCGGCCGAACTTGCGCTCGCGCATCCCGTTCCACAGCGGATGCGTCATGTTGAAAACACCCGACAGGTTGGTGTCGATGACTTCTTTCCACTGGTCGCGGGTGATCTTGTGGAACATGGCATCGCGGGTGATGCCGGCGTTGTTGACCAGCACCGAGACCGGGCCGAGGTCGGCCTCGACCTGTTTGATGCCGGCGGCGCAAGCGTCATACTCGGCGACCGACCATTTGTAGACCGGAATGCCGGTCTCGGCCTTGAATTTCGCCGCCGCTTCGTCGTTGCCGGCGTAGTTCGCGGCAACCGAATAGCCTGCGGTCTTCAAAGCGATCGAGATCGCCGCGCCGATGCCGCGCGATCCGCCCGTGACGATTGCAACCTTGGTCATGCATTTCCCCTTTTTGATATCGCCCTGTTTTCGGGCTTGGCAGGCACTCGATATTGAACGGGCGGCTCGCGCCGCCCGGTCATCGTTTTCTCAGAGCGCTTCAACGCACATGGCGACGCCCATGCCGCCGCCGATGCACAGCGTCGCGAGGCCCTTCCTGGCGCCGCGGCGGCGCATCTCGTGGACCAGCGTGTTGAAGACGCGGGCGCCCGAGGCGCCGATCGGATGGCCGATGGCGATGGCGCCGCCATTGACGTTGACGATCGAGGGATCCCAGCCCATGCCCTTGTTGACGGCGCAGGCCTGCGCGGCAAATGCCTCGTTGGCCTCAACAAGGTCGAGATCGCCGACCGACCAGCCGGCCTTCTCCAAAGCCTTGCGCGAGGCGGGGATCGGGCCGGTGCCCATGATCGCCGGATCGACGCCGGCGGTTGCCCAGGACGCGATGCGCGCCAGCGGGGTGATGCCGCGCCTTGCGGCCTCCGCTTCGCTCATCAGCAGCGCGCCGGCCGCTCCGTCATTGATGCCGGAGGCGTTGGCGGCGGTCACCGTGCCGTCCTTGTCGAAGGCCGGCTTCAGCTTGGTCATAGCGTCAAGCGTGGCGCCGTGGCGGATGTATTCGTCCTGGTCGACAATGGTGTCGCCCTTCTTGCCCTTGATGGTGAAGGCGACGATTTCGTCCTTGAATTTGCCGGCCTTCTGGGCGGCCTCGGCCTTATTCTGCGAGGCCAGCGCGAACTGGTCCTGATCGTCCCGGGTGATCTGGAACTGGCGGGCGACGTTTTCGGCGGTGTTGCCCATGTGGTAGCCGTTGAAGGCGTCCCACAGGCCGTCCTTGATCATGGTGTCGATCATCTTGTAGTCGCCCATCTTGACGCCGGCGCGCAGGTGCTCGGCGTGCGGCGACAGCGACATCGATTCCTGTCCGCCGGCAACGATCACCTTGGCGTCGCCGGTGGCGATCTGCTGCATGCCGAGCGCGATGGCGCGCAGGCCCGAGCCGCAAACCTGGTTGAGGCCCCAGGCAGTGGTCTCCTTGGGCAGGCCGGCAATGATCGAGGCCTGGCGGGCCGGGTTCTGGCCCTGGGCCGCGGTCAGCACCTGGCCGAGGATGACCTCGTCGACCTCGGCTGCCTCGACACCCGCGCGCGACAAAAGCTCCTTGATGACGACAGCACCGAGTTCATGCGCCGGCGTCGCCGCGAAAGCACCGTTGAAGGAGCCGACGGCCGTGCGCGTGGCACTGGCGACAACGATGGAATTGGCAGAGGACATTTTCTTCTCCAGACTTCGAGCTGTCGTGTTTTCAGGCATTGTTGGCAACTTTTCTTGCCCTTTCCATGACCCAAGTCAAACCGGAAATCGGCATGGCGCCCATGCACGCCAAGCAGGTCGCGCGCCGCCGCGCCGGCGGACTGGCCGCTGCTGCGCAGCATATTTCGCCTGCTATGCAGCATTATATGATCCCGCACTGCACAAACTGCTTGGAATTATGAGGCTTTTGCGCATATCCTCAAAAAGGGCGCAATCGTTACCGGCTGCTTACTCAGGCGTGCCGGTGTCCGGGGAGGATGCAGATGGCCGCAAAAGACGACCCGATCATTATCAAGAAATACGCCAATCGCCGCCTCTATAATACGGGGACGAGCACCTATGTGACGCTCGAGGATCTGGCCGACATGGTCAAGAAGGGCGAGGAGTTCACCGTCCAGGACGCCAAGACCGGCGACGACATCACGCATCCGGTGCTGACCCAGATCATTTTCGAGCTGGAGAACAAGGATGGGCAGAACATGCTGCCGATCCCGTTCCTGCGCCAGCTGATCGCCTTCTACGGCGACCAGATGCAGATGATAGTGCCGAGCTTCCTTGAACAGTCGATGATCGCCTTCTCCAAGGAGCAGGAGCGCTTTCGCGAGCAGATGAAGGGCGCCATCGGCAAGTCGCCGCTCGATGTGATGAAGATGGCCACGCCGATCAAGGCGCTGGAAGAGCAGACCCGCCGCAATATGGAAATGTTCCAGAACGCGATGCGGCTATTCACGCCTTTCCCGCCCGCGGGCTCGGCCCCGGCCGCGGCCCCCGCCGAACCGGTCAGGAAGGACGCACCGCCGGAGAAATCAGACGATCTGCAGCAGCTGAAGGACCAGATCGCGGCCATGCAGCGCAAGCTCGACACGATGTCGTGAGCCGGCAAGCCGGCAAGGCTTAGGCCAGATCCGGCTGTGCGTTGCCCATCGATCGTCGGGGCGCCGCAATTCCCACGTTTCGCAGGCGCCGACATTCGCCGCTCGAATGGACGGACGATATCAGTCGCGCCAGGCTTCGAGTTAGGATCATGACCGCAGAACACCAGGTTCCCTGCCCGAGGCGAAAGGAAGCTCTTCGTCCTGCCAGCCTGAAATGCCGCCGATCATGATCTTGACCGGCAGCCCGAGGCTGGCCAGTTTGAAGGCCGCCCGGTCCGCGCCATTGCAATGCGGCCCGGCGCAATAGACCACGAACAGCGTGCCTGCCGGCCACTCTGCCATCCGCTCGGCCGATATTTCGCGGTGCGGCAGGTGCAGTGCGCCCGGCACATGGCGGCGCTCATAGGCATCAGGCGAACCGACCACGTGCAAAAGCACGAAGTCCGGCTCTCCGCCGCGCATTGCCGCGGCAACGTCCGAACAGTCGGTCTCGACCGAAAGCCGGCGCAGGAAATGGTCGCGCGCAATCTCCGGCGAGGCCGCTGGAACGTCTGTCACATAGCTCATCAAGGATCTCCATCGCCGATGGAGCTGGCCTCCATCGTTTTCGGATGGAGCTTGTCTCCATCGCTGATGGAGTTGAGGTAGCGCACCGGGCCTGGCGATTGCAGCTGGCAGCTTTGCCATATATCGTCAAGATCATGCCAAACATGCCTCCTGCCAACCCACTGGTCGTTGCCGTCGCCTATGACGGGCTGTGCACGTTCGAGTTTGGCGTGGCGGCCGAGATGTTCGCCTTGCCCAGACCCGAGATGGGCGCGGATTGGTACCGTTTTGCCGTCGCCGGCATCGATGCGGGCGAAATGCGTGCGATGGGCGGCGTGCGCATCGTCGCCGATGGCGGACCCGATCTGATCGGTGAGGCCGGCACGGTGATCGTGCCGGGATGGCGCGGTGTGGACTGTCCGGTGCCGCCATTGCTGATCGAGGCGCTTCGCAAGGCCAGCGAGCGGGGCGCACGCATCCTGTCCATCTGCTCGGGAGTCTTCGTGCTGGCCGCGGCCGGCCTGCTGTCAGGCAAGAAGGCAACCACGCATTGGCGCTACAGCGACAGGCTGAGGGAGATGTATCCCGACATCACCGTGGTCCCTGACGTTTTGTACATCGATGAGGGAAACGTGCTGACATCGGCCGGCAGTGCTGCGGGCATCGACCTTTGCCTGCATCTGGTGCGGCGCGACTTCGGCACCAAGGCGGCCAATATGGTGGCACGCCGCCTGGTCGTGCCGCCGCATCGCGACGGCGGCCAGGCGCAATATGTCGAAAGTTCGGTTCCCGAGCCGCACGAACGCGGCCGGCTTGGACCGTTGATTGACAGAATGCGCGCGGATATTTCCGCCGACTACCCCGTTGCCACCCTGGCCAGTCTTGCCGGGATGAGCGAGCGGACATTTTTGCGCCGGTTCGCGGCCGCGACCGGTGTCACACCGGCGCGCTGGCTGCTTTCGGAGCGGCTTTCGCGGGCGCGCACTTTGCTGGAAGACACGAGCATGCCGATCGAGCGGATTGCCGAGACCGCCGGCTTTGGCGCGGCGGCGACGCTGCGGCATCATTTCCGCCGGCAATTCGCCACGACGCCCGCTGCGTACCGGGCGCGGTTCGGGACCAACTCCGCTTGACGGCTGACAAAGTTGAGCCCGGGTCGAAACCGCATCAGGCAAAACGCTGTCAGGGCAACAGCCCTTCATAGCGGCCGCGTGGCCTGATGATGCTGCCGCCCATGATCTGTTCGACCATATGGGCTGCCCAGCCGACGCTGCGCCCGAGCGCGAACAGATGGAACGGCGCATCGGGCGGCAGCCCGAGGCCGCGCGTCAGCACGGCCAGGGCAAAATCGATATTCGGCTGGGCGCCGGTCGCTGCGATGGCGGCGATCTCCAGCAACCGCAAGGTCTCATCGGTGTTGCCGATGGCTGCCAGGAGCGCCGTGGCCCGGGGATCCCCCTCGGGATAGAGTTGGTGGCCGAAGCCAGGCAGCGGCCGGTCGTGGCCGAGCCAGCGCCGGACCGCGGCGTCGGCGCCGTGCCGCGCCGCATCTTCAGCAAGCTGCATCACCGCTTCGCCGGCACCGCCATGGCGCGGACCGGAGAGTGTTGCCAGGCCCGCCAGCAGGCAAGCGGCCGGCGAGGCGCCGGTGGAGGCCGCGACGCGGGCCGTGAAGGTCGATGCATTCAGCTCGTGATCGGCGAGCAGCACAAGGGCGCGCCGGATCGCATCGGCGCCACCCTCATCGACCGACCAGCCCCGTGCCAATCGCCGGTGCACCGGATCCGGCCCCGCTTCGGCACCGAGGGCGCCGGCCAGCACGCCGATTGCGCGCGCGGCGTCGGCACATAGCGAGGCGGCGCTGCGTCCAAGCGAAGGCCGAGCCTGGCCGGCCAGCAAGGCAAGTTGCGCGAAGGCCGGGGCGCGGCCGGAGTGGCGTGGCGCATCCGGCAGCGGCGCTTCGAAGCGGACCGGTTCAGGCAGAGCCCAAAGCACAGCGGCGGTTTCTTCCAGCGTGGCATGGTCGGACAGCAGGGCGGCGTCCTGGCCCCGATAGATGAGGCGACCGTGCCAGACGGTCGAAATCGCCGTTGCGATCGACGGCTCGCCCCAGGCAATCGCGCTTTCGGCGATGGCCGAGGGGCTGCGTCCGCGCGCCCGGCGTGTTGCCAGCGCCGCGATGTCGTCGGCGCGATACTGGCTGCGGCGTGGATCGGCGCGGTCGGGACGCATGCCGATGCGCCCGCGGCTGACATAGGCATAGAGCGTCTGCGGCCTTACCCGCAGCCTGTCCAACGCCTCTTCCCGCGATAACCATTCCGACATTTTCGGCTCTGGTATTGATTCTATTGATCAAGATTGATGCTTGGGTTGACCAGCCTTATCTGCGATCGGGAAAAGCTTCAAGGAGACAAGGTCATGGCGAATGGGCTCGATGATGTGGTGGCGGCCGAAACCGTGATGTCCGACGTGGATGGTCTGGGAGGCCGACTGACGATCCGTGGTCATTCGCTGGCGGAACTGGCCGGACGATGGAACTTTCCGCAGGTCGTCCGGCTGTTGCTCGACGGCTTCTTCGAGGATCTGCCTGGCGATACCGAACTGGCGGCGCAACTGGGCGAGGCGCGTGTCGAGGTGTTCGAGCGGACCCTGCCTTCGCTGTCGTTGCTGGCACCACTCGAAATCTACAGTGCCATGCGCGCCGGCATGGCTCTGCTGCCAGACGGCGAAACATTGGCGGACGCGCTGCGGCTGATCGCGGCGCCCGCCGTGCTGACGCCTGCCTTGCTGCGCCTGCAGCGCGGCGAGCAGCCAGTGGCGCCGGATGGCAAGGCCGGCCATGCCGCCGACATGTTGCGCATGCTCAGGGGTTCCGCTCCGTCGCCGGCATTGGCAAAAGCGCTCGACACCTATCTGGTGACCGTCTGCGACCACGGCCTCAACGCCTCGACCTTCGCCACGCGCGTCGTTGCTTCGACATTGGCCGGCCTGACCTCGTCGGTGCTGGCCGGGCTCGGCGCGCTCAAGGGGCCGCTGCATGGCGGCGCGCCCGGCCCGGTGATCGAGATGCTCGACGCGATCGAGGCACATGGCGACGCGGCCGGCTGGCTGCGCAACGAGATCGCGCATGGCAGGCGGATCATGGGGTTCGGCCATCGCATCTACCGTGTGCGCGATCCGCGCGCCGATGTGCTGAAAGCGGTCGTGCGACAGCTTGGCGGCGAGGGCGAGACCGGCCGCCGGCTGGCTTTCGCCGAGGAGGTCGAAAAGACGGCGCTCGAGGTGTTGCGGATCGCCAAGCCGCAGCGCTCGCTGCAGACCAATGTCGAATTCTACACCGCGCTGGTGCTCGAAGCGGCGGGTTTCCCGCCACAGGCCTTCAGCAATGTCTTCGCCGCCGGTCGCGTTGCCGGCTGGATCGCGCATGCGCGCGAGCAGCAGACGACCGGACGGCTGATCCGTCCGCAATCGCGTTATGTCGGCCCGGTGCCCGATTTGGTCGCCTAGGCATCCCTGACCTGAGGACACAGCCTCTCCGCTTCAAGCGGAGGGGCCTTTCTCTCATGGCGGAAATTTCATGTGATCACGCGACCGTGTTCGTGTTCTTGCCTTGGTCCGTCCTTATATGCTGCACTGCAACATGGGCCGCCGATAGCTGCTTCCTTCCGTGACGTAGGGGCAGGTTGGCGCATAAGGACGACAGGAACGCCATGACGAAGAACGGCAAGGCGGAGGAAAGCAAGAAGATCAACATCGCGCTTCAGGGTGGCGGCTCGCATGGCGCCTTTTCCTGGGGCGTCCTCGACCGGCTGCTGGAGGACGGCAGGCTGGAGATATCGGCGGTTTCCGGCACCAGCGCCGGCGCCATGAACGCGGTGGCGCTGGCCGACGGATTTGTGCGTGGCGGGGTCGAGGGCGCGCGCAAGAAGCTCGACGATTTCTGGCGTGCGGTGGCGGCAAAGGGCCGGTTCAGCCCGGTGCAGCGCATGCCGTGGGACGTCGCCTGGGGCAATTGGTCGATCGAGAACACGCCTGGCTATGTCTTCTTCGACACCATGTCACGGGTATTCTCGCCCTATGTCGCTAATCCGCTCGGCCTCAATCCGCTGCGCGACGTGGTGGCGCAGGAGATCGATTTCAGCAATGTCCGTGCCTGCAAGTCGATGGAACTGTTCATCTCGGCCACCAATGTCGAGACCGGGCAGTTGCGGGTCTTTTCCGATGGCGAGATCGACCTTGACACGGTGATGGCCTCGGCCTGCCTGCCGCAGCTGTTCCGCGCCGTCGAGATCAAGGGCGTGCCCTATTGGGATGGCGGCTATGGCGGCAACCCGGCGCTCTATCCGTTCTTCAAGACGGCGGCGACCGAGGATGTGCTGCTGGTGCAGATCAATCCGGTGGTGCGCGAAGGAACGCCCAGGAGCGCCAACGAGATCCAGAACCGCATCGACGAAATCACCTTCAATGCCGGGCTGCTGCGCGAATTCCGCTCGATCGCCTTCGTCAAGGAACTGATCGCCGCCGGCCGGCTGCCGCATGGCGAGTATCGCGACATCCGGATGCACCGCATCGATGCCGACGAGGCGTTCAAGGACCTGTCGGCGTCATCGAAGGTCAATGCCGAATGGGCTTTCCTGACCTATCTGCGCGATCTCGGCCGCACCGCCGCCAGCGACTGGCTGGAAGAAAACTACGATGCCGTCGGCAAGCGGCCGACGCTCGATCTCTCCGGTGAACTCGATGACGGCTTCAAGCCGGTGCGCGGCCCCGCACCCGGCCGGCGGGTCAAGGAATTTCTTGCAGCGCGCAAGAACCCCGAGGCGGAGCGCCGCCGGGCCTGAGCGGAACCCCGACACATCTCGGCTTCATCCGGCTTTCAGCGCCAGGTCGATCACCTTGACCAGGGCGGCGGCCGCCTGCCGCTGCCCCTCAGGATCGCTGATCCGCGCTTTCATGCCTTCCAGCCCATCGAGCAGCATGTCGGCAAGCAGTTGCGTCGACAGGCCCCTGGCCGCCAGATCGACGCCGTTCCTGGCCGCCTCGCCATGAATAGCGGCGGCGATATGTTCGACAAGAGCGCCGCGCCAGCAGCCGACCAGATCGCCGAGGCTCGATTTCATGTCCAGCAATTCGGCGCCATGCGGCGAAGCAACGACGGCGCTCATCATCGAGATGAAAGCTTCGTCGATGGCTCGCATGATGCGCTCGGTGAAAACACCATCGCCGGCCAGAGCCATTTTTGCCGCCGCGACCGAGCGCGACAGCACCATCATGGCGATGGCACGGAAAATGTCGGTCTTGTTCTTGAACTGAAGATAAAGCGCCGGACGGGACATGTCGGCGGCGCGGGCGATGTCGTCCATGGTGGTGCGGGTGAAGCCATAGGCCAAAAACACCTTCATTGCGCCATCCAGGATACGGACGCGTTTGGGGTCGGCGGCGGCGATGTCTTCGTTCTGATTCATGGAGCAACACTATCCTGCAAAATCTCAATTGACAAAATGACGTAATTTGTCAATCTGTTTGAAGGGAACGCGACCCAAGGCTCTTCGCCCTCGGGCCGTGGACGACAACAAAGGGTATCCCCATGCGCCTCACCGTCGACGGGCAGTCATTCGACATCGACGTCGATCCGGACATGCCGCTGCTGTGGGCGCTGCGCGATCTCATCGGCAAGACAGGACCGAAGTTCGGCTGCGGCATTGCCGCATGCGGCGCCTGCACCGTGCATGTCGATGGTCAGCCGGTGCGCTCCTGCTCGCTTCCGGTCGGCCAGGTCGACGGCGCTGTCACCACCATCGAAGGCATCGGCACGGCGGACAGGCTGCATCCTGTGCAGCAGGCATGGCTGGAGGAACAGGTCGCGCAATGCGGCTACTGCCAGGCCGGCCAGATCATGAGCGCGGTGGCGCTGCTTGACGAGGTCGCCGACCCGAGCGACGCCGATATCGACAACGCCATGGGTGGCAATCTCTGCCGCTGCGGCACCTATCCCAAGATCCGCTCAGCCATCCGGAAGGCTGCGGCGCTCAAGACGGCGGGGCTCTGACCATGGCCAGTGTCGGGAAGATCGCCCGCCGCACGTTTCTGATCGGCGCGGCCGCTGTCGCGGGCGGCGTTGCCGTCGGCTACTATTATTATCGCAAACCGTTTGCGAATCCGCTCGAGACCGACCTCGGCAAGGGCGAGGCGACCTTCAACCCCTATGTGAAGATCGCCGCCGACAACACCATCACCATCGTCGCGCCGCGCGCCGAGATGGGGCAAGGCATTTCGACGACGCTCGCCATCATGGTCGCCGAAGAACTCGATGTAGGTCTCGACCAGATCAAGGTCGAGCACGGCCCGGCCTCCTACGCCTATTACAACGCGGCGATCCTCGAAGAGGGTGGTCCGTTCGCCTTCTTCGACGAGAGCATGACCGCGCAGGCGGTGCGCTCAGGTCTCGGTGTGGTCGGCAAACTCCTTGCTCTCCAGGTCACCGGCGGCTCGGCTTCGACGCGCGACGGTTTCGACAAGATGCGCCAGGCGGGCGCCGCAGCCCGGCATCTGCTGATCGCGGCGGCTGCGCAGAAACTCGGCGTTGCCGCCGCCGATCTGGAAACGGCCAATGGTTCGATCCTGCACAAGGCATCGGGCAAGTCGCTGACTTATGGCGCGGTTGCGGCGGCTGCCGCAGCAATCGCGCCGCCGACGGAAGTCAAGCTCAAGGACAGAGCCGACTGGAAACTGCTGGGAAAGCCGCAGAAGCGCATCGACATGCTGGCCAAGGTCACCGGGGCGCCGATCTTCGGCATCGATGTCAGGATGCCGGACATGCTCTACGGCACGGTCAAGATGAGCCCGCGCTTCTGGGCCAAGCCAGTCAAGGTGGATCTCGCCAAAGCCGAGAAAATGCCGGGCGTGATCAAGATCGTGCCGCTCGAGACGAATTACGGCCACGGCTTCGGCATCGTCGCGCAAAATACCTGGGCGGCCTTCAAGGCGGCCGACGCCATCGACGCCCAGTGGGCGGATCCCGAATATCCGCTTAGCAGCGCCGCCATTTTGGACGTGCTGAAGCAGGCGCTCGGCACCAAGGGCTCGGCGATGCGCGACAATGGCGATGTCGATACCGCCTTCGCCGACGCGCCGCGCGAAAAGATAGTCGAGGCGGACTATGCGGTGCCCTATTTGGCGCATGCGACCATGGAGCCGATGAATGCCACGGCGCGCTTCAAGGATGGCGCCCTCGACATCTGGTGCGGCAACCAGGCGCCGACGCTGGTGCGCCAGCTCTGCGCCAATGCGGTCGGTATCGAGCAGGACAAGGTCACTGTCCACACCACCTTCATGGGCGGCGGCTTTGGCCGCCGTACCGAGATGGACTTCTCGCTTTGCGCAGCGTTGATGGCGAAGGAGACGGGCGGGCGCCCAATCAAGGTGACCTGGACGCGCGAAGAGGACATGCGTCACGACGCCTACCGGCCTGCTGCGGTCGGCAAGTTCCAGGCACGGCTTGGCGACGACGGCATGCCGGTCGCCGTCGACATGAGAATCGCCTCGCCATCGGTGATCGCCAGCACCTTGCGCAGGCTGTTTCCCTCGATATCGCCGGTCGGTCCCGACAAGTCCATTGTCGATGGTGCCTATGACCAGCCCTACACCATTGCGAACTACCGGGTGAGCGGCATCGCGGCGCCCGTCTCGATTCCGGTCGGCTTCTGGCGCTCGGTCGGCAGTTCCATCAATGGCTTCTTCCATGAAGGCTTCATGGACGAGATCGCCACCGCCGCCAAAATCGACCCGGTCGAGATGCGCAAGAAGCTGATGGCCGCCTATCCCGCGGCGGTGAAGGTGGTGGAGAAGGTCGCGGCGATGGCGAAATGGGGCGAGCCGCTGCCCGCCGGCAAGGCCAAGGGCGTGGCCTTCACGCTGTCTTTCGGAAGCTGGGTCGGCGAGATCGTCCAGGTGGCGGACACGCCGGCCGGCATCCGCATCGAGAAGGTATGGATCGCCGCCGATGTCGGCACCGCCCTCGATCCGGGCATCGTCGAGGCACAGCTGATTTCCGCCGCCATCTACGGCCTGTCGGCGGCAATGGGACAGCAGATCACCTTCGCCGACGGCATGGTCGAACAGTCGAACTTCCACGATTTCGACGCCATGCGGATCTTCCAGTGCCCGGTCTTCGAAGTCGCCATCCTGGAAAACTTCCACAAGATGGGCGGCGTCGGCGAGGTTGGCACACCGCCGGCGGCACCGGCGCTGGCCAATGCCATCTTCGCGCTTACCGGCAAGCGCATCCGCACCCTGCCGCTGTCGACAAGGGTGGCCTTCGCATGAAGAAGCTTCTCATCATGCTGACGCCTGCTGCCATCTTGTTTTCGGCGGCGCCTTCCGCAACCGCGCAGGAGAGCCAGACATCACCGAGCCCGACGGTCGGCATGGCCAAGGGTCTGTCCGAATGGGACAAGATCTATGCGGTGTTCTCACATCCGCGCTGCGCCGATTGTCATGTCGCGGACGACCGGCCGCGCTGGTCGGGTGCGCATTATGGCACCACATTTGTGCACGCCTTCAACGTCCAGCGCGGAACCGACGGATCGGGCTTCGGCAATCCGGGCCTGCGCTGCACAACCTGCCATTTCTCCAGTAATTCCAAGGCATTGCACGGACCACCCGGCGCCGAGGGCTGGCATTTGGCGCCGACCGAGATGGCCTGGTTCGGAAAATCCTCGGCCGAAATCTGCGCCCAGATCAAGGATCCGGCGCGCAATGGCGACCGCAAATTGGCCGATATCGCGCTGCATGTCCGCGACGATAAACTTGTCGCCTGGGGCTGGGCGCCGGGCTCGGATCGAGAGCCGGCTCCGGGCTCGGCCGAAGCGACCTATCAAGCAATCGAAAACTGGATGGCGGCGGGTTCACCTTGCCCGATGCCGTAATGGTCTTGCAACTTTAAGGCTATATTGCAGTGCAACTTTGATGTAGAAGCGCGCTCGCCTATCACGGCAATTTGAACACGGTCAGGCGCGCACCCATATCGGCGACGCGCCCGCGTCATCAAGGCGCGGTGCTGGCTGAACCCGCAGTGGAAAAATGACGATGCCTAGAATCAGGTTTCACAAGCTTGCAGCCATTGTTGTGCTCATCGGTTTCGCGGCGTGGATGGCGACAGGCGAATTCTCATCGGTCGGCAGCGTAGCGGCCAACAAGGCCAAGGCGGCCGAAGTCGAACAGGGCAAGGCGCCGGACGCTGGCAAGCCGAAGACCGCGGAAGCCGAACCGAAGGCGCCGCTGCGCACCGTTGCCGTCGTGACGCCACCACGAAAGACCTACGCGCGCGCCATCCGCATTTCCGGCCTGACCGAGGCCGACAAGCGCGCGGTTCTGGCAACCCGCGTCGCCGGCGTCATCGACAAGCTGCCGGTCAAGCAAGGCGATCATGTCAAGACAGGCGACCTGGTGCTGATGCTGGCGGCGGAAGAAAAAATCTCGAGCGTCGACAATGCCAGGCAGTTGCTGGTGCAGCGCAAGGCCGAGCTCGATGCCGCCGAACGGCTCGCCAGGACCGGCAACCTGCCCAAGCTGCAGCTCGACACCGCGCGCTCCAACCTGACCCAGGCGCAATCCCAGCTGGATACAGCGCAGGCCGAGCTCGACCGCAACGAGGTCAAGGCACCGTTCGATGGCGTCATCGACCGGGTGCCTGTCGAGCTTGGCAGCTCGGTCATGCAGGGCGGCGAGGTGGCGACCATCCTCAAGCTCGATCCGGTGATCGCCCGCGGCGAGATCAGCGAGCGCGACCTCGGCTATCTCAAGATCGGCGACAAGGCCAGCGTCCGGCTGGTCAGCGGCCAGACCGTCGAAGGCACCGTGCGCTACATCAGCCGCGACGCGTCGTCGGCGACCCGCACCTTCCGCGTCGAGGTCGCCATCCCCAATGCCGATGGCTCGGTGCCGGCCGGCATGACGGCGGAAATCCAGCTCAGCGCGCTGCCGACCGACGCGGTCCTGCTGCCGCGCTCGGTGGTGACGCTCGGCGACAAGGGCGATCTGGGCATCCGCGCCGTCGACAAGGACAACAAGGTTGCGTTCTTCCCGATCGACCTGGTCGACGACACCCCGACCGGCCTCGTGCTTGGCGGCATCCCGGCCGATGCGCGCATCATCGTCGCCGGCCAGGAACTGGTGAAGGAAGGCGATGAGGTCAAGCCGGTCGAGGCCGACCAGGCGACCATCAACAAGCTGATCGGCGAAGCCACCGCCGGGACGCAGTAGCGCAGCGACGCCGGCGCTGGGCCGTGCCCGGCGACGTCGGTCGTTCGCCACTCCCGAAAGCAACAGGCATAAGTCATGGATATCGTCAGACTCGCAATCAACAATGCCCGCCTGACCATCTCGGTCCTGGTCTTCCTGCTGATTGCAGGCTGGGTCGCCTATCAGTCGACGCCGAAGGAAGCGGAACCCGACGTTCCGATTCCGATGATGTATGTCAGCCTGATCTATCAAGGCATCTCGCCGGAGGATTCCGAGCGCCTTCTGCTGCGGCCGATGGAAAGCAAGCTGAAAAGCCTGAAGGGCCTCAAGGAAATGCGCTCTGCCGCCTTCCAGGGCGGCGGCTATGTGCTGGTCGAGTTCCAGCCGCAGACCAATCTCGCGACGGCGCTGCAGGATACACGCTCCAAGGTGCAGGACGGCAAGGCCGATCTGCCGCAAGCGGCCGAGGAACCTGTCGTCACCGAGGTCAACATTTCCGAATTCCCGGTGCTTGTCGTCACACTGTCGGGCGAATTGCCCGAACGCGTGCTGGCCGCCGCGGCGCGCGAACTGCGTGACCGCATCGAGGAAGTGCCCGGCGTTCTGGAAGGCTCGCTGCAGGGCTCCCGCGACGATCTCGTCGAGGTCGTCATCGATCCGATGAAACTGTCATCCTACGGGCTGCAGCTCGACCAGCTGATCGGCGCCGTCGGCGCTTCCAACAGCCTGGTCGCCGCCGGCAATATCGAAGGCTCGCAAGGCAAATACGCCGTCAAGGTGCCGTCGCTGATCGAGACGCCGGAGGATGTGGCGGCGCTGCCGGTGGTCGCCGGCCCCAATGCCGTGGTGCAGGCCAAGGATATCGCGACAATCCGCTCGACCTTCGCCGATGCCACGACGATCACGCGCCTCAACGGCAAGCCGGCCATCGCCATCGAGGTCAAGAAGCGCATCGGCGCCAATCTGATCGACACGCTCACCAAGGTGAGGGCGGTGTCCGATGCCTTCGTCAAGACCATGCCCGAGGGGATGCACGTCACCTACACGCAGGACAAGTCGGTCTTCGTCAACCAGCTGCTGGGTGACCTGCAGAACCACGTGATGATCGCCGTCATCCTGGTGTTCATCGTCATCCTCTACGCGCTGTCCGGCCGTGCGTCGCTGCTGATTGGCCTCGCCATTCCGTCGTCCTTCCTGATCGGCATCCTGCTCCTGGCGATGATGGGCTACACGATCAACATGATCGTGCTGTTCAGCCTTATCCTGGCGGTCGGCATGCTGGTCGACGACGCCATCATCGTCACCGAATTCGCCGAACGGCGGATGAGCGAAGGCATGCCGAAGCAGGAAGCCTTCGCGCTTGCCGCCAAGCGCATGGCCGGTCCGGTCATCGCGGCGACGATGACGCGCATCGCCGCCTTCTCGCCGCTGCTGTTCTGGCCGGGCATCATCGGCGACTTCATGAAGTACATGCCGATCACGCTGATCGTCACGCTGTCGGCCTCGATGCTGTATGCGCTGGTCTTCGCGCCGACGCTTGGCGCGATCTTCGCCAAGGCGCCGGAGCATCACGCCGACGACAATCGCGACGGCTGGTACATGGCGGTCGTCAAGCAGGCGGTGCGCTTCCCCATCACAGTGCTGGTGCTTACAGTGGTCTTGCTGGCCGGCATCTTCGTTGGCTATTCGAAGTACGGCGCCGGCGTCGAGTTCTTCCCGAGCGTCGAGCCCGACTACGGCCTGCTTTATGTGCATGCCCGCGGCAACCTTTCTCTGGCCGAAATGGACACGGCGACCAAGATCGCCGAAAACCGGCTGCTCGGCTGGCCGGGCCTGAAGTCGGTCTATACCCGCGTCGGCAAGTCCGAAGGCGGCGGCCAGGACGTGCCCGAGGATGTCGTCGGCGTCATTCAGTACGAATTCATCGACTGGCGCGAACGCAAATCGGCGAACCAGATCCTGAACGATTTGCGCGGCGTCATGGCCGGTATTCCCGGCGTCGACGTCGAGGTCCGCGTGCCGGAAGCCGGCCCGCCGACCGGCAAGCCGATCCAGATCAGGCTTTCTGCCATCGACCCAAAGGGGTTGGACGAGAAGGCGCGTTCGGTCGCAGCGCGCATCGCCAAGGTGCCCGGCGTCATCGACGTTTCCGACGGCCTGCCGCCGCCCGGCGTCGACTGGGCACTCGAGGTCGACCGCGCCAAGGCTGCGCAGTATGGCATCAGCCCGACCTCGGTCGGCACGGTGGTGCAACTCGTCACCAACGGCCTGAAGCTCTCGGAATACCGGCCTGCCGGCGCCGACAAGGCTGTCGACATCCGGCTGCGCTTGCCGGAGGACCGGCGCACGCTGTCGACGCTCGACGAGCTCAGGGTGCAGACCTCGCAGGGGTCGGTGCCGATTTCGAACTTCGTCGTCCGCAAGGCCAAGCCAAGCGTCGGCATCCTCAACCGCATCGACGGCGCCCGCACCGTTGTGGTGCAGGCCAACGTCGCCGCCGGCAAGCAGGTCGCCGCCGTGCAGCAGGAGGTTACCCAGGCCGTCGCCGACATGAATCTCGGCAGCGGCATCCGCTGGAAGCTGGCCGGCTCGAACGAGGACAGCGCCGAAGCCAGCGCCTTCCTCAGCAAGGCCTTCGGTGCGGCGATCTTCCTGATCTTCCTGGTGCTTTTGGCGCAGTTCAACAAGTTCACCAGCGTCTGGCTGGTGCTGTCCTGCGTGGTCATGGCGACGATCGGCGTGTTCCTCGGGCTGCTGATCACCGGCGAGACGTTCGGCATCGTCATGTCGGGCATCGGCGTCATCGCGCTGGCCGGCGTGGTGGTGAACAACAACATCGTGCTGATCGACACCTATGACCGGCTGCGTGAAGAAGGCTGGGACAAGATGGATGCCGTGTTGCAGACCTGCCGCGAGCGCGCGCGCCCGGTGGTGCTGACGGCGGTGTCGGCCATCCTCGGCGTGCTGCCGATCGCCTTCGGCCTTGGGCTGGAGATCTTCCATCACGAGACGACGATCAACGCGCCGTCGACGCAATGGTGGATTTCGCTGTCCTCGGCGATCGTCTTCGGCCTGTCCTTCGCGACGGTGCTGACACTGGTGGTGACGCCGTCGATGCTGATGGTGTTCACCCGCGCCAAGGTCAAGCCTGGTGCACGGCGCGGCTTGATCAGCCGGCTGTTCCGGCGGGGCAAGGGCGAGGTATCGTCAGACGCGCCGACGGTGGACGACGGCGCGGAACCCCCGACCGCCTTTCCAAAAGCCGCAGAGTAGGCAGGCTTCCCAATCTGAACGGCAAAGGCCGCCCGGAACAACCGGGCGGCCTTTTGCATTGTTCCCCTGTGGGGGATGCGAAGACATCGTCCTCGAGTGAACTCAATGCGGGGAATTTCCCATGCCGATCAGCACCCTTGTCATCGTCGTCCTGATCCTTGTCCTGATCGGCGCAGTGCCGGCATGGCCGCATTCACGCTCCTGGGGTTACGGACCCTCTGGCATCGTCGGTGTGGTGCTGGTGGTGGTTCTGCTGCTGCTGCTGATGGGGCGGCTCTGAGCCGCCTTTGCTATCCGTGAGCAGGCTTTCGGTGTGAAGAGGCCCGCCGGCTCAATTCACGCAGCTTTCGTGGCCTTCACGGGGGCGATGCCGATGTCCTCGAGGGATTGGGCGACGGCCTGGTCAAGCGGCGTGTGCGGGATTTCGCCGATGATCCCCTCCAGCCGCGTCGAGGCCAGACGGTGCGGCTCGAAGCGCAGATAGGACATCGAGACGATCTCGCGCCACATCGCCACGAACGGGCCGCCGGCGCGCAGCACCCACCAGGGCATCGAGGTCATCTTGAGCGGTCGGCCAAGCGCCTTCTCCGCAGCGGCCTTGATCTCAACATCGGTGACCGCATGGCCTGGAAAGTTCAGCGCCTCATAGGAGCCGAGCTTGTCGAGATTCTTGGCCAGTGCGACGAAGCCCGCGGCGAAGTCCGGCAGATACGCCCATTCATGCACGAGGTCGGCCGGACCGGGCGCGGTGTAGACGCCCTTGCTGATCTTGGCGGCGACGACCAGGTCGAACCAGGAGCCGCTGCCGGTGCCGCCGAAGAAGTCGCCGGCCCGCAAGACAATGGTGCGGACATGGCCGGCGTCGGCTTCGCGGCGGAACAGCTCCTCCATGGCGCAGCGGATGCGGCCCTTCTCGGTCGTCGGATGGAACGGCGTGTCTTCCGTGATCACCGCCGGCATGGGCGAGCCGTAATTGTAGACGGTGCCGGGGAACAGATGCAGCGCGTTGTTGGCATGGCAGGCGGCCATGACGTTCTCGGCCATCGGCAGGCATTTGCCCCAATCGGTGTAGATCGGGTTGAGGCCGTTGAAGATGATATCGACGCCTTCGGTGGCGCGGATCAGCGATTGACGGTCCAGCGCATCGCCGGCAACCGCCGTGGCGCCTTCGAGTTCTGCCGGCACCTTGCCGCTGCGGGTAATGGCGCGGACGTCGAAGCCGGCGTCGATGAAGGCCTTGGCAACCACGCGGCCGAGCCGGCCATTGGCGCCGAGGATTGCGATCTTGGTCATTTTGTCGTCTCCATGCGTTTAGGTCCGCTGACGTGATGCCTGCTCCAGCGATGCGCGGCGGGGCCCATCCCTTGTCTGGCGCAGTGAGTTTCCGGTGCAGGGGTTGGTTCAAGCCACCGCGGTCGGATGGCTGTCATCCAGGTTCAAATCGGCGATCGCCTGGCGGATGGCGTCGACGGGATCGGTGGCAGGCAGCTTGCCGACGGTCCGCTCCAGCCTGTCGCCGTTGAGTGAGTGCGGCGTGCGCCAGAGATAGGACATCTTGACGACTTCCCGCATCAACGGGCTGAACAGGGCGGCAGCACGCAGCGCGATCCATGGCACGCGTTTCGACGCCAGTTTGCGGCCGCTGGCAGCTTCCGCTGCCGCTTTCATCTGGTGGCCGGTCAGCGTATGGCCGGCGAAATGGAAACGCTCGAAAGGGCCGAGGCTCTCGCGCTTTTCGGCCAGTGCGACGAAGGCCTTCCCGAGATCCGGCAGATAGGCAAAGGCGTGCGGGATATCCATCGGCCCACCCCACGTAAAGACGTTCTTGCGCATTTTCGACAGGATGATCAGGTCGAGCCAGCTTTCCGGCCGCGCGCCGCCATAGAAGTCGCCGGCTCTGAGCACGATGGTCTGGACGCCGCGCTCCTGCGCCTTCCTGCGGAACAGATCCTCCATCCCGATACGGATCTCGGCCTTCTCCGTTGATGGGACTTCAGGCGCGGTTTCCGCCGTGCCAACACCGAGGCCGTAGCCGAAATTGTAGACGTTTCCGGGCAGCATGTGGGTGGCCCCGCTTGCCTCGGCCGCCGCGATGACGTTCTCAGCCATCGGCAAGACCTTCTCGGCCCATTCCGTGTAAAGCGGGTTCAACGCGTTGAGAATCACGTCGGCGCCCTTGCAGGCTTCAATCAGGGCCGCGCGGTCGGTGGCGTCACCCTGGACGACCTCCACGCCCGGCGCCAGCGATGCCGCCTTGGCGTTGCGTGCCAGCCCCTTCACACGCCATCCGGCGGCGACGAATTCTCGCGCCGCGGCCTCGCCGACCCTGCCTGCCGCACCCAGAACAACAATTGTCCGCATCTGTCTTCTCCTGTTTTCCTGTCTCCGATGAGAGAAAGATGGTCTATTTGAGGTTGAATTTAAATTCGCTAGAATTGGAGAATCAATATTCAATTTTGAATGGATTGCATGTCCGATCTCGACTGGAATCTGATCAAGAGCTTCGTCACCGTGGCGGAAACCGGCAGCCTGTCGGCCGCCGCGCGAAAGCTGGCCGCAAGCCAACCGACGCTTGGCCGCCACATCGGTGAACTGGAACAGGTGCTGGGCGTGACGCTGTTCCGGCGCGGGCGGCGCGGCTACGCGCTGACGGAAGCCGGCGCTACGCTGTTCGAGCGCGGCAAGGCGGTCAGCGAGCAGGCGAGCGCGTTTTCACGCCTGGCGCTGGGTTCGGTCGAGGCAATCGAAGGCACGGTGCGCATCGCCGCCAGCGAAGTGGTGGCGGCCTATGTGCTGCCCGAGATGACCGCACGGCTCGGCATCGAGGAACCCGGAATCGAGGTCGAGATCGTTGCCTCGAACCAGGTCGAGAACCTGCTGCGCCGGGACGCCGACATCGCCATCCGCATGGTCAAGCCGGCGCAGAACGAACTGGTGGCGCGCAAGGTCTGTGACATCCCGCTCTGCGCCTGTGCGGCCATTTCCTATCTCGACCGGCGCGGCCGCCCGCTCGGGCCGGCCGACCTTACCGATCATCCCTTGATCGGCTTCGACCGCAGCGAGGAGATGATCCGGGGCTTTACGCAATTCGGCCTCCCGGTCACCCGAAGCAGTTTCCGCTTCAGGGCCGACAACCAGATGGTCCTGTGGGAGGCGGTGCGGACGGGAAACGGCATTGGCCTCGGTCAGGAGCCGCTGGCCGATCGCGACCCGCTGGTGGAGAAGGTGCTGCCCGGCCTGCCGCTGCCAAGCCTGCCGGTATGGCTGGCCATGCATCGCGATGTGCGCAGCAGCGTGCGCATCCGCCGCGTGGCGGATTTTCTCCACGAGGAGTTGAAGCGCTATTCGGCGGGCGCTGGGGCGAATTCGGCGCGGTGAGCGAGGCCCGCCATCAGCAGGACGACGATCAGCAGCACCGACATGGCGATGAAGATCGGTCCGAAGCTGGAATGCTCGGCGACGAAGCCGATCGCCGACGGCGCCACCAGAATGCCGGAATAGCCCATGGTGGTGACGACGCTCATGCCGGTGCCCGATGACATGCCTTCCTGGTTGCCGCCGGCCGAAAAGATGATCGGCACCATGTTGGCGATGCCGAAGCCGCACAGCGCAAAGGCCGCGATGGCGAGCCAGGGCGAGGGCGACAGGCCGGCGACCAGCATGCCCGCGGCGGCGACGACCGCCGAGCCGCGCAGCGTCGTCACCGCGCCGAAGCGGTTGCGCACGCCATCACCGAAGAAGCGCATGATCGCCATGACGCCGGAAAAGGCGGCATAGGCAAGACCGGCGACGGCAAGGTCGGCGCCGAGTTCTTGTCGCAGATACAGCGCCGCCCAATCGAGCACCGCGCCCTCCGAGATCATCGTCAGCAGAGCCATCAGGCCGATCAGGTAGACCAGCGGGTTTGCCGGCAGCGTGAACTTGTGATGCCCGGCCGCCTGTGGCCTGTCCTCGGCGACGAGATAACCGACCGCCATCGCGATCGCCGCGAAGGCAAGCACGGTCACGGCCGCGGCATGGGCGAGGTGGCCATAGTGCTGGATGGCAAAGCCGCCGAGGCCGCCGCCGGCGAAACCACCGAGGCTCCAGAAGCCGTGCGAGGAGGACATGATGGCGCGGGACATCTTTCGCTCCACCACCACCGCATTGGCGTTCATGGCGACGTCCATGCCGCCGATCGAGCCGCCGAAGATGAACATGGCGATGGCCGCCAGCGGCACGTTGGGCGCCAGCGCCACGACCAGCAGGCCGAGGCTGCCGCAAAGACCGAACCAGCGCAGAACGGTGCGCGAGCCATGTTTCGAGATCAGGTGGCCGCACCAGGTCATGGCGGCGACCGCGCCGGCGCCGAACAAAAGGATCAGCAGGCCAAGCGTGAATTTCGAAATGTCGAGCCGGGTCAGGAACACCGGAATCTGCGGCGCCCAGCTGCCGGTCAGGAAGCCATTGGCAAGGAAAATGGCCGCTACGGCCCATCGCCCGCGAATGGCAGTCTGCATGGCGTTCGACGCGTTCATAGGCGAATCCGGTCAGAAAATGGCTTTGCGCGGCAAATTAGATCGATTCAATTTTCAGTCAAGCGCCGGGTTGGAGGAAGCGTTTGGACCAAAGGCCGAAATGGAACCGACATCGTTCTTGGCGAACTTCCGTACGTCGGAGATTAGCGAAAAACGCCTCTCCCTTCGCAGATACCTTAGCCGGAGGCCGCTCGCCGTCTTCAGTGATCTTTCGGCCGCCTGGCCTCGAATTCAGCCTTCTTGGCGTCCGATGCTTCGGTCTGGTTGAGAGCCTGCCATTCGGCATAGGGCATGCCGTAGACGATCTCGCGCGACTGATCCTTGGAGAGGTCGACGCCCCCGGCATCGGCCGCCTCGCGATACCAGTTCGACAGGCAGTTGCGACAGAAGCCGGCGAGGTTCATCAGGTCGATGTTCTGGACGTCGCTGCGTTCCCTGAGGTGCTCGACCAGCCGGCGAAAGGCGGCGGCTTCGAAATCACGCTTCTGCTCGTCGCTGAGTTCGGTCATCGGAACCTCCGTCATAACGGCCCGGTGCGCGAGCCGAATATCTTTACCGCATGTATATCGGGACGGCGGTCTATCGCGTCAACGATCGGCGCCAGGCGCTCGGCCCAGGCAAGCGCGCCTTTCTGGTCCGCTATCAGGTCCTGGCGGATTTCGATCAGCGCGTGCGCATAGCCGTTGACGATGGCATGCCTGAACATGGTGTCGCCACGCAGCGCGCCGTCATAGGGCTCATTGTCGCCGACGATCAGGTTCTTGTCCTGCGCCAGCATATCGATCAGCGGCCGCGCCACCCGGTCGTCCCGATCCCATAGGATGCCGACATGCCAGGGCCGTTGCCTGCCCTGCATCACCGGCGTGAAGGAATGCACCGAGAAGATGAAGGGCGCCCGGCCGGAAGCCAGCGCGACCGAGGCGATCACCGCGCCGACGGCGTCGTGGTAGGGCCGGTAGAAGCGGTCGAGCCGCCTCTCGCGCTCTTGCGGCGCGATGGGATAGTTTCCCGGCACCACCGTGCCGTCATAGAGCTGGCGGATGAGCGTCGGATCGTCCTCGCCGCGATTGGGATCGATCAAGAGCCGCGAAAAATTGGCGATGACCGCCGGCACGTCGAGCAGGCCGGCGAGCTCGCGCGTCACCGCTTCGACGCCAATGTCATAGGCGATGTGCCGATCGAATTCCGCCGCGGGCAGACCGAGGCTGCCATACTCGTCGGGCAGGTCGCGGCGGGCATGATCGGCCAGAAGCACGATGCCCCGCTTGCGGTCGCCCTCGACAACGTCGAAAGGCGCGAAAACTGTGGATCGGGTCATTGGCGGGAAATGGTCTGTTCGCTGGCTTCCGGGGAGGGTGCTATCGTCATTCCACGAAGACGACGCGTGCGCAATGCCGTTGTTTGGCCAAGGTTTATCGGGAAATCTGGCAAAGGGCGACGGATAGCGCGCCGGGAGCCTTCCTAAATCGATTGGAATTGATCAAAACGGCGCGTTGACATGCGCCCGGACTTTTCCGAAAAGGGGCGCAGAGAGATGCTGATGTGGTTCTTGAGGGGTTTTCGGATGGGTTCCGCCGGCAGGCAGCGCATGCGCTCTGCCTTTGCCATGCCGCTCCTGACCGTGGCCGTTGGCTTGTCGGCGATGGTCATGGCCTCGCCGGCGCGCGCCGATTTCCGCGTCTGCAACGCCACGCAGAACCTGGTCGGCGTCGGCATCGGCTATCGTGCCAAGGCCGGCTGGATCACGGAAGGCTGGTGGCACATTGAAGGATCGAGCTGCAAGACGTTGATCGAAGGGCCGCTGTCATCAAGGTTTTACTATCTTTATGCAGAAGACGCCGAGCGCGGTGGACGCTGGGACGGCCCGATCAACATGTGCGTGGCTGAAAAGGAGTTCAAGATCGCCGGTGTAAACGACTGCGTGGCCCGAGGCTTCCAGCGCGCCGGATTCCAGGAATATGACACGGGCGAACAGGCAAGCTGGATGGTCCAGCTGACCGATGAACCCGCAACGGGAGGCGCACCAGCCGCCCCGGGAACCAATAGTCAATGAGACGCAGCCGCAAGGTCAAGATCCTAGCCACAATCGGTCCGGCATCCTCCTCCGAGGAGATGCTGCAGAAATTGTTCGAAGCGGGCGCCGACGTGTTCCGCATCAATATGAGCCATACCGACCACGAACTGATGCGCACGCTGGTCGGCCGCATCCGCGCCGTCGAGGAAAAGGTCGGCCGGCCGATCGGCATCCTCGCCGACCTGCAAGGGCCCAAGCTGCGCGTCGGCAAGTTCGCCAATGGCAAGGAAGTGCTGACGCCAGGCCAGACCTTCACGCTCGACGACAATCCCGAGCCCGGCACCTCAACCAGGGTCTATCTGCCGCATCCGGAGATCCTGAGCTCGGTCGAGCCCGGTCACCGTCTTTTGATCGACGACGGCAAGCTCGAGCTGAAAGCGGTGAAGAGCGACGGCAAGTCGATCGCCTGCACGGTCGTCGCCGGCACCACGATTTCCGACAAGAAGGGCGTCAGCCTGCCCGATACCGACCTGCCGGTCGGCGCGCTGACCGAGAAGGACCGCAAGGACCTCGACGCGGTGCTCGCCACGGGTGTCGACTGGATCGCGCTGTCCTTCGTGCAGCGGCCCGAGGATCTGGCCGAAGCGCGCAAGATCGCGCGCGGCCGCGCGCTGATCATGGCCAAGATCGAAAAGCCGCAGGCCGTCGCCCGGCTGGCCGAGATCATCGAACTGTCCGACGCGCTGATGGTCGCGCGCGGCGATCTCGGCGTCGAGATGCCGCTGGAAGCCGTTCCCGGCATCCAGAAGCAGATCACGCGCGCCGCGCGGCGCGCCGGCAAGCCGGTGGTGGTCGCCACGCAGATGCTGGAATCGATGATCACCGCACCGGTACCGACCCGCGCCGAAGTCTCCGACGTTTCGACCGCCGTGTTCGAGGGCGCCGACGCCATCATGCTGTCGGCGGAATCGGCGGCGGGTGCCTATCCCGTCGAAGCGGTGGCGATGATGAACCGCATCGCCACCAAGGTCGAAACGGACCCGACCTATGCCGGCATCATCAACGCCCAGCGCTCCGAGCCGGAAGCGACCGGCGCCGACGCCATCTCGCTGGCTGCCCGCGAGATCGCCGAGACGCTGAAACTGTCGGCGATCATCACTTACACGGCATCCGGCACCACCGGGCTGCGCGCCGCGCGCGAACGGCCACAAGTGCCGATCATCGCACTGTCGCCGATCCTCAACACCGCGCGGCGGCTGTCGCTTCTGTGGGGCACGCACTGCGTCGTCTCGCCCGATGCCACCGATCTCGACGACATGGTCAACCGCGCCTGCCGCATTGCGCTGGAAGAAGAGTTCGGCAAGCCGGGCGACCGCGTCATCATCACCGCTGGCGTGCCGCTGAGGACGCCCGGCTCGACCAACATGCTGCGCATCGCCTATGTCGGCTCGGAAGCGCAGGGCGGCCGCGGCAGCTGATTTCGTGACTGAAGCGTGTCGCGCGGTTTCGTGCGGCTCGCCGTGGCTGGGATACAGCAAAGGCGCGGGACAATGATCTCCGCCTTCATCTAGCCTCCAGCCGTTGCGATCCCAAGCGCTTTTGCGGCAGCCTCCGCGTGGTCCATGCGCTGGAGAAACCGACGCGCACGGAGACCTGCGTCATACAGATACTGATCCGGGCCCAGCATCTTTCGCCGGTTCAATTCTGTTGTGTCGAGCAGGTCGAAATCGACCTTCTCGATCGTGCAGTGCCAACCGGTCCTGTGGGAGGACCAGCCCCTGCGATGGTGCTCCAGGAGGCGCTCGCGGCTGGAGTAGCCGTGGTAATCGAATGCGATGATACCGTTCGTCACATAAATATGGTTTCCCGAAAAGCCCTCGGCCGGGATGATCCGCTCGGCATGAAATCCTGCAAGCGGGGGATGCTCGAGGAAAGTGCCTGCAAGAATGTGGCACGCGCCGTAGCCGAAGAAGATGCGATCCGGCAGCGCCCATCGCCTTTCCGGGTTTTTCTTGATGCCGTGCTTGAGGACATACATCTCAGGTCGGTGCGAGTTCGGCCCGGGGCTCCTTGATGTCGGCGCACTTGCCCACACCATAGGCATCGCCGGCAATTCGTGCCTCGACCGTTCTGGCCATCGCTTCCAGATCGATATCCTTGCCGGCTACCTTCTCGATCGCGCCGACGACGAGGTCCGAGGCGATCCAGTCCGGCTTGTGGCCTAGATTGTGCACCCAGACGAGCTCGGCGCCCGGGATATCGCGCGCCAGGCCGACGGAGTGGATATGGGCATAGACGACCTTGTCGCGGTCGCCCGAAATGACCACGGTCGGCGCGCTGATCGCTTTGTAGTGCGGTGCGGCGCCAAGCGTATAGCGATAGAGGCCGGCGACGTCGGTGGCGTTGGCGCGAAAGGCCGACGGCCGCAACACCAGCGGGATCGCGGCCGTGCCGAGATAGTCGTCCGGCACCTTGTTGGGCGAGAATACGCAGGTCGTTGCATCGGCCATCTGAAACGTGCCGGCCGGATAGGTGAGTGTTTCGGAGAAGAGCCGGCCGATCACCGACACGGTGGTTAGGTCGTAATACCAGGATGTCGCGCCGCCCGGCCAGGGATGGGTCGCCGGCGCCAGGAAGACGAGGCCGAGCGTCCTGTCGGCATGCTCGCGGCCGAAAGCCGCCGTCACCACGCCGCCGAAGGAATGGCCGACGATGATTGCCTTCCTGATGCCAAGGCGGTCCATCAGGGCAGCGAGGGTATTGGCCTGCGCCGACGGATCCTCATTGTTGCCGGGCCCGCGTCCCGACCAGCCGTGACCCGGCCGGTCGAAGAACAGCATTTCGGCGCGTCCCGCCAGCAGCGGCCTGAGCGGCAGCATCTGATCCCCGAGATTGGCGCTGGCGCCATGGATGAAGACGATCGGCGGCAACTCCGCATTGGCGGGGGCGGGAATGTGGACATAGTGGATGCGGGCGCCGCCTATATCAGCGAATTCGCCAATGGCGGGATCACGGCGTTCGATCAGCCATGAGCCGACGCGGGTAACGCCGATCAGGACAAAGACGAGTGCAAAGAAGAAGGCGAACGCGGCGTAGATCAGGTTCATGCGGGGATATACGGGGGTGGGGTGGGACAAGTTTGGGTAGGGAGTAGGCAGTAGGCAGTAGGCAGTAGGCAGTAGGTTGGTGTTTGCCGCTCAATCTTTCTCCCTACTGCCTACTGCCTGCACTAAATTCCTTCGCCGGCAAGCTCTTCCGAAAGCGTGGCGACCTGGTCCTGGGCGCTGCGCATCATCGGATAGATGGCCAGCACCTTCTGCCAGGCTTCGAGCGCCGACTGCTTGTGGCCGGTCAGCGCCATGATCTGCGCCAGGCCCGACAGCGCGCCGAAATGGCGCGGCTCGAGTTGCAGCGTGTGATCGATGTCGGACATCGACTTGCCGTAGTTTTTCATCATGAAATGCACCGTGGCGCGCCGGTTCCAGCCTTCGGCATAGGTCGGCTGCAAGGTCACAACCTGATCAAGCAAATCGAGCGCGACGTCGAATTTCTGGTTGTCCATCGCCTTTTGCGACCACAGCATCATCAGGTCGACCGAGGCGCTGCCGGACTGGAACCATTCGCTCCAGATGTTGCCGGCGATGCGTTCGGCGGCCTTTTCGTTGCGTTCGCGCTTGAGGTCGGAAAACAGCTTGTCGAGCCGGGCCTGTTTCGTCATCGGCGCAGCCGGAGCCTCCGGGGCAGCCGGCGCCGCCGGCTGATCGTCCGCGGCGCTGGCCGGCAAGCTTGTGACGCCGGAAACAAGCAGGGCTGTCAAAAATGCAAAAAGAATCCGCATCGCCCGATCCTAGTCCCGGGCGGCGGAACAGCAAAGTGATTTTAGCGTGAGAAGGTCGGCAGGCCGACAAGCATCAAGGGGCGGAGGCGAAAAGCCTCCGGCCGAAAGCTCAGCCCTGGCGCGCCTTGTAGCGCGGGGCGGTCTTGTTGATGATGTAAACGCGGCCCTTGCGGCGAACCAGCTGGTTGTCGCGGTGACGCGCCTTCAGCGCCTTGAGCGAATTCTTGATCTTCATGGTCTTGCCTGTCGGTGTGGACCCGGTCCCGGGTCGAAATTTTAAGGCGCGCCAGAAGACGCGCCTTTTCAACGGTGGGTGGCTCATAAACGAGGAGCCTTGCCCATGTCAACCGCAAGCATGCTCCGGTAGTGGGTCAGTTTGAATTTTCCGCCAGCTTTTTCAAGAACCAGCTCGCAGCGATCACCGTCCCGAATCCCAGCCCGACTACGACGGCAGCTAAAGACGTCGAGCCAATCGTCATATAGGCGAATGTTCCAATCGCAAAGCCGAGCGTTGTGACCCAATCGGGCAATGATTGGCCTAGGTGATTGCCGAGGATGATTTCGCCGCCGAACAAAACGCTGGCTTGAAACACAAACAGCCAGAAAATCGCGGCAAAGAACCCAAACCTTGTCGCAAAATAAAAACGCTCAATTCCGTATGGGACGGCGACTGCCACAAAGCATAAGGCCAGAAAAAGCATTTAACTGGATTAGCATGGCGGCCCAAAATGTCCAATGCCCGCGTTATTCTCCAAGACAGCGGTCATTCTTCCAACGAGCGGCGGCTGCTCGTTGAGCAATCTCGCGTCGTTGCTCTGGACTTAAAGCCTCAGCGCGAGCCTTACCCCCCTTAATCCGCGATCCTCCCCAGGTTTCCCTCTGGGGAGAGGGCTTTGCTTGATTCAGGTTTAGTTTGCAATTTATCTGTGGCGATATCGACAATCGACTTCGCCAACTGGTTAGGATCGCGCGGGCGCTTTGGGCGCCTTTCGGTCATGGTTTGAAGATGGCATGCGCTTCCGCCTATTTCCAGACGGCGCTTAGGCGAAAGCGCCTATTGTGATCGGGGCGGAATTTCAAACTGACCCACTACCCATGCTCCATACCTCCATATCATCAAATATCCGCCATGTCGGCCTTGCGGCATTGCGCGGCCGTAGGCCGGCTGGGATGATGCGGAGTGTTTCAAGTGATTTGGGGACGATCATGCGCCGAATATTGCTGTCCGCCTGCCTTGTCGTCCTGGCGGGAACGTCGATCGTGCGCGCACAGGAATGCGACCGCTCCGACGACAGCCAGCAGATGATGAACATCTGCGCCGGCGAGGACTACCAGGCCGCCGACGCCAAGCTCAATGCGGCCTATAAGGACCTGATCAGCTCCGATGATGCCAACGGTAAAAGATTGCTGCAGGCGGCGCAACGCGCCTGGATCACCTTCCGCGACGCCGAGTGCGCGCACAGCACGGCCGCCAGCGTGGGCGGTTCCATCCACGCGATGGAGGTTTCGCAGTGCCTGGCCAGGCTGACCAATGACCGCATCAAGCAGCTTGCGGCCTCGGCCAATTGCGAGGAAGGCGATGCGAGCTGCGCCAGCTCCAACGAGGACAGCGACGAGCTGCAATAGGTTCGCTTCCGGCTATTGAACGCGACGGCTGACGCGGATGAAATGGCCCATCTTGCGGCCGGGCCGCGCCTCGGCCTTGCCATAGAGATGCAGCATCAGATCGGGCTCGGCGAGCAGTTGAGGGACGCGCAGCACGTCGTCGCCGATCAGGTTCTCCATCACGCAATCGGAGTGGCGCTCCGGGCTGCCGAGTGGCAGGCCGGCAACGGCGCGGATATGCTGCTCGAACTGCGAAACGATGCAGGCCGCCTCGGTCCAGTGGCCTGAATTGTGGACGCGTGGCGCAATCTCATTGGCCAGAAGCGAACCGTCGGAAAGCACGAAGAACTCGACGCCGATGACGCCGACATAATCGAGCGCCGACAGGATTTTTGCCGCCGCCGTCCGCGCCGCTTCAGCCGTCTCACGTTTGACGCCGGCTGGCAGCGTCGAGGTGTGGAGAATGCCGTTGCGGTGGACATTCTCGGCCGGGTCGTAGGCTGCCACTGCGCCATCCAGGCCACGCGCTGCAATCACCGAGATCTCACGATCGAAGGGCACGAAGCTTTCCAGGATCAGCGGCACATTGCCCATCGCCTCGCAGGTGCCGGCGAAGCCGCCCGCCTCCATGTTGCGGAAGACACGCTGGCCCTTGCCGTCATAGCCCATGCGCCGCGTCTTCAATATGCCGCTGCCGCCGAATGTCTTCAGCGCCGCCGTCAGGTCCTCGTCGGTGTCGACCGGACGAAAATCGGCGGTGGCAATGCCGATGCCGTTGAGGAATGTCTTTTCGCTCACCCGGTCCTGCGCTACGTCGAGTGCGCGCGCCGGCGGATAGACCGCAACCCTGGCGGCAAGCGCTTCTGCCGCGGCAACGGGAACATTCTCGAACTCGTAGGTGACGACGGCACTTGCCGCCGCCAAATCGGCAAGGGCGGCCGGGTCGTCATAGGCTGACCTAATCTGCCGGTTGGCGACCTGGGCCGCCGGGCAATCCGGCTGCGGCTCCAGCACGATGGTGCGGTAGCCGAGGCGGGCGGCGGCCATCGCCAGCATGCGGCCAAGCTGGCCGCCGCCGATGATGCCGATGGTCGATTCGGCGGGCAGGCTCACGGCGTGTCCGTCGGTTCGTCGGCGACCTTGGCGGTCTGCGAGGCGCGCCAGGCATCGAGGCGCTGGGCAAGCTTGTCGTCGTTCAGCGCCAGAACGGCGGCTGCCAACAGGGCCGCATTGGCCGCACCCGCCTTGCCGATGGCCAGTGTCCCGACAGGAATGCCGGCCGGCATCTGGACGATGGAGAGCAGCGAATCCTGCCCCGACAGCGCCTTCGATTCCACCGGCACGCCGAACACCGGCAGCGGCGTCATCGCCGCCGTCATGCCGGGCAGGTGCGCCGCGCCGCCGGCGCCGGCGATGATCACCTTGTAGCCGGCGGCCTTGGCGCCCTTGGCGAACTCATAGAGCCGGTCGGGCGTGCGATGCGCCGAGATGATCAGGCGTTTGTGCGGGACGCCCAGCGCCTCCAGCGTTTCGGCCGCCTGGCGCATCGTCGCCCAGTCGGACTGGCTGCCCATGATGATGGCGACGTCGGCGCGTTGGTCGTTCAAGCTTGTTGCTCCCCGGCGACAAAGGCGCGCCTTAGCGGAATTCGGCAGCGACGGCAAGGATATCAGGCCACCGGCAAGGCCGGTGGCCATAATCCAGCCTAAACCGCCGCCTTGCGGAAGCGGGCGACGAAGTCGTCGAGTTCGGGGCGCTCCATGTCGGAGATCGCCCAATAGGAGAAGGCGCCGTCGCTCCAGTGCACCATCGAGAAGCCGCCGGAGGAAAGGTCGCCCGGCTGCGTGGTCTTGCCGCCCTGCTGCGGTTCGGCGACCAGCGTGATCAGATGCTCGCGGTGGCGGTAGACCAGGGCCGGCACCGGCCGTCCGGATATCACCTCGACCCGGCCGCCGATCAGCGCGTAGCCGTCCTGGGCAAGGTCGGGGGCCGGCGGCGAGACGCCGATGCGGGCGTCGAGCCAGGGCTTGACCGTATGGCGGTCGGACGAGACGATGTCGATCGGGCTCGCGGCAAGTAGGCTGCGGCGATGGCCGCTGGCGACCGCGGCGGCAAAGCCATCATCGACGCCGCTCTGCATCACCCATTGCGTCGCCCCGCTGGCCAGCACTGCGCTGATCATGATCGACGCGGCCATGGCGCGCCAGTCGAACGAGCCGAAGCGGCGCGCTCTCGGTGATGGCCGCGCCTGGGAAGGACGTGTTCCGGCTTCCCGTCTCTGGCCGCCGCCAGCGCCGGCAATCAACCCCGGCAGCGTCGATGGCGTACCGTGCTGCGGCTCCGCCTCGACCGGCGCCTGCCGTTCGGCGCCGGCCATGCCGATCGACGCGATGCGGGCCCGGAATGCATCGCTGACATCGGGGCGCGGCAAGCGGCTGACGGCGCCTTGCAGGGCGACAATGCGGGCATGCTCGGCGGCAAGCCTGGGGTCGGCGGCGATGCGACGCTCCACTGCAAGAGCGGCCGCCGCATCAAGCTCGCCATCGACAAGGGCATGGATCATCAGTCTGATACCTTCGGGATCGTTGGGCAGTCCGTCGTCGCGCGTCATGACGCTCTCCCCAATTCTGACGCGAGCAGGCCACGGGCGCGGGCCAGCCTGGACATCACCGTGCCGATCGGCACGGCAAGCATGGCCGATATCTCGCGATAGCTCAGGCCGTTGATATCACGCAGCACCAATGTCTCGCGAAATGGCTGCGGCAGAGCCGCTATCGCCGCCTCCAGCGCTGCACTATCGGCCTTGGCGATCAGGCTCGCCTCCGGGCCGTCCTCGTCGGGCATGCTAGTGCCGTGCGCCGCCGCCATGTCATCGAGGTCGCCCAGATCGCCGACGGCCATCATGACACGCGGCCGGTTGCGCGCCATCCAGGTGTAGGAGGTGTTGCGCACGATGGTCAGCAGCCAGGCGCGGGCGTTGCCGCCGGCGTAGCCCGATATGCCGGCATGCGCCTTGATGCAGGCGTCCTGCACCACATCCTCGGCATCGGCGGCATTGCCGGTCAGCCATCGGGCCAGCGCCAGCGCGTCGCCGAGATGCGGCAGCACCACTTCGTTGAAGCGTTCTGCCAGGGCCCTCTCGCTCAAAGCGGTACCATGATCCGATACTCCAGGCCGTGCCGCCTCAAGATGCGACGGCGACCTTGCCCTGCTCGCAGGGGCAAAGCCCCCGGAAGCAGGCAAAGCCGCCTGCCTTGCCGAAACTGAATTCATCTGCGTCACCGCTGTCAAGCGCCACGAAGGAGAGCCTGACGACCATCATGCTCGCCAGCGCATCGCCACGCCCGACGCCGTGTTCGCTGTCCTTGCAATGATGGGGCATGCCGGTCTCCTCAACGCCAGTGGTGGCGTATGCCGAGGAGACTTGTCGCGGCGCCGATTTATTCCCAAACCACCCGCGATCCGGCTGTTCACAGTCGCGTGATCGCGGGTGGTTTGGGATGGTTGGCCTGGCGCTCAATCCGGCCAGCGCAGTGCGCCGGAAGAATCCTTCCGCGCGGTCTTCATCGCATCGGCGGGACGGTCCTTCGCGGTCAGCACGGCACGCAACCGCTCGGCGACGATCTCGGCCTCGCCGGGATGCAGATTGCAGGGGTCGAGGAAGAAGTGGCCGCGCTCGACTTCGTGGTTGCGCACGATGATCGGCGGCGTGCCGGCCGCCAGCGCCGAGGCGAGGCCGGCGGCGCTGAAGCGGCTCTCCGGCGATACGAAGATCTGCAGCCGGTCGAGCGGATTGGCTGTCGGGTCCGGGATGATCTTGGCAAGGATGCCCGACAGTCCCTGCAACGCGTCCTTCCAGAGATTGAGCGCCGCCTCCTCGCGCCGGCGGATGCCGGCGTGATCGCGCTTCTCCCAGGCTTCCAGTGCCGCCATGGTGCCGGCGATGCTTTCCTTGCCGACCTTCATGGCCCGCGCCACGCCGCGGTTCTGCAGATAGGCTGCCCGCACCAGATCCTTGCGACCGGTGACGATGCCGCTGGTCGGACCTGAGAGGAATTTGTGGCCGCTGTAGATGACGACGTCGGCGCCGCGGGCGAGAAAACCGCGCAGATCATATTCGGACGCCGCATCGACGATCACCGGCACGCCCTTGGCGTGGCAGATCTCGCAGAATTCCTCCAGCGACAGCATGCCGTACTGCACCGTGTGGTGGGCGACGACATAGAGGCCAGCCGCCGTGCGCTCGTTGATCGCTTCGCGCACATGGTAGTCCTGGGTGACGCTGACCGTGCCGGCGGGCACCACCCTGGCGCCGGCGACGCGGATCGACTGGTCGATCGGGGCGCCGTAATTGACGATGTGGCCAAGCTGGATGACGACCTCCGATTTGAGGTCGCCGGTGTCATCAGGCAGGCGCTCGATGGCGAGCAGGCTGGTTCCTGTTATTGCACCGGCGATCGCCATGGTGATGCCGCTGGCGCAGCAGGCGGTGATGAAGCCGGCCTCGCCACCGGTGAGGCGCGCCACCACCGTGCTCGCGGCGCGCTGCAGATCATCCATCTCCACCCATTGCGAGGCCATCTCCGCCATGGCGCCGATCGCCTCCGGAACGATGATCGATGCGCCGAGCGCGGTCATGGTGCCGGAGACATTGATGATCGGCCGCAAACCCAGCCGTTCGCGAATGGTGGTGTTGGAGCCGGTGTCGGAATAGGTTTTCATGTGAGCGGATCCCGTGAGTAGCAGGTCAGGCGGCGATCTCGACGACCGCCTCGATTTCGACAGTGATGTTTCCAGGCAGCGAGCCGACGCCGATCGCCGAGCGGGCATGGCCGCCGATCTTGTCGAAGACATCGGCGAACAGGTCCGAGCAGCCATTGACCACTTTCGGATGGTCGCTGAAGGTCGGCGTCGCGTTGACGAAGCCGAGCAGCTTGACGACGCGCACGATGCGGCCGAGATCGCCGGCGGCGGCATGCATGACGGCCAGCAGATTAAGCCCGGTCAGGCGCGCATGCTCATAGGCCTGCTCGACGGTCACGTCCTCGCCGACCTTGCCGGTGCAGAGCGTGCCGTCGGCGCGCAGCGGCCCCTGGCCCGACAGGAAGATCAATCGCCCGCTCTCGGCATGGGTAACGAAGTTGGCGATGGGCGTCGGCGGCTCGGGCAGCGTCAGGCCGAGTTCGGCGAGCCGGATGTAAGGCGTCATGGAAGCAGGCTCCTTGGGACGGCACCGGCCGTCCAATGTCAGAAATGCGAGGCGCGGAAGCGCGCCAGGAAGGTGCGGAGGCGCTCATTGCTGGTTTCCGCCGCCAGGATTTCCTTGGGCGGGCCGACGGCGCTGACGCCGCCATCGGCCATGAAGACGATGCGGCTCGAAGCGTCGCGGGCGAAGGCCATTTCATGCGTCACCATCAGCATGGTCATGCCATCTTCGGCCAGGCTGCGCACCACGGCCAGCACCTCGCCGACCAGTTCGGGGTCGAGCGCCGAGGTGATCTCGTCGAGCAAAAGGATTTTCGGCTCCATCGCGACGGCGCGCGCGATGCCGACGCGCTGCTGCTGGCCGCCGGAGAGCTCGGCCGGCAGGCTGTCGGCCTTGTGTGCGAGGCCGACGCGGCCGAGCCAATGCTCGGCGATCTGGCGCGCCTCGGTCTGGCTCTTTCCCCGCACCTTGGTGAGCCCGAGCATGATGTTGCCGGCCGCGGTGAGGTGCGGAAACAGGTTGAAGCTCTGGAACACCATGCCGGTCTCGGCGCGCATCGCAGCCAAGTCGCGTTCGCTGCGGCGCTGGCGCGTTCCGGCCTCGCGATAGCCGACCTCCTTGCCGTCGATGCGGATCGAGCCTGAGTCGTAGCTTTCGAGGAAGTTGACGCAGCGCAGCAACGTGGTCTTGCCGCTGCCCGAGGGGCCGATAACGGTGACCACTTCGCCGCGCTTCACCTGAAGGCTGACGGAACGCAGCACCTCGACGGTGCCGAAGGCCTTGGAGACATCGCGCACGTCGAGCAGCGCGGGACTGGCGTTTGTGGCGTCGGACATCTTGCTATTCCCGAATGAAGGCAAAGCGCCGCTCGAGCCGCCGGCTGGCGAGCGAGAGCGCGTAGTTGACCGCGAAATAGATGAGCGCGCCGAGGATATAGAGCGGCATCGCCTCGTAGGTACGGCCGATGACCTGGTTGATGGCCTGCATCAGATCGGTGATGCCGAGCAGCGAGACCAGTGCGCTGCCCTTGACCGCGTCGGTGACGCCGTTGATCCAGGGCGGCAGGAAGCGCCTGAAGGCCTGCGGGAAGATGACGGAGGTGAGCCGCTGGCGGAAGGTCAGCCCGATCGCCATCGCGGCCTCGGACTGGCCTTTCGGGATCGAGGCGACCGCGCCCCTGAGATATTCGATGACCTGCGCGGTCTTGAACAGGGTGAGCGCCAGCACGGCCGCCCAGAAGGACGGCAGATGCAGCCCGACCGCCGGCAGGCCGTAATAGACGAAGAACATCAGCACCAGGATCGGAATGCCGCGGATGGTGTCGGAGAAGATGCGCACCGCCCAGCGCAGCGGGGCGGGGCCATAGACCAGGCCGACGCCAAGCAGGACGCCGGCGATGAGCGACAGGGTGACGACCAGGAGCGACACCCAAAGGGTCAAGGCGAAGCCTTTGGCGAGGAAGGGCAGGGCGTAGAGGATCTGGCTCGCCATGTCAGCGCGCCGCCCTGAACCGGCGCTCGACGAGCCTGAGCCCGAAGAGCAGGATGTAGCCGGTCACCAGATACATCGCCGTCGTCACCAGATAGACCTCGACGATGCGGAAGGTGTTGAAGTTGATCCACTGGGCGCCGAAGGTGAGCTCGGGCACCGAGATGACCGAGGCTATCGAGGTGTCCTTGAACAGCGAGATGAAGGTGTTGGACAGCGCCGGCAGCGTGATGCGCAGCATGGTCGGCAGGCGCACATGGATGAGCCTTTGCCAGGGCGTCAGGCCGATCGCCTTGCCGGCATCGAGCTGGCCGCGCGGGACGGCCTCGAGGCCCGAGCGAAACACCTCGACCAGATAGGCGCCGCTATAGACCGACAGCGTCAGGACGAACGAGGTCGGCGCGCTGTAGGCCAGGTCGACCACGGTCGGCACCCCGTAGAAGACGAGATAGACGAGCAGGATCAGCGGCACGTTGCGGATGAATTCGACATAGGCGGCGATGATGGCCCGTACCACGCGTCCGGCCGAGACGTACCAGACCGCGAGCACCAGGCCGATGACGGTGCCGATGGCGATCGAGATCACCGCAAGCTCGAGGCTGAGCAGCAGACCGCCCCACAGCTTGTCGAAATGCCGCCAGATCAGGTTGAAATTGAGGGCATAGCCCATGCGTGCGCCTCGGTGTGAAGACCGTCGAATGGATCGCGGAAGGGCTGGAATGCCGCCCTTCCGCGATCCGGGATCAGATGACCGGGAAGCCGGGATGGCGTGCCGGCGGTTCCTGACCGAAATAATCCTTGAAGGCGGCGTCGTAGAGTGCCGATTCATGGCCGAACATGGCGATGGTGAAGGTCTGGTTGACGAAGGTCAGCCAGTCGAGGTCGCCCTGCCGCAAGGCCGCGCCGTAGAGCATCGAATACCAACTCTTGCCGGCGTCGAAATATTTGTCCGGATTGCGCGAGGCGAGCCAGCGCACGGTGGACAGGTCGACGGCTGCCGCGTCGGCGCGCTTGGATTCCAGCGCCTGCAGCACGTTGGCCTGGGTGTCGATCTGCAGCACCTGTGCCTGTGGCAAGGCAAAGTGGACGGAGCTTTCGGCATCGACATTCTGCAGGATGGAGATGCGCGTCGCCGAACCGCCGGCAAGCAGCTTGTCGAAGGTGTTGTTCTCGGCGGTGGGCAGCGTCAGCAAGGCGACGCCTTCGACATAGTACGGCCGGGAGAAGTTGATCAGCTGCGAGCGCTGCGCCGTCATCGTCATGAACTGGATGGTGATGTCGACCTTGTTGGTGGTGACGTTGGGAATGCGCTGCGCAGGATCCTGCATGACGAATTCGACCTTGGTCGGATCGTCGAACAGACCCTTGGCCAGGATGCGTCCCATGGTGATGTCCATGCCGACCAGTTCGCCGGCATCGTTCTCGAAATGCCAGGGCGCGTTCGTGCTGCCGGTGCCGACGATAAGCTTGCCGCGGTCGAGCACGGTGCGCAGCAGGCTGTCTGATGCCGCCTGGGCGGCCGCCTTCTGCGCATCGACGGTTGCCAGCACGCCGGTGGCGGCCAGTCCCGCCATTCCCAATTTCAGAAAATCACGTCTTCCGGATGTGTCGTTCACGGCGACCTCCTTTCGTGTTGTGTTCCCCATGCACAGGCAAAGACACACGTCGATGATTTCAAAGCGATTGTCTCTTACAAGAGACGCATGTATCCTGTACAAGACAGATACTAACACCAGGAATCGACAATGCAAGATGGCAATGCCTTGGCCGTTTCGGCCGACGAAAAGACGACGGCCTCCCGCGAGAAGGGCCTCAACCGGGTGCTCGAGATCCTGGACTTCCTGCACACGACGCAGCGGGCGATCGGCATTGGCGACCTTGCCAAGGGGGTGAATGCTCCCCGCTCGACGACCTACACGCTGGTGCGGTCGCTGGTCGACGCCGGCCTGCTGGAAATGGCGGGCGACGGCAACCGCGTCTATTTCGGCAAGAAGCTCTATCTCTATGGAATGGATTATGTGCGCGGCAACGACCTGCTGCGGCGCGGGCGCCAGGAGGTCGACCATCTGTCGCGCGAGACCGGCGAGACCTCGGAATTGTGCATGCTGCAGAGCGGCCGCTACACCATCGTCCACTCCAGCCCAGGCACCAGGCCGTTTCGCATCAGCTCCGCCACCGGCCTGCAGATACCGCTGCCCTGGACCGCGTCTGGCCGGCTGCTTCTGGCGGGGCTGGAGCGGGCCGAGGTCGAAGCCATGGTGTCGGAAGACGATCTCGTGCTGCCCGACGGCCGCAAGCTGCGGCTCGACGATTTCATCGACGACATCGCCAAGGCTGGGGTGACCGGCTACTGCGTCACCTCGGGCCTGGTCGATGCCTATACGAAGTGCCTTGCCGTGCCGGTCTTTTCAGCACCGGGCAAGGTCGAGGCGACGATGTGCCTGGTGGTTCCCATCGATACGTCCGACGAGCGCACCGGCAGTCTCATCGGCCTGCTGCGCGATCGCGCGGCCAGGCTTTCGATCGGCGGATAGGGGAAAGCGTTCAGGCGATGATGTCTGGAATGATCTTGTCTTCCAGCTTCATCAGCCGGTCCTTGAGCGCCAGCTTCTTCTTCTTCATGCGCTGGATTTGCAGCGGGTCGCAATTGGTGGCGATCATCGCGTTGATCGCGGCATCGAAATCGGCGTGTTCCTGCTTCAGCCGGGAAAATTCGAGGCGAATATCGGCCTGTTCCTGATCGGACATTCTCTACCGTCTGCACGTCTGCGGCGCCCAAAAAAATGGGCCTGATTGGGCGGGGGTGGCAATTTCTGCCACCGGCGCGCAGGCCATATCACATTTCACCTTGTCGTGGAATGCTACCACGCAGCATTCGACATCGCAGTCGGAAGGTGGCAAAGTGTCATTGTGCCGTCACAGAAGCGACCTGCGGTGGACGCGCCGTGACGGCTGCAATCGAGGAAAACCATGAAAGGGAGAACCAATCATGTCTCTTGCATCCCATCTTGATGAGTTGCAGCGGAAACACGGCGACATCGAACGCGAAATCGATGACGCGATGAACCACCCGTCGGTGGACGACCTCGAAATCGTGAATCTCAAGCGACGCAAGCTGGCACTCAAGGATGCGATTGAGAAACTGAAAGCGCAACCGACCACGCATTGATGCCCGACTGACATAGCCGCCACTATGCGGTCTTCCTTGCCGGCGGCAATCGCCGCCGGTACTGGTGGTTTGATTTTCAGCACTATATCATAAGCCGCAGCTGATATCCTTTCCGATTTTTCCCCTGGCCACAGCCGGGTCTTGTTCTGTTTCAGCTCGCCGGCCGGGATCAATTGCTGCCAGTGGCGACCTGTCGCCATTGACAAGCCATCTTTGCTCCTCCACCTCATGCCCGAACCTCAGCGCATCGGCCCCCGGGGAGTGCTTGTGCGTCCGGGCGGACGCATGGGCTCCAGAGACAAAAGGCTGCCGGCATGACCGGATATTTTTCCTTTCCCTTCCCCCGCCGCACCTCGGTCGGCGTCGATGTCGGCGGCGTGGTCGTCGGCGGCGGCGCGCCTGTCGTGGTGCAGTCGATGACCAACACCGACACGGCCGACATCGATCAGACCGTCGCGCAGGTCGCGGCACTGCACCGCGCCGGCTCCGAGATCGTGCGCATCACCGTCGACCGCGACGAGAGCGCGGCCGCCGTTCCGCGCATTCATGAACGGCTCCAGCGCCTCGGCATGAATGTGCCGCTGGTCGGCGACTTCCACTATATCGGCCACAAGCTTCTGGCTGATCATGCGGCCTGCGCCGAGGCACTGGCCAAATACCGCATCAATCCGGGCAATGTCGGCTTCAAGGACAAGAAGGACCGGCAGTTCACCGATATCGTCGAAATGGCGATCAAGCACGACAAGCCGGTGCGCATCGGCGTCAATTGGGGTTCGCTCGACCAGGAGCTTCTGACCCGGCTGATGGACGACAACCAGGGCAAGGGTTTTCCGCTGACGGCGCAGGAAGTGATGCGCGAGGCGATCGTGCAGTCGGCGATCCTGTCGGCCGAAATGGCCGAAGAGATCGGCCTTGGCCGCGACAAGATCATCCTGTCGGCCAAGGTCAGCGGCGTGCAGGACCTGGTTGCCGTCTACACCGAGCTTGCCACCCGCTCCGACCATGCGCTGCATCTCGGCCTCACCGAGGCCGGCATGGGCTCGAAAGGCATCGTCGCCTCGTCCGCCGCCATGGGCATCCTCTTGCAGCAAGGCATTGGCGACACCATTCGCATCTCGCTGACGCCGGAGCCGAATGGCGACCGCACGCGTGAGGTGCAGGTGGCGCAGGAACTGCTGCAGACCATGGGGTTCCGCCAGTTCGTGCCGATCGTCGCGGCTTGCCCCGGCTGCGGCCGCACGACCTCCACCGTGTTCCAGGAGCTTGCCCAGAACATCCAGGCCGACCTGCGCAAGAACATGCCGGTGTGGCGCGAAAAATATCCAGGCGTCGAGAACCTGAAGGTCGCGGTGATGGGCTGCATCGTCAACGGCCCGGGCGAATCCAAGCATGCCGATATCGGCATTTCGCTGCCCGGCACCGGCGAGACGCCGACGGCGCCCGTCTTCGTCGACGGCAAGAAGGCGGCGACGCTGCGCGGACCGTCGATCGCAGCGGATTTCGAAAAAATGGTCGCCGACTATATCGAGCAGAGGTTTGGGCGCGGCGGCAAAGCCGCGGCGGAGTAGACGAAATGCAGCGTTTCCTCGCGGTGACGCTGGTTCTGCTTTGCGCCCTGGGGTGCTCGACATCGGTTCCAGCCGATCCGCCGCAATCGGCCAAGCAACGACTGATCGACAAGGTCTGCAACCTGATCCAGGCCCATGCCGACCAGAACGGCCTGCCGCGGGATTTCTTCGCCAGGCTGATCTGGAAGGAAAGCCGTTTCGACCCCAATGCCGTCAGCCCCGTCGGCGCCGAAGGCATCGCCCAGTTCATGCCGGGCACCGCCAAGATGCGCGGGCTCGAAAACTCCTTCGACATCAACCAGGCGATCCCGGCTTCGGCGAAATATCTCGCCGAAATGAAAAGCAGCTACGGCAATCTTGGCCTGGCGGCGGCCGCCTACAATGCCGGCGAAAGCCGGGTTTCGCGCTGGTTGGGCTCGGGCGGCTTCCTGCCGATGGAGACCGAGAGCTACGTCTTCGACGTCATGGGCGAGCCGGTCGACAAGTTCACCGACCCCGCCTATGCCGGAAAAATCGAGCCGCTCGATGCCAAGACGGATTTTGCCGTCGCTTGCCGCAAGCTGCCTGTCATCATGTCGCGGACCGTGGCGATGGCCTCGATCAACGTCAAGCCATGGGGCGTCCAGGTGGCCGGCAATTTCCGCCGCAGTGCTGCCATCAGCCAGTGGCTGAGGGTCAGGAGCCGGTTTCCGGCCTTGCTCGGGGGGCATGATCCGGTGGTGAGCCGGGTGCGCACGCCGATCGGCCGGCGCGGCATCTACGCCGTCAGGATCGGGATCGACGATCGTGCCGCCGCTAATGTCATCTGCCAGAAATTGCAGAGCGTCGGCGGGGCATGCGTGGTGGTACGCAACCGGTAGTTCGCGGCGGTGGGTCGGCCGGGTTGCCCTGCCTGTGATGAACGACGAGGGCAGCGGGATGTTCGACGCCTACATTATCTGCGGCACGTCGAGAACCGGCGGCACGCTGCTGTGTAAGCTCCTGGCCTCCACCGGGACATCAGGCGATCCGCACTCCTTCTATCGGCGGCAGGACCTGTCGGAATGGCCGACGAGTGGAAACTGCCGGCCCGCGACACGATGCGCGAGCTTGAATTCGACGTTGCCTATCTCGATGCGGCAATCACCGCCGGCAAGGGCGGGACAGGCATCTTCGGCCTGCGCCTGATGCGCGAAAACCTGGATGAATTTTCGGCGATCCTCGACCGGATTTTCCCAGGGCTGGCGTCAGACACAGCGCGCTTCGAAAAGGCCTTTGGCCGCATTCTCTACAACCACCTGTCGCGTGAGAACAAGCTTGCGCAGGCGATCTCGCTGATCAAGGCACAGCAGACCGGCCTTTGGCATATTGCGCCGGACGGCACCGAGATCGAAAGGGTCGCACCGGCGCAAGAACCCCGATATGATTTCGAACGGATCAAAGGGGAACTCGCCAAGCTCGAAGCCTATGACACGGCCTGGAACATCTGGTTCGCGGCGCAAGGCCTGACCCCGCTGCGCGTCGGCTACGATCGTCTCTCTGCCGATCCGGCGGCGGCCTTGCTGGGCATCTGCGAGGCCCTCGGCGTTCCGCCGCCGAATGCCGGGGACATCCGGCCGGGCGTCGCAAAGCTCGCCGACGAGACAAGCCTCGACTGGATGCGCCGCTATCGTCTGGATGCGGCCGGCTGAGTATGAAGGCCGAGCAAGGTCGCAACCTAATCGACGACGTAGATTGCGCCTGTCGCGCATGGCAAGCATTTGGGCTATAGGCGGCGGCATGACCGATCCGATCTACAATGATCCCGACTTCGTTCAGTTCTACGACATCGAGAATCAGGATGGCCGCGCCGATTTTGACTATTGCGTCGGTCTTGCCCGGGATGGCGGCTCGGTTCTCGATCTTGGTTGCGGCACCGGTCAACTGGCCGCCGAAATGGCCCAAGGGCGCCACGTCACCGGTGTCGATCCCGCATCGGCCATGCTCGATATCGCGCGACGCAGGACCGGCGGTGACAAGGTCGACTGGGTTGTTGCCGACGCGCGAACGGTGCGGCTCGGAAAACGGTTCGATCTGGTGCTGCTGACCGGTCACGTTTTCCAGGTTTTCCTGACCGAACAGGATCAGCGGGCAGTGCTGTGCACCATCGCCGAACATCTCGGTCCTGGTGGGCGCTTTATCTTCGACACGCGAAATCCCGCCGTGGAGGCGTGGCTGGAATGGACCCCGCAGCGCTCGGAAAGGATTGTGGAGCATCCCAGCCTTGGCGCGGTCAGGGCTTGGTATGATGCCGACTGGAATGCCGCCAGTGCGGTGGTCACCTATTCGACCTTCTATGAAATTCCGGGCGGCAGACCAATTCTGGGCGCTGAATCGAAAATAGCGTTTCCGAAGAAGGAAGATATTGCCGGGATGCTGGATGACGCTGGCCTGCTGGTGGAGCAATGGCTCGGCGACTGGCAGGGCGAACCCTATGCGGACACCTCTCCGGAAATCATCCCGGTCGGTCGGCTGCGCTGATCAGCCAGCCCGGCCGGACGTATCTCACGCCGTCTTGGCCACCACCGTCTCGCTGAGCCAGGTGCCGATTTTCGTCCCCAGCCGGTCGGGCGAAACCGGCTTCGGCAGATAGTCGTCCATGCCGGCCTCGATGCACTTGTCGCGGTCGCCCTTCAGCGCATGCGCGGTGACGCCGATGATCGGGATGTGACCGCCCGACGAGGTCTCGATCGCCCGGATGGCCCGGGTTGCCTCGTAGCCGTTCATCTCGGGCATAGAGACATCCATCAGGATCAGTTTCGGATGCAGCGACCGGTACATCTCGACCGCCGTGCGGCCGTTGCCGGCGATGCGGTAACTCAGACCGAGCCCGTTGAGGATCTGGCCGAACACCAGCTGGTTCACCTCATTGTCCTCGGCGATGAGGATGTCGATCGGGCCGTTCGGCGTGGCGGTCGATTCCGGCACCGCCATGACCGGCATGGCCGGGCCACGGATAACGGTGAAGGCGGGCGGAGCCGCCTGCGGCACCGGCTTCGGCTGGACCGGTTCGCGGATGAACTGCGCCTTGCCGACCTGCGAGCGAGCCTTCTGGATGACCGAGATGACGGTGCCGAGCAGGACCGCCGAACGCGCCGGCTTGGTCAGATGCGCCGATATGCCGAAATCGATGATCATCTTGCCGAAATCGACCTGGTCGACCGAGGTCAGGATGACGATCGGGATGGCCGACAGCCGGCTGTCGGCGGCGATGGCCCGGGCGACATCGGCGCCATTCATGCCGGGCATCTGGTAGTCCAGGATGATGCAGTCGACGCTGGCGCCCAGCTGGCAGGCGCGATCGAGGAAGGCCAGCCCCACGGCGCCGCTTTCGGCGGCGGCGCAGTCGAAGCTCCAGCTTCTGAGCTGCTCTAGCAGGATTTCGCGGTTGACCGGATTGTCGTCGATGACCAGCACGCGCGCGCCGGTGACGTCGACAGGCACGATCGCTTCGCGTGCCTCGGCATGATGCACAGGCAGCGGCACCGCGAACCAGAAGACGGAGCCGCGCCCGATCTCGCTCTCGACGCCGATCTTGCCGGCCATCAGGTCGACGAGGCGGGCGGCGATGGCAAGGCCAAGGCCGGTGCCTTCGTGACGCCGGGTCGAGGAGCCGTCGACCTGCGCGAATTTCTCGAACACGTTCTGCAGTTTCTCGGCCGGGATGCCGATGCCGGTGTCCTCGACCCGCAGCCTGAGCTGGACGACATCGTTGACGGTTTCGCCGCCGACATCGATCAGCACATGGCCCTTCTCGGTGAACTTCACCGCATTGCCGACCAGATTGGTGACGATCTGCCGGAAGCGGCCGGCGTCGCCGACGACATGGGCCGGCAGGCGCGGATCGACGCGCACGATCAGTTCGAGGTTCTTTTCGGCGACGCGCGCCGAGACCAGTGTCGCCACGTCCTCGACCGCTTCGGTGAGACGGAAGGGGGAAGGGTCCAGGGTGAGCTGTCCGGCGTTGATCTTGGAGAAATCGAGGATGTCGTTGATGATGGTGAGCAGCGCATTGCCGGATTTGACGATGACGTCGGTGAAGGTCTTCTGGCGTGGGGTGAGTTCGGTCTTGGCCAAGAGTTCGGCCATGCCGAGCACGCCGTTCATCGGCGTGCGGATCTCGTGACTCATATTGGCCAGGAATTCCGACTTGGCGCGATCGGCGGCCTCTGCCTTGAAAAGGGATTCGGCCGACTGGGCAAAGGCGCGGCGGATCGCCTGCTCCATCGGCCGGAAGATCCAGAAGGCGACGATGGCCAGGACGCCGAACAACAGGCCGCTCGCCCACAGCAGCAACCGGTCGCTGGACGCATCGGCCAGATGGCGCTCTTCGTCCATGGCGGTGCGGACGCGGACCAGCATCGGCTGGACGAACAGGTCGTTCTGGTTGCGGATTTCCCGATAGCTCCATTCATCGGCCTTCTGCGCCACCGACATCAGGTTGAAGTTGCGCACCATGTCATGCGCCGACCAGAACAGGTCGCCGTTGACCGAGGCGGTTTCGAGCTCGTTGAGGGTCTTGGCCGACAGGCGCGAGCGCAGCGCGGCGAACTGGGCGGTCAGCGTGTCGATTTCGTTGGTCAGGCGTTCGGAATGGTCGCGGGCCGAGGCGGTCAACGCGTCGCGTGTTTCGTTGCGCCAGGCGGAACCCGTCGTCTCGGCGAAGCTGGTCGCGTTGCGCAGGTCGCGGGTGAAGACGACGAGGTTGCTGCTCAGCGCGTCAACCTCATGGCGGAAGGAATTGACACGGTTGAGCGCAACCATGATGGCCGTGGAAGCCAGCGCGAAAATCAGCAATCCTGAAAGATAGCGAATCCGGACAAACCGGATGAAGGAAGAATATTCCGGCATGCGCAACCCCAACACATACGCATTATTTTAACGACCGGGATTACGCTTCATTTACATTAAGATTTCGTTCGCGCGACCAGCGCGATTGTTCGTCCGCGCGGCGGGAAGATCAGAGCGATGCGGTGATGCCGCCGTCGACATAGAGGATATGGCCGTTGACGAAGGACGAGGCGTCGGAGGCCAGGAACACGCAGGCTCCGACCAGTTCCTCCACCTTGCCCCAGCGGCCGGCCGGGGTGCGCTTTTCGAGCCAGCCGGTGAAAGCCGGATCGGCGACGAGGGCTGCATTGAGCGGCGTGTCGAAATAGCCGGGGGCGATGGCGTTGCATTGCAGGCCATGTTTGGCCCAGTCGGTTGCCATGCCCTTGGTGAGGTTGCCGACCGCACCCTTCGTCGCCGTGTAGGGGGCGATGCCGGGGCGGGCAAGGGCGGTCTGCACGGAAGCGATGTTGATGATCTTGCCACGGCCGCGGCTGATCATGTGGCGCGCAGCCGCCTGGCCGACATGGAAGACGCTGGCGACATTGGTCTGCAGCAGGCGCTCGAACGCATCGGCGGGAAAATCCTCGAGCGGCGTGCGGAACTGCATGCCGGCATTGTTGACCAATATGTCGATGGGCACGCCGGACAGCTCGAAATTGTCGATCGCGGCGCGAACCGCGTCATGGTCGGTCGCGTCGAAGACAAGCGTTTGCGCCCCGGGGATCTGTGCCGCCGCGGCGCCGAGCTTGGCCGCGTCACGGCCGTTGAGGATCACGCTCGCGCCGGCTTGCGCCAGGCCCTTGGCCAGAGCGAGCCCGATGCCTTGCGACGAGCCGGTTACGAGTGCCTGGCGCCCGCTGAGATCGAACAGATTGGCCGACATCGAAGTTGATCTCCCGTTTGTCTCTGAACCCGCACCGACATCGGGGGGCACTCAGCTGTTGCGCGTCGCGATGAAGGTCGCAGCCTCCTTCAGCAGCGCCGCCTTGTCACCAAAGGGATCGAGCAGCGCGTGGGCCTGCCCGACAAGGCCGTGCAGCTGGCTGCGCGCCCAATTCGCACCGTGCAGCGCCACCAGCGTTCCCTTGCCGGCGGCGGCGTCCTTGCCGGTCGCCTTGCCCATCTGGCTAGCGTCGGCGGTCAGGTCGAGCAGGTCGTCGGCGAGCTGGAAGGCAAGGCCGATGGCCGAGCCGAACTCAGCCAGTCTTTCGCGGTCCTCGGCCGCAACGCCGGCGATGATGGCGCCGGCCTCGCAGGCGAAGCGGATCAGCGCGCCGGTCTTCATTGCCTGCAGCGTTATGATGCCCGCCTCGTCGGGCGGCGTTTGCTCGGCTTCGAGGTCGAGCTTCTGGCCACCGACCATGCCGCCGGCTCCGGCCGCACGGGCAAGCGCCAGCACCAGGGCCGCTCGCCGCTCCGCCGGCAGTACGGTCGCCTCGCCGGCGATGATGTCGAAGGCCAGGGTCAGCAATGCGTCGCCGGCCAGGATCGCGGTTGCCTCGTCGAAGGCCCTGTGCACTGTCGGCTGGCCACGGCGCAGATCATCGTCATCCATCGCCGGCAAATCGTCATGGATCAGCGAATAGCAATGCACGCATTCGAGTGCCGCCGCGACGCGCAGTGCTGCTTCGCCGTCGGCGGAGAAAAGGGCGGCACTTTCCATGACCAGGAAGGGGCGCAGGCGCTTGCCGCCGTTCAGCACGCCATGGCGCATCGCCGCCATCAGCTGATCGGGCCGCGCGATCTCACCCGAAAGCGGGCGATCGTCGAGCAAGCGCCGCAGCAGCACCTCGACGGCCGCTGCCCGCCTGATGAGCGCCATTTCGAACGCCATTTCGTCGTCATTCGTCATGGTCGGGACCGGTAGCCGACACTCAGACGTTGCGCAAGAAGGCAAGCGCCATTATGCCGGAGCGAGGAGAAGCACGGGTTGGGCGGCTTGGCGGAACCGATCGTCGATCATGAAACCGAAAAGCTGGACATGGCGACGAGATCGCGCGGCGTGAACCGTCGCGGTCTCAGGCGCCGGGTCCGGCGCGGCCTTGTCGTGGCCGCCGTACTGGCGTTGATCCCGACCGTGCTGACCTTCCTTTACCTGCCGTCCTTCGTGCACCCGGTGTCGACGCTGATGCTGAAGGATCTGGCGACCTTCTCCGGCTATGACCGGCGCTGGGTGTCGATCGACGATGTCGCGCCGGTGCTGGCTCACTCCGTCATCATGTCGGAGGACGGGCAGTTCTGCTTCCACCGTGGCGTCGATCTCGGCGAACTCAGAGGGGTAGTCGACGATGCGCTGGCCGGCGAGGCGACGCGCGGTGCCTCGACCATCACCATGCAGACGGTGAAGAACCTTTTTCTCTGGTCCCGTCCGCTGGGCTCGGTGCGCAAGGTCGTCGAACTGCCGCTGGCCGTCTATTTCGACGCGGTGATGTCGAAACGCCGTATCATGGAGATCTATCTCAACATCGCCGAATGGGGGCCGGGCATCTACGGCATCGAGGCGGCGGCGCAGCACCATTTCGGCATTCCGGCAAAACAGCTGTCGCGCCGGCAGGCCGCACTTCTCGCCGTCGCCTTGCCCAACCCCATCGCCCGCAATCCGGCCAAACCCGGGCCGGGCTTGAGAAGGTTGGCCAATCTGATCGAACGGCGTGCCGGTCGCTCAGGCGCCTATGTCGGCTGTCTGGAGTAACCGACTCAAAAAAATTCATGGCAGTGCTGGCCAAAACGGTGTCAGGCGTGTATAGGCACCCGACTTTCTCAGATTTAGGCCCCGACATGGCCCTTTCACGAGGGCGGGCGGGGCTTTTGACCATGTAATGGAGCATATCCATGGCCGTTCCGAAACGCAAAACCTCTCCGTCCAAGCGCGGCATGCGCCGCTCGGCCGACGCCCTCAAGGCCCCGACCTATGTCGAGGACAAGAATTCCGGCGAAATGCGCCGCCCGCATCACATCGACCTGAAGACCGGCATGTATCGCGGTCGCCAGGTGCTGACCCCCAAGGAAAGCTGAGACCAGCTTTTTTGAAGGGTTGAGTTGCAAAGGACCGGCCTCAGGCCGGTCTTTTTGCGTTTGGCGAACCTGACGGCCGAGGCCCAGACTGCCATCCCACTGGCGGGTAGCGCGCGCCGGCTCCTTCAAGCGCTGAGCCTCTTTCCTACGCTCGCTCCGTGTCGGCTGACATGGTTGTTGCATTCGGTCTTCGACCGTGTTTGCGGCTTGGCACGAAAAATCTTGACGGCGTGGCTGTGGCGCATTCTACAGAAGGTGCCCCCATATGGAGACGCCAGATGTTCGGTGCCGTCCCGCTTTTGATCGTGCCTTTCATTTTCTACAATCTTGGCCTGCTCGGAATCTTCGGCGGCGGCGATGACCCGTGGGCGAGCGAGATCTTCTCGTTCCGCATGATGTCGGGCGGGGTGTTCTCGATGACGCTCGGCGACCTGATGATACTGATCGGCCTGATCTTCCTGTTCCTCGAAATGGTGAAGTCGGCGCGCACGACCAGCGCCTCGATCATGGACCATCTCCTGTCGACGCTGGTCTTCGTCGCCTTCCTGGTCGAGTTCCTGCTGGTCAAGGGCGCGGCGCATTCCATCTTCTTCACGCTGATGATCATCGCGCTGTTCGATGTGCTGGCCGGGTTCGCCGTGTCGATGCGGTCGGCGAGCCGGGACATCAACCTCAACTAAGTACTCAGCCCGGATCCGCGGTGAAGCCGGCGGTCTCGATGCCGGCGATGGCCGCGGCCTCGTCATTGTCCGACGTGTCGCCAGAAATGCCGACGGCGCCGATGATGGTGCCGGCCTTGTCGCGGATCAGCACCCCGCCGACGACCGGCAGCACACGTCCACCCGACACGTCGGAGATGCCGGCGACCAGATGCGGGCGCTCCTTGGCGAAGGCCTCGACCTTGCGCGAGCCCATGCCAATGGCCAACGCGCCATAGGCCTTGCCCGCCGACATTTGCGGGCGCAGGAACGAGGCGCCGTCCTGGCGCTCGAAGGCGACCAGATGGCCGCCGGCGTCAAGAACCGAGACGCCGAGCGGCTTGAACTTGAGTTCGGCGCCCTTGGCGAAGGCGGCATCGATGATTTGCCGGGCTTTTTCGAGCGGCAGTGCGGTCATGGCAATCTCCTGTTGGGAAAGGGACAATCATCGATGGCCAGCCGGCCGAAGCAATCCCGGTTTCGGTTGAAATTGCTTCTTGTGAAGCGGCGGGATGGGGGGCCGCTGTCGCCAGGACCGCGTCGGCGAGCGGCTGAATCGACAGGCGAACGGTGCCGCTGGTCAGGCCGGGTTGCCGAAGGGCCGTGCGGCTATTTCTTCTTGGCGCGGGCAGGTTTCTTGGCGGGCACCGCCGGCGCGTTGGCGAGGTCTTCGGCTTCCTTGGCCAGCCGCAGAGCCCGTAGCTTGTCGGTCTTGGCCTTGCGGGCGTCGCTCTCGGCGGCATATTCCGCCATCGCCTTCTGGCGGACGGTGGCCGCCTCTTCCTGCTTCTTGAAACGCAGATCGGCGCGCGCGCGGGCGGCATCCCGAGAGTTCTCAACCAAGACCTTATCCAATCCCGTGAATTGTGGTTTCCGCTTGTTCTAGCAGAGCCGGCCTCCAAACGGGGAAAATAGTTGATTAGGCGACCGGGCTGGCGCCGAGAGCCTTGCCGGCGACCACGGCTTGATAGGCGGCCTGCAGGGTCGCGCGGACAGAAGGACCGGATGCCGTGTCGAGCGGCATGCCCAGATGCTCATGGCGCAACTCGTCCATGAATTTCTCCCACATCGGCGGTCCGCCCTTTTCCAGCAACTCGGCGCGGATCGAGAGTTCCTCGCTTGTCGGCAGCCAGACGCGGCCCCAGGCGCCGAGATGGGCCAGGATCGGCACCAGCGTGATGGCCATCTCAGTCAGGCTGTAGATCGCCTTCTGCTTGTGACTGGGATCGTCGGCCTTGGTCAGCATGCCCAACTCCATCAGCCGCTTCAGCCGGTCGGCAAGGATGTTGGAGGCAATGCCTTCAATCGATCCGTTGAGCAGTTCGCGGAAATGCCGCCTGCCGCCAAAAATCATGTCGCGAAGGATGATCAGGCTCCAACGGTCGCCGAACACTTCCAGCGAAAGGTTGATCGGGCAGCCGGATCGGCGATCGAGGCTCATTCGATTCTCTCCACAAAACCAGTTGCATTATCGTATCAGTTTTATTATGATGCAACCGATTGCAAAATGCAATCAGATAGGAAACTGAGTGATGACGACGATCAATCGTCCCGAGATCAAATCCGAAGCCTTCGGCGATCCTGAAAATCCCGCGCTGCTTTTGATCATGGGCGCGATGGCCTCGATGCTGTGGTGGCCGGAGGCGTTTTGCCGGGAGTTGGCGGATGCCGGCCTGTATGTGATCCGCTACGACAATCGCGATACCGGCCGTTCGACCAAATATCCGCCGGGCAAGCCGCCTTACACATTCGACGACATGGCGGACGATGCCATTGGCGTGCTCGACAGCCATGGCATCGGCAAGGCCCATGTCGCCGGCATGTCGATGGGCGGCATGATCGCGCAAATCGTGGCGCTCAAGCATCCCTCCCGCGTCGCGTCGCTGACGGTGATCAGCAGTTCGCCGGTGGGGATGGACACGTCGCATCTGCCGCAGACAACCGGCGCCTATATCGAGCATTCGGCCGCGGGCGCCGATGTCGACTGGTGGGACCGCGGCCAGGCGATCGATTTCGTGGTCAAGGATGCGCGGGCGATCGCCAGCACCACACATCCGTTCGACGAGGTCCAGATGAGAGCTTTCATCGAAAAGGATTACGATCGATCCGGTGGGTTCTTGAGCGCGACCAATCATTTTTCACTCAAGGGTGGCGATGCCTGGAAGGGGCGGCTGCCGCAGATGGCGGCGCCACTGCTGGTCATCCATGGCACATCAGATCCGATCTTTCTGGTCGAACATGGCGAGGCGCTGGCCAAAACGGTCGCCGGCGCGAAACTCCTTCGCATCGCGGGCGGAGGCCATGAGCTGCATCCGCAAGATTGGCCGGCGATATCAGCCGGGATCGTCGCGCATATCCGATCCAATTGAGCCTTCGCGAGTGGTCTTGACGGGCAAGGCACGGCGCAATAGTTAAGTAAATGCTTCAGTGTCGATTTCCCGTTGACCGACGATTCCTGAAACGGAAGAGCAAAGAATGTCCCTGACGCTGCATTTCCATCCGCTGGCCTCTTTCTGCTGGAAGCCGCTGATCGCGCTCTACGAGAACGCCACCGCCTTCAACCCGGTCATCGTCGATCTCGGCGACGAGCAATCGCGCGCGGCGTTCCTGAAGATATCGCCGAGCGGCAAGATGCCGGCGCTGCGCGACGATGCGCGCGGCCGCACGGTGCTGGAATCGACCATCGTCGTGGAATATCTGGCCGCGCACTATCCGGGCCTCGTCGAACTCGTTCCCGCCGACATCGACCTGGCGCTGGCGGTCCGCCAGGCCGATCGCTTCTATGATTTCTATGTGCAGGAGCCGATGCAGAAGATCGTCGGCGACCGTTTGCGGCCGCAGGACAAAACCGATCCGCTCGGCGTCGAGCAGGCGCGCGGCCAGCTGCGCAATTCCTACGCCATCGTCGAACAGGAGATGCAGTCGACGACCTGGGCGGTGGGCGACGCCTTCAGCCTGGCCGATTGCGCGGCGTCTCCGGCACTCTTCTACGCCAACAAGGTCGAGCCGTTCGGCGACAAATATCCCGCCGTGAAGCGCTATCACGACCGCCTGCTGCAGCGCCCTGCCTTTGCCAGGGTGATCGAGGAGGCGCAGCCCTACTTCAAGTTCTTCCCCTACAATAATGGCTGACAGCGATGCTGCACGATCCCGCCCAGCTCGACCTGATGTTCCAGGCGCTTGCCGATCCGGCGCGGCGGCAGATGGTCGACCGGCTGTCGCGCGGTCCGGCCTCGGTCAGCCAGCTGGCCGAGCCGCTGGCAATGTCGCTGTCGGCTGTCGTCCAGCATCTCAATGTGCTGGAGGCAAGTGGTCTGGTGCGCTCGGAAAAACTGGGGCGCGTGCGTACCTGCCAGATCGAGCCGAAGGCGTTGAGAGCAGCCGAACACTGGATCAACGAGCGGCGCCTCTCCTGGGAGCGCCGGCTGGATCGGCTCGGCGATTTTCTGGCGCAAACCGACGACGAAAACTGAAGGAGACCAACATGACCGAACGATCCGTCGTCCATTCCACCTTCATCATCGAGCGTCTCTATCCGGCGACGCCGTCGAAAGTCTTCTTCGCGCTCAGCAACGCGGACGCCAAGCGGCGCTGGTTCACCGATCCCGACAATCCGATGCCCGGCCGTTTTGAAATGGACTTTCGCGTCGGCGGCAAGGAGCTCAATGCAGGTGGACCGAAAGATGGCCCGATCCACCTCTACACAGCCACCTATCAGGACATCGTGCCGGACCAGCGCATCGTCTACAGCTATGACATGCTGTTTGGCGGAACCCGCATCTCCGTGTCGCTGGCCACGATCGAACTGTTTGCCGAGGGCAAGGGCACGCGGCTGGTGCTGACCGAGCAGGGCGCTTTCCTCGATGGCCATGACACATCGTCGACGCGCGAGCACGGGACGGGGGTGTTGCTCGATTTGCTCGGCGCTTTTCTGAACGAGAAGACCTGAAAGGGCTGATCGGTCGCCGGCCAGAAACGGTCAGGCTTCCCAGAATTGATCGAGCCAGATGTTGAGTCTCAGGAAGCCGGAATTGCTTACCGTGTACACACGCCGCGTGCCTTCAGCCTTGGCGTTGACCAATCCGGCGTCGAGCAACACTTTCAGATGCTGTGATACGGCCGGGCGTGAGACTGGAAGCCCGGCCGCCAACTCGTTGACGGTCTTCGGACCGCGTCGAAGTTCTTCCAGAAGGTGGCGCCGATTGGGGTCGGCGATCGCCATGAAGGCGTCGGAAAACATCATGCCTCATTTGTGAGGCAAAGTTTTTCGAATCTCAACTGTCTGCTTCTGCTTTTCTTCTTGGGTCAAGCCGCAATGCTTCCGGCGTCACCGAGCGGTCGGCCGGCTGCGTCTTGAAGGCGTCGCGATCGCCGATCGGCACCGGAGCGCGGCGGCTGATGCGCAGCAGCGTGTAGCCTGCCAATGACAGATGCGCGAAGGCGGTGGCCAGGAACAGGCCCTCCGGGCGCATCCAGCCCATCAGCGCTGCCGCCAGCAAGGGCCCGATCATGGTGCCGAAGCCGTAAAGCAGCAGCAGTCCGCCCGACACCTTGACGAAGTCCTCGGCACGGGCGTGGTCGTTGGCATGCGCCACGGCTATCGAATACAGCGTATAGGCAAAAGCGCCGTAAGCGGCGGTGAAGACGATGACGAAAATGCCGGAGCGCGGTTGGAACAGGAAGATCAGGAGCGCGAACAGGGCCGCGCCGAAAGCGGCGCCGGCCAGCACGAAACGCCGGTCGGTCTTGTCGGAGAGACGCCCGGCCGGTAGCTGCATGGCAGCGCCCGCGACGACGACGAGGCTCATCATCAAGGCGATCTCCGCGGTGGGAATGCCGATGCGCGCGCCATAGACCGCACCCAGCGTGCCCCAGGCGCCATTGGCGATGCCGATCAAAACGCAGGCGATCGCCGACACCGGCGAGTTGGCGTAGAGCCCCTTGACGTCGAGTTTGACGTCCTGCAGCGGCTTGGGGTGCGACGCCGTCGAAACCGCGGTCGGGATCAGCGACAGGCAGAACAGGATGCCGGTGATCATGAACAGCGACGCCGATTTCACGTCGCCGCCGGCGACAATCATCTGGCCGCCCATGATCGAGGCGTAGGTGACCATCATATAGAGGCCGAAGACGGTGCCGCGGTTCTCGTTGGTGGCCTTCTCGTTCAGCCAGCTTTCGATGACCATGAAGGCGCCGGCCATGGTGAAACCGGTAAAGGCGCGCAGCAGGATCCAGACATATTCATCGATGATCAGGCCGGTGAGCAGGGCCACGATGGCGCCGGACGCGGCGAAGGCGCCGAAGGCGCGCACATGCCCGGCGCGGCGCACGATGCGTGGGGCAAAGAAGCAGCCGGTGACGAAGCCACCGGCCCAGGCCGTGCCCATCAGGCCAAGCGATGCGGTGGAGAACCCTTCCACCTGGCCGCGCAGGGGAAGCAGCAGCCCATGCAGACCGGATGCCGCCAGCAGGAAGGCAGTGCCGCGAAGCAGGGAGAGGATCGGTCTGTAGGATGCGAGCATTTATTGATCCGGCTGGACTCTGGAGGGACAAGGTCTGAAGACAGTCGCATTCGGGCTTTTCGGCGGCGGGCTGTTGCGCCCGTCTGCCTATCCGCGGCGGAACAGTGCCTCGGCGGCCGATTTGGTGTTGTCCTTGGCCTTGAGCTCAGCCTCCAGCCTTGCGATTTCGTCGCGCAGGATGCCGATGCGCTCCGACAGTTCACCGACGGAAAGCAGCGACAGATCCTGCCCGATCTCGTGCGGCCGTGCCTTCTTCTTGGGTTCGTCGTCGAAGATCGCCATCGTTGCTCCTCCTCCGCCACACCAGATTGGCCATTTGCCTGATTTGGCAATCAGCATACATAGGGCAAGGGCGTCGATGCAAACAGCCGGTAAGAATGCGGCGAGGAAGACGGGAAACTCCATGGCGAGCGGACAGAAAATTCCGGCGAGGATGACGGCAATCGCGATCTCGGAACCGGGTGGCCCACGGGTGCTGAAACCGGAAACGCGCGATGTCCCCTTGCCCGGCCCAGGCGAGATCCTGATCAAGGTGCATGCTGCCGGCGTCAACCGGCCCGACGTGCAGCAGCGCAAGGGCGCCTATCCGCCGCCGCCCGGCGCATCGGACCTGCCCGGCCTCGAAGTGTCGGGCGAAGTGGCTGCCCTTGGCGACGAGATATCGCGCTGGCGCATCGGCGACCGGGTGTGCGCGCTGACCCCCGGCGGCGGCTATGCCGAATATGTCAAGGTTCATGCCGGCAGCGTGCTGCCGCTGCCCGCCGGCTTCACCCACACGGAAGCAGCGGCCGTGCCGGAAAACTATTTCACTGTTTGGCACAATGTGTTCGAACGCGGTGGCCTGAAGAAAGGCGAGACGCTGCTGGTGCATGGCGGCTCGTCCGGCATCGGCACGACGGCGATCCAGCTGGCTTCGGCCTTCGGCGCCTATGTCATCACCACCGCCGGATCCAGGGAGAAATGCGACGCCTGCCTGAAGCTCGGCGCCGACCGGGCAATCAATTACCGCGAGGAGGATTTCGTCACGGCGGTCAAGGAGGCGACGGATGGCAAGGGGGTCAATGTCATCCTCGACATGGTAGGCGGCGACTATGTCCAGCGAAACTACGAAGCGGCGGCGGTCGAGGGCCGCATCGTCCAGATCGCCGTGCAGGCTGGTGCCGTCGCCAGCGCGGATTTTTCCAAGATCATGGTCAAGCGGCTGACCCATACGGGGTCGACGCTCAGGCCGCGCACCGTCGAGTTCAAGGCGGCGATCGCGGCGGCTCTGGAGGCACAGGTGTGGCCACTGCTCGGCACGCGCAAGGTCGCACCCGTCATGGACATGATCTATCCGCTGACCGATGCCTGGCGCGCGCATGAGCGGATGGAGGAGGGCGAGCATATCGGCAAGATCGTGCTCGACGTCGGCTAGGACGGCGATATTCAGGCAAGGCCGGCCTGCAAATGATGGCTTCCTGCGCTTCCGGCCTCCGCCGGCCGAAGCACGCATGTGGGCGGTTGTGGCAGCCAAGGCTATGGCCGGCGTAGGCCGGTGCTCGCCTACGAAAAGTACGCTCCGCTCTGGTTCTCGGTATCAACCCAGTTTGGTCGCTTCGCGCCCGTCTTCGACTCCGACTCGGCCTGACCGGAATCTCGACACGGCCTGGGACAGCGCCTTTCGTCCCTGCCTACAAGATGAACAGAGGCTTAATGGTGCAATGCAGCATTTGCATCATTGCTATGCAAAATCGGCCGTTCAAGTCCTCATCGATGATCACTATCTGTGCAGCATCGAAACAAACACCCCATTCAGGAGGACTACCATGAACCCGATCCGCGCTTTCCGTAACTGGCGCATGTACAACGAGACCGTGCGCGAACTGAACCGTCTCAACGCACGTCAGCTCAGCGATCTCGGCATCAACCGCGCCGACATCGAGCGGATCGCCCGCCAGGCGATCTGATTGCAAGCATGATCCGGCCGCAGGGCCGGCTCATGTTGAGAAGTAGAGCCGTCGCAGACGTTCCCCGTTTCCGGTTCCGAACCCGCTGGACCTTGTCCAGCGGGTTTTGTCTTTTTGGGGCCAGTGCAATTGGCGATTCCAGGAGCGGCGCGGCACTTGTGCGGCCTGCTCAAAAGTGCCTGTCCCTTACGCGCTTACCGGCTCTCGAACCCATCGGGGCGGCCGCGCTTCCAAAAACATTGCGAAACGGCAAGGGAACGGTTATACAGGCCGCGAATTTCCCATTTTGGTGGCTCTAAACCACCGCCCGCGCGGGAACGCGGGCGAACGAGAAGGATTTTTCTAATGGCCAATACGCTGTTGATGCCCAAGGCGACCGCCGTCTGGCTGGTCGACAACACCGCGCTCTCCTTCGAGCAGATCGCCCAGTTCTGCGGGCTGCATCCGCTCGAGGTCAAGGCAATCGCCGACGGCGAATCGGCGCAAGGCATCAAGGGCATGGACCCGATCATGACCGGCCAGCTGACCCGAGACGAGATCGCGCGCGCCGAGAAGGACCCGAACCAGCGCCTGAAGCTTTCCGACCCCAAGGTGCGGGTGCCGGAATCCAAGCGCAAGGGCCCGCGCTACACGCCGCTGTCGAAGCGCCAGGACCGGCCGAACGCCATCCTGTGGCTGGTGCGCAACCATCCCGAACTCAAGGACGCGCAGATTTCGCGTCTCGTCGGCACCACCAAGTCGACGATCGAGCAGATCCGCGAACGCAAGCACTGGAATTCGGCCAATCTGCAGCCGATGGATCCGGTGACGCTGGGTCTCGCCTCGCAGATCGACCTCGACATGGAAGTCAACCGCGCCTCGCGCGGCCGCGAACAGGCGCAGCCGGTCGGCGACACGCTGCTGCCGGCGGCCCTGACCGAGCGGCTGGTGCCGGCCCCCGAAAAGCCGAGGGACGAGGATGCCGAACTCGACGCCAACGCCGTGTTCGCCAAGCTCTCGGCGCTGAAGTCGAAGAACGAAGACGCTGACGACGAGTAAGGTCTGCGACAGTTCATGAAAAAAGCCCGCTTCGAGCGGGCTTTTTTGTTCCATATGCAATCTCAGCTTCGCGCCACGCGGTCGGGCGCCATGCCGTAATCCTCGCTGCGCTCCACGGCCCGGTAGAAGTCGGCAAGCTGCTTGCCGCGCTCCGGCTTGAAGATGCGGCCGGCGATCACCACCGAGGCGATGCGGTCGATGCGGAAGGCGCGGAAGTCGTCGCGCATCTCGCACCAGGCGACCAGCGTCCACACCTTGCCCCAGAACCACAGGCCGAGCGGCCTGATGTCGCGCGCGGTGCCGCGCCCGGCCTCGTCGCAATAGTCGATGGTCAGCACCTGGCGCTTTTCGACCGCACGCTCGATCAGGTCGATCGCCTCGCGGGCGGCGTCGCTGACCACCCACATCGGCGTGTGGATCTCGGTGCGGGCGATGCGGTCCTTCTCGGCATCGGGCAGCACCGCGCCGATCTTGACCAATGCCTCGTCGGCGGCGCGTGCCATTGCGGCGCCGCCAAAGGCGCGCACCATGCGCGCGCCGGCAACCAGCGCCACGATCTCGTCACGCGTGAACATCAGCGGCGGAAGGTCGAAGCCCTCCCTCATCATGTAGCCGACGCCGGCCTCGCCGTCGATCGGCACCCCGGTCGACTGCAGGTCGGCAATGTCGCGATAGATCGTTCGCTCGGAAACCTCGAGCCACGTGCCGAGCTTCTGGGCGGTGACCAGACGGCCACCCCGCAGATGCTGCACGATCTGAAAGAGCCTGTCGGCGCGGCGCATCGTTTGCTTCCCCAGTGTTGTTGCTAGGGCGGCTCCTGGACCGGAGCCGCTCCTGACGACATTCATTACGGTTTCAGTCCTTCGCGCTTGCGCTGCGCGGCGATGAATTCCGCGCCAAAGGACAGTTTCTTCGTTGTCGGCGTCCTCGCATCGAGCACGCGCCAGAAGGGCGCGATGTCGCTCGTAGTCATGCCGCGATCGAGGTCTTCCCTGGCGGCTTCGGCGACCGTGCGCAGATGATAGCCAATGGTCACCGGACATGTCACTTCGGCGCCGTGTTCGATGGCGAGCGCCGTGCGCAGCGCACGGACATCCATCTCGACGCCTTCGGGAATCGACCGGATGAAAGCGTCGACCTGGCCCGCGGTCGGCACCAGCATCGGCTGGCCCTCGACCACGTCACCCACCGTGCGCGGCGTTGGTTTCACGCCGTTGGTGCCAGGCGTGTTCAGCCTGTCGTTCCAGCTTTTCATCGGTCGTTCTCTCGGCCGGCCATGCGCATTATCTCATCGTTGCACATCCCTCCTGACAGCATACTGTCAGGAGGCTTCAGCATATTCCCTGGCAAACAGCGTCCGCATCCGCGCGAGATCGGCGCCTCGCTCGGGATAGAGCGTCTTCAGAAAGGCAAGGGCAAAGGTGCCGGGCGCCGAACCCGGCGCGGAGACGATTTTGCCGTCAGCGACCGCGTGCGGCACGTCCTGATAGTTGTTGTCGCCGGCATAACCGGCTTCGTGTCCGTTGATCCAGTCGCGGCCATTGCTGGTATGTTTGGCTTGTTCGAACATGCCGGCACGGGCCAGCGCCAGCGTGCCAGCGCAGATGCCGCCGACGACGCCGCCGCGCGTTGCAACGGCATTGAGCAATTGAGCGACATCCGGAGGTGTTTTGCCCGCCCACTGGTCGGAACCGATGACGGCGACTGCGTCAAGATCGGCATTCTCGTCGATGCCGGCCGAGCGGTCGGGCGTCAGCCGAAAGCCGCTTATCCCGGTCACCGGCTTGCCTCCAGGGGTCAATGACACGGCACGAGCACCGAACCACTCAACCGCCGAGGCGGCCAGCAATCCATATTCCCAGTCGGCAAAACCTTCGATGAAGACGAAGCCGATTGTCTTCTGATCAGGCATAAGCTCGCTCCGTCCCCCAGCGCGCCGCAGCTATATCTGGGCATTGGCGCGCCCATGTCCAATATCGATGTCGAAAAATTCGCCTCAATTGCCTTGAGAGCGACGTTCCACATACACATCGGGCCAGCCGATATCCTTGCGGATGTCCGCGGGCAGCGCGTTCATGAAACGCTGCGTGCGAATTTCGTTGCGCATGGTGCGAACCTTGCCGACATAGTGCTGCATGCCGCGCAGGATGGTGAAACCGTTCATGGCTATTCTCCTCTCTCTAACTGGATGCAGTATCGCACACCCCTCCTGACAGCAGTCTGTCAGGAGGATGGCAGGGCGCGCGGCGATCGTTCCGGCTGGCGGAAATTGTCCCCGGCCGTGATCTTCGACCCAGCCTTGCGGATGAGGGGTTGTTCACCGCCGGGGTGCCTATGGAGCCGACACTGTTCAATTCACGGCGACGAACTGTCAGGATAGGCGGCCTTCAGCGAGGTGACCGCAGTTCTGATATGAAGGGAGAAAATTCTTCCCCAAAACCAGGGAGACGACCATGAGCCTGCAACTGACAGGAATCCACCATCTGACGGCCATCACCGCCAACGCACCGGGCAATCTTCATTTCTATACGAAGGTGCTGGGCTTGCGGCTGGTCAAGAAGACGGTGAACCAGGACGACACGTCAGCCTATCACCTTTTCTATGCCGACGGCGAAGCGACGCCGGGCACCGACCTCACCTTCTTCGACTGGCCGGTTGGCCGCGAGCGGCGCGGCACCCACAGCATCGCGCGGACCAGCCTCAGGGTCGGCAGCCCGGAGAGCCTGGCCTGGTGGAAACAGCACCTGGCCGGCGAAAACATCGCGACAGGAGAGATTGCCGACATCGGCGGCTACCCGTCGTTCGATTTCGAGGATCCCGAAGGCCAGCGTCTGCGGCTCGTCAGCGATGGCGGCAAGGGCGGCAGCCATCCCTGGGCGCAAAGCCCGGTGTCGGCCGAGCATCAGATCCGCGGGCTCGGGCCGATCGTCATCAGCGTCCCCGACATCACCAACACCGAGGCGGTGCTGACCAGGGTGATGAACATGCGCAAGGGCCGCGACTATGCTTCGCCGGACGGCGAAGGCCAGGTCCATGTCTTCGAAATGGGCGCTGGCGGGCCGGCGGCGGAGCTTCATGTCGCCGTGCAGCCCGGGCTGGCTCCCGCAAGGCAAGGCGCCGGTGCGGTTCACCATGTTGCCTTCAGGGCGCCGGACCAGGAGACGCTGCATCAATGGACCGCCCGCCTGGCCGAATTCCGCCTGCCGTCGAGCGGCGAGGTCGAGCGCTATTACTTCCGCTCACTCTATTTCCGTGAGCCCAACGGCATCCTATTCGAGATCGCCACGGACGGGCCGGGCTTCACCGCCGACGAGCCGCTGGAGACGCTGGGCGAAAGCCTGGCCCTGCCGCCGTTCCTCGAACCGAAGCGCGCCTCGATCGAAGCCGGCCTCAAGCCGCTGAAGTAGGTCGTCCTCCCAAAACGGCGGGCGCCGCGGTCCGGTTGGGTAACGCGGCGCCCGTTCCTTCTCGGCTTTGACAGCGGGCCGCGTTGCTGGTCAAAGGCGGCATGACGAAACTCCTCGCCCTTGTCATCGTCGGCTTCATGGTCATCCAGCTGATCAAACCGATCGGCTGGCCAGGGCTCAAGCGCCGCGGCGATTTCTGGAAGCTGGCGCTGCTGGCCATGGCCGCGATCTCGCTGGCGGCCGTGCTCGGGCATTTGACATAGGTCTGCGGGCCGCATCGGCCGTCGGTGTTCAGCTGGCGAGCACTAGACCGACGAGATGCGCGGCCCAGGCGCGGTAGCCCGCCTCCGAGGCGTGGAAGCCGTCCGAGGCGAAACCCTGTTCGGGATTGGTGATCGGCAAGCGCGGGGCCGGCACCGCGCCGCGTTCAAGGCAGAGCCGTTCACCCATCCGGTTCATTGCGGTGGCGCGGATCTCGAGGATCTTGCCGAGCAGCGGCGGCATGGCCGGCGCCCGCGTGAACTCCAGCACCGGCGACCACACCACGCGTGCCTCCGGCCATTTGGCGCGCAGGCCGTAGAGCAAGCCGCCGAACTCCTTCTTGAAGCGCGGCACCGAATGAAAATTCTTGGTGTCGTTGGTGCCGATGGCAAGCACGATATGCGTCCACGGATCGGCCGACAGGTTGGGCAGGACATGGTCGCGGATCTGGCCCGATGTCGCCGAATTGAAGCCGGCGGCGCGCCAGCGCACGGCGCGGCCGGTGCGCTGCGAGATCAGCACGGCGAGCTGCGCGGCAAGCCCGTTCTCGGAATTGCCGATGCCGACCGAGGCGGCCGAGGAGTCGCCCAGCACCAGAAGCGAGATACCGGGCGCCTTGCCGGCGAGTTCGTGCATGACCGGTCCCTGTGCCGGCAGCATGCGCGTTGTGCGGCGGCGCACGCCGAGCCCCTGCCAGACATAGACGGGGAAGGCGAGCCAGGTGAGAGAGGCCGGGAAGCGCATGGCGGAACCGTGGAATGATCTGCGGCAGGCTTAGCGCATGTTTGGGCCGAGGTGAACGGATCCTTGCATCGCCGGCCGGTACCCTAAGGGCATTCATCGCCCCGCAGCGACCTGTTCCCATATTCATCGTGCAGTCGCACCCAGTCCATGAAGGTCCCGTAAGGACCGGTCTCGTCACGACCTTTCGGTGCAATGTCGAGATACTGATAGGCGCCGATGAACTGCTCGCTGCCGCGGGCGCGCGACATGAAGGTCAGGAAAATGTCGCCGGTTTCGCCCTTGTAGAAGACAGTGGTGCCGGGCAGGTCCTTCGACGTCAGCACCGGTGTTTCGAAATTGTAGACCGCTTCGCCGGACGCGATCTGCTTGTCGGTGAACGACACTTGCATATCGAAGTTGAAGTCCGACGCATAGGAAGAGACCCAGTCGAACGTCCAGCCCATGCGCTGCTTGTAGGGCTGCAGCTCGGCCAGCGGCGCCCGCGATATGGAGACAAGCGACACGTCATGGTGCCTGAGATGTCGGTTGGCGCCGTCCATATGGTCGGCGACGAAGGCACAGCTTTCGCAGTGATGGGTGGAGCCTGGCGCGAACACGAAGTGATAGACGATCAACTGGCTGCGGTTGGCGAAAAGATCGGCCAGTTTCATCGGCCCTTGCTCCGTCTCGAAGACGTAGTCCTTCCTTACTTTCAGCCAGGGCAGTTCCCGCCGCTCGGCCGCGACACGCTCGCGCAACCGCGTCAGTTCCTTCTCACGCGCCAGATGCGCCTTGTGCGCCTGGAACCAGTCTTCGCGTGAAACGACCTTGTTGCGATGCATGAACCTCTCCCTGTCTCTCATCCCAAGGACGTTCGGGACGAGCGCAAACCGACACCGCCGGCAACGCCCAGAGGAAATAGGGATGAGGAGGTCTTCCCCCAAATCGCGGATAGGAAAAACCCGGGCGCGTTGGCCCGGGTCTGAACGGGGATGGAAAAGCTGGGCTCAGGCGGCCTGTTCGAGGCCAGGCTTCCATTTTCCGAGCGCAGCCAGATAGTTCATATGAGCGCGATGGGTGAAGGCGGCCTGGCCGGCGGCGACGTTCGACGCCTTGCCGCTCCATGCCTTCTGCGGGGCAGCCTGCAGCGCGCGGCCATAGGAGAAGGTCAGCTTCCACGGATGCGGACCGATGGCATTGATGGCGTTGAGGTTGGCGGTTGCCTCCTCGTCCTCCTGGCCGCCGGAGAGAAAGGCGATGCCCGGGACCGCCGCCGGCACCGTCTCGCGGAACAGTTTTATGGTCATCTCGGCGACCTTTTCGGGACTGTCCACCGTGCCCGACTTCTTGCCCGACAGGACCATGTTGGGCTTGAGGATCGTGCCTTCGAGCACGACGCGCGCCGCATGGAGTTCATCATAGAGCTTGATCAGCGTCGCCTTCGAGACCTCGTAGCAGGTGCCGATGTCGTGGGCGCCGTCCATCAGCACTTCCGGCTCGACGATCGGCACGATGCCGGCTTCCTGGCAAAGGGCGGCATAGCGGGCGAGCGCATGGGTGTTCGCGCTGACCGAAGTGGCCGAAGGCACGCCCTTGCCGGTATCGATGTCGATCACCGCGCGCCATTTGGCAAAGCGGGCGCCGAGCTTGTAGTAGTCGGCGAGGCGCTCACGCAGGCCGTCGAGGCCCTCGGTGACGGTGTCGCCGGGAAAGCCGGCGAGCGGCTTGGCGCCGGCATCGACCTTGATGCCGGGGATGGCGCCTGACGCCTTGATGATGTCGACCAGGGGCGTGCCATCGGCGGCCTTCTGGCGGATGGTCTCGTCATAGAGGATGACGCCGGAGATGTACTTGGTCATCGCGTCCTTGGCGCGAAACATCATCTCGCGATAGTCGCGGCGGCTGTCGGCGGTCGATTCGACGCCGATGACATCGAAACGCTTCTTGATGGTGCCGGAACTTTCGTCGGCGGCCAGCAGGCCCTTGCCGTTGGCCACGATCGCGGCGGCTATGTCTTCGAGACGTTCGCTCATCATGCTTCTCCTGAGAGGGGTTCGTTCCGCGCTTAACGGAAGTCTACCGCCAAAGGAATGGCATCGGAAAGCTCGAATCGATTGAAAGTCCCGGGCGTCTCTTTGTGTCGATCGCCTTGCTTGTTCCAGCCGCATGTCTGCGCCGCCAGGCGTTTCCGCCTGGCTGCAAAATGCGCTTGAGTCTCGACGCAATTCCCAAGGGAAAGCGCTACGCGCTTTTCCCGGGAAAACCGTCTCACGCTTGCTGGAATTGCTTAGCGCTTCAGCACGTCGACGCCTGGCAGCGGCTTGCCTTCCATCCATTCCAGGAAGGCGCCGCCGGCGGTCGAGACATAGGTGAAGTCATCGGCGACGCCGGCATGGTTGAGCGCCGCCACCGTATCGCCACCACCGGCGACCGAGACCAGCTTGCCGGCCTTGGTGCGCGCGGCCGCGTGTTTTGCCGCCGCCACCGTGGCGTGATCGAACGGCGCGATCTCGAAAGCGCCAAGCGGGCCGTTCCAGACCAGGGTCGCGGCGCGGTCGATCCATTCGCCGATCGTCTTCACGGTCTTTTCGCCGACATCCAGAATCATGCCGTCGGCCGGCACGTCGGCGATGGCAACAGTCTCGCAAGCGGCGCCGGCCTTGAATTCCTTGGCGACGACGCCGTCGACCGGCAGGATGATGGCGCAGCCGGCCTCGGCCGCCTCGATCATGATCTGCTTGGCGGTGGCGGCAAGGTCATGCTCGCACAGCGACTTGCCGACATCGGTGCCGCGCGCGGCAAGGAAGGTGTTGGCCATGCCGCCGCCGATCACCAGCGCGTCGACCTTCTTCACCAGGTTCATCAACAGGTCGATCTTGGTCGAGACCTTGGCGCCGCCGACGATGGCGACGACCGGGCGGATCGGATTGCCCAGCCCCTTCTCCAGCGCTTCGAGCTCGGCCTGCATGGTGCGGCCGGCAAAGGAAGGCAGCAGATGCGCCAGCCCTTCAGTGGAAGAGTGGGCGCGGTGCGCCGCGGAAAAGGCGTCGTTGACGAAAATGTCGCCATTGGCGGCGAGCCGCTCGCTGAAGGCCGGGTCGTTCTTCTCCTCGGCCTTGTAGAAACGGGTGTTTTCGAAGAGCAGCACGTCGCCCTTGTTCATGGCCGCGACGGCACTTCCCGCTATGTCGCCGACGCAATCCGAGGCAAAGCCGACGGGACGGCCGAGCACCTCGGCGGTTGCCCTGGCGATCGGCTCCAGCGAGAATTCCGGCGACGGTCCATCCTTGGGCCGGCCGAAATGGGCGAGCAGGATGACCTTGGCGCCCTTGCCCGACAGTTCGGCGATGGTCGGCGCGATGCGTTCGATGCGGGTGGCGTCGGTGACCTTGCCGTCGGCGACGGGAACGTTGAGGTCGACGCGCACCAGCACGCGCTTGCCGCTGATGTTGCCGATATCGTCCAGTGTCTTGAAGGCGGCCATGCGGATTCCTTTCCTCGAAAAATCGCCGGGACCATACCCCGCATCGGTGCCGATGCAAGGCTTTGGCCGCGGCGCGGTGCGAAATTTTGAGGCGGGCGCGAACATAGTCCGTGAAGATCGCCCCATGATGCCGGGGCAAGGCAAACGATCGCTCTTTTCAGCTCCCTGTCGTGGCCTTTTCAACCGGCGGCTCGGGCGGCTCATCTTTTTGGGCTGCCGCCTCCTGCGTCTCGGTCGGCTTGCGCCAATTGCGGATGAAGGCGCTGAGACGGTCGCCCATCTCGCCGGCGCTCAGGAACACCGGCACCCGCGCCACCGGCGCGGTCGGCTCGAAGGAAAGACCGAGACCCGTGATCCTGCCCTTGTCGTCGACATCCCTGACGATCAGCTCGATCGAGCCGATCAGCACCCGATCGGCATATTCGGCATGGCCGCCAAGCCGCGCCGTGACCAGAGCGCCGACGGTGAGCTTCTGCTCCGCCTCGGTCAGGCCCGGCGCGTAGGCTGCCTCTAGCTCGGCGGCGGAGCGCGCCGGGTCGACGGCGAAGGCGCCGAAGAAATCGGCGTCTTCCGGGTCGACCACCGCGCGGCTGGCGAAAAGCTTGTCGAGCAGGCGCGGATAGCGGTCCGGCACGAAGATGTAGACCTGGTCGCCGGCGGCGAGCCGGCCCATGTCCTGAAAGCGCATCGAGCGGCCGTCGCGCAGCACCAGCGAGGGCCGCGCCCAGCGCGGAATGCGCTCGCCGCGCGCCACCGGGCTGCCATGCGCCACGCGATAGGCGAGGAGCTCGTGGTGGGCGGAGCCGGGGAGTTCGAGTTCGACCTTGTCCAGCGGTCCGAGGCGCGCCGGCACGATGAGGCCGAGGCGACGCGCCAGCGGGCCGACCGTCCAGCCCTGGATGACAAGCGACACCAGCACGATGATGAAGGCGGCGTTGAAGATGGTGCGGCCGTTCTCAAGCCCGCCAAGCAATGGGGTGATGGCGAGCAGGATCGAGACGGCGCCGCGCAGGCCGACCCAGGAGACGAAGGCGACTTCGGGGCGCGGCAGGCGGAACGGGATCAGGCAGAGCCAGACAGCGATCGGGCGGGCGACGAACATCAGGAAAAGGCCAAGCGCTATCGCCGGCACCATGATCGCCGGAAATTGCGAAGGGGTGGCGAACAGGCCAAGGATCAGGAACATGATGATCTGCGCCAGCCATGACATGCCGTCCTGGAAACGCTTGAGGATGGTGACGGCGCGGATGTCGGAATTACCGGCAATGAGGCCGGCGATATAGACCGCCAAGAAACCGGAGCCGCCGACGGCGCCGGCGGCGGCGAAGACCATCAGCGACAGCGTCAGCACGAAGATCGGCAGCAGGCCGTGGTCGAGATTGAGCCGGTCGACGAGACGCACGATGGCAAGACCGCCGAGTGCGCCGATGATGGCGCCAAGGCCCATATTGACGAGGAAGCCGAGGATCAGGCTGGTGACCAGGACATTGGTTTCGGGGTTGGCGTGGGCGGCGATGACCTCGACCAGGGTGATGGTCAGGAAGATGGCGATCGGGTCGTTGGTGCCGGATTCCACTTCGAGCGTCGAGCGGACGCGCTCGCGCAGATTGATCTCGCCGGCGCGCAGCAGGAAGAACACCGCCGCGGCGTCGGTCGAAGCGACGGCGGCGCCGAGCAGGAAGGATTCCAGCCAGCTGAGGTCAAGCAGATAGTAGGCGGCCGCGCCGAACAGGCCGGTGGTGAGAAGCACGCCGAAGGTCGCCAGCGAGAGCGCCGGGCCTGCCGCCTGCCGCAAGGCGTTGAGCGGTGTACCGAAGCCGGAATCGAACAGGATGACCGCCAGCGCCAGTGAGCCGGCAAAATAGGCGATGCGGGCATTGTCGAATTCGATGCCGAGGCCGTCGGTTCCGGTGGCGAGCCCGATGCAGAGAAAGAGCAGCAGGAGGGGGGCGCCGAAGCGGAAGGCGATCAGGCTCGAAAACGCGGCGGCGACAACGAGCGCCGTGCCGACCAGTGTGACGAGATAGATCGCATGCTCCATCCGTGACTTGCCCCTCGAATTCCTCTGTCTTCCCGATTACGCGAGAGTGGGGCGAAGGCATGACCAGTGCAAGGCGCGGGGGTGGTTTTTTACCCTATGCCGCTGATTTTCGACGGTTTTGCGATTGCTGCTTCGGCAAACGAAAAACGCCCGGTCAAAGCCGGGCGTTTCGATGTCGCGAGACGGAGCCCCGCGATCAGGCGATGGTCTTGCCGAAGGCGACGGCGGTGTCGCCCATGCGGTTGGAGAAGCCCCACTCATTGTCGTACCACGACAGCACCGAAACGAAGTTGCCGTCCATCACCTTGGTCTGGTCGAGCGCCATGATCGAGGAGTGCGGATCATGGTTGAAGTCGATCGAGACGTTCGGGTGATGGGTGACGCCGAGGATGCCTTTCAGCTTGCCGTTGGAGGCGGCGATGACCGCTTCGTTGATTTCCTGCACCGTGGTGGCGCGCTTGGCGATGAACTTGAAGTCGACGACCGAGACGTTGGGGGTCGGCACGCGGATCGAGATGCCGTCGAGCTTGCCCTTGAGGTCGGGGAGCACGAGGCCGATCGCCTTGGCCGCACCGGTCGAGGTCGGGATCTGCGACAGCGCCGCTGCACGGGCGCGGTAGAGATCCTTGTGCATGGTGTCCAGCGTCGGCTGGTCGCCAGTGTAGGAATGGATGGTCGTCATCATGCCTTTTTCGATGCCGACCGTCTCGTGCAGCACGGCCGCCAGCGGCGCCAGGCAGTTGGTGGTGCACGACGCGTTCGAGATGACGATGTGGTCCTTGGTCAGCTTGTCGTGGTTGATGCCGTAGACCACGGTCAGGTCAGCGCCATCGGCAGGTGCGGAGACCAGCACGCGCTTGGCGCCGGCGGTCAGGTGCGCGGCGGCCTTGTCACGGGCGGTGAAGATGCCGGTGCATTCGAGCGCGATGTCGACGCCGAGCTCCTTCCACGGCAGCTGCGTCGGGTCCTTGATGGCGGTGACCTTGAACTTTTCCCTGCCGACGGTGATCTGGTCGCCGGACACCGACACTTCATGCGGGAAGCGGCCATGCACGCTGTCGTAGCGCAGCAGGTGCGCATTGGTCTCGACCGGGCCGAGATCGTTGACGGCGACGACGTCGATGTCCTTGCGGCCGGATTCATGGATGGCTCGCAGGATGTTGCGGCCGATGCGGCCGAATCCGTTGATGGCAACTCTGACGGTCATTTTTCTCTCCCTGGGAGCTGGAAGGCTGACGATGGGTCCGCAGCTTCATAGCGGCGGACGGGCAAAGAATCCAGCCAAAGCGATGTAGATTTAAATCGATTAGGTTGGGCCAGTCCGGCGAAATCGCTTTGCGCGGTTTCGCCGGGGCGTTTTTGTTTGGTGCCTGCCGTCATCCCAAACCGCGACACAGTTTTGGGCGGCCTGCACAGCCTTACTTGGCGTGCAGGCGGGCTTCCACCGCCTTGGCCGCTGCCTCGGCGGTGATGCCGAAATGCGGGTAGAGCTGCTCGATCGTGCCGGAGGCGCCGAAGCCGGTCATGCCGACGAAGATGCCGTCCGAGCCGATGAGATGATCCCAGCCCTGGCGGATGCCGGCCTCGATCGCCATCTTGATCGGCGCGTTGCCGATCGTCTTCTTGCGGTAGTCGTCGCTCTGCTTGTCGAACAGCTCGAAGCAAGGCACCGACACGACGCGGGTCGGGTGACCGTGCTTCTCGAGCAGGTCGCGGGCGCCGAGGGCGATCTCGACCTCGGAGCCGGTGGCGAAGATCGTCACCGCCGCCTCGCCGCTGGCCGCGGCCAGTTCGTAAGCGCCCTGGCTGCTCAGGTTCTTGGCCGAATGCTCGGTGCGCACGGTCGGCAGGTTCTGGCGGGTCAGCGCCAGCGTCGACGGCGTCTTTTCGGATTCGAGCGCGATCTGCCAGCATTCCGCGGTTTCCACGGCGTCGGCCGGACGGAAAACATTGTGGTTGGGAATGGCGCGCAGGGCCGCCAGATGCTCGACCGGCTGGTGGGTCGGGCCGTCTTCGCCCAGACCGATGGAATCATGGGTCATGACGAAGATCGAGCGGATGCCCATCAGCGATGACAGCCGCATCGACGGGCGGGCATAGTCGGAGAAGCACATGAAGGTGCCGCCATAGGCGATGAGGCCGCCATGCAGCGTCAGGCCGTTGATGGCCGCCGCCATGCCATGCTCGCGGATGCCGTAGTGGACATAGCGCTGGCCATAATCGTCCGGCGTGATGTTCTTGGTCTGGCTGGTCTTGGTGTTGTTGGAGCCGGTCAGGTCGGCGGAGCCGCCGATGGTTTCCGGCACGGCGCCGTTGATGACCTCAAGCGCCATTTCCGACGATTTGCGGGTGGCGACCTTCGGCTTGTCGACCGAGAGCTTCTTCTTGTAGTCGGCGATGACGGCGTCGAAATTGGACGGCAGCTTGCCGGCGAGGCGGCGCTCGAACTCGGCCTTCAGCTTCGGCTCTGCCTTGGCGAGACGGCCCTCCCAGTCAGCCCGCGGCTTGGCGCCGGCCTTGCCGGCGGCGCGCCAGGCATCGAGGATGTCGGCCGGAATCTCGAAGGGCGGCGAGCCCCAGTTGAAGAATTTGCGCGCGCCGGCGATCTCGTCGGCGCCGAGCGGCGAACCGTGCGCCTTGTTGGTACCGGCCTTGGTCGGGGCGCCGAAGCCGATGGTCGTCTTGCAGGCGATCATCGTCGGCTTGTCGGAATGGCGGGCGGCCTCGATGGCATAGGCGATGGCTTCCGGATCGGTGCCGTCGATATGGCTGGCGTTCCAGCCGGAGGCCTGGAAGCGGGCAACCTGGTCGGTGTTGTCGGCGAGCGAAACCGGGCCGTCGATCGAGATGTTGTTGTTGTCCCAGAAGACGATCAGCTTGTTGAGCTTGAGATGTCCGGCCAGCGCGATGGCCTCCTGGGAAACGCCTTCCATCAGACAGCCGTCGCCGGCCAGCACATAGGTGTAGTGGCTGACGAGGTCGTTGCCGAAGGCGGCGTTCATGATGCGCTCGCCGAGCGCGAAGCCGACCGAATTGGCAAGGCCCTGGCCGAGCGGGCCGGTCGTCGTCTCGATGCCGGCGGCGTGGCCGTATTCGGGATGGCCGGCGGTCTTGGAGCCGAGCTGGCGGAAATTCTTGATCTGGTCGAGGGTCATGTCCTCGTAGCCGGTCAGATAGAGCAGCGAGTAGAGCAGCATCGAACCATGACCGGCCGACAGGATGAAGCGGTCGCGGTCGGCCCAGTGCGGGGCCTTGGCGTCAAATTTCAGGAAGCGAGTGAACAGCACCGTGGCAATGTCGGCGCAGCCCATGGGCAGGCCGGGATGGCCGGAATTGGCCTTCTCGACGGCATCCATGGAGAGAAAGCGGATCGCATTGGCCATCCGGTCATGTTGTTCACGCGACGTCATGGTTCCTCCAAAGGTGGGGGTTTGGGGGCTTGGGAGCGCCCTTGAAAAGGTGCGCGACACATAGCAGGCGCGGGCTTTTAGTCAACAAATCGGGCGCAGATTTGCCGGTCTTGTGATGCTGGCCGCGGCCCTACATTAGCGTTAGCAGGGGACAGTCGTGAGAGCTTTGTTGACGTTGCCTTCACCCGGTGCCTAATGTTTCAGGGATAACGCGTTCTGAACGCGAACGATTCGGTGATGGGCAGGGCACAGGACGAAGGCCATGACCGGGGAAACCACACTCAAGGAAGTCATCGCCAGGCTCGGCAAGGCCATCGAGGGGCTGGAAAACGCCGTCGCGGCCAAGCTGGAGCATGAACGCGATTACTCGGAAGCCGAGGCCGAGGTGCAGCGGATGAATGCCGACCGCTCCCGGTTGGCGCAGGAACTCGACAATTCCGAAGCGCGCGCCGAGCGGCTGGAGGACGCCAACAAGGAAGTATCGCGACGGCTGGTGACCGCCATGGAAACCATCCGCGCCGTGTTGGACAGATAGGAGCTGGCCCATGGCACAGGTCACGGTTTCAATCGACGGCAAACAGTATCGGATGGCCTGCGACGAAGGCCAGGAAGAGCATCTGATCGACCTCGCCGAACGCTTCGACCGTTATGTCTCGCATCTGAAGGATTCTTTCGGTGAGATCGGCGACCAGCGGCTGACCGTCATGGCCGGCATCATGGTGATGGACGAACTCTCGGAACTGCAGAAGCGTGTCAAGGGCATGGAAAGCGAAGTGCTGACCTTGCGCAAGACGCGCGACGAGGCGCTGACCAAGGCCGACAAGAGCGACAGCGTGCTGACCAACGCGCTTGGCGCGCTGGCGCAGCGGATGGAAGATCTCGCCACGTCGCTGGCCGTGAAATCCTAGACTTTAGCGACGCCGACAGCGAAATTTCCACATTCCCCAGGAAAAGGCGAAAATTTTTCGCGGCCTGCATCACTGGCGGCGACCTGACCGTTTTGAACGTCGCCGATGGAGTGATAAAAGGGTGGCAGCCCGCCAACAGGCGGCATTCACAGGGGTAGGAACCATGAGCCTTCGTATCAACGACATCGCGCCGGATTTCACGGCCGAGACCACGCAGGGGACGATCAGCTTTCACGACTGGATCGGTGACGGCTGGGCGATCCTCTTCAGCCACCCGAAGAATTTCACACCGGTCTGCACCACCGAGCTCGGCACGATGGCCGGGCTGGAAGGCGAGTTCAAGAAACGCAACGTCAAGATCATCGGCATCTCCGTCGATCCTGTTGCCAGCCACGACAAATGGCAGGCCGACATCAAGACGGCGACCGGCCAAACGGTGCACTATCCGCTGATCGGCGACAAGGACCTCAAGGTCGCCAAGCTCTACGACATGCTGCCCGCCGGCGCCGGCGAGACCTCGGAAGGCCGCACGCCCGCCGACAACGCTACCGTGCGCTCGGTCTATGTCATCGGGCCGGACAAGAAGATCAAGCTGGTGCTGACCTATCCGATGACCACGGGCCGCAACTTCGATGAGATCCTGCGCGCGGTCGATTCCATGCAGCTCACCGCCAAGCACCAGGTGGCGACGCCGGCAAACTGGAAGCAGGGTGAGGACGTCATCATCACCGCCGCCGTTTCCAACGAGGATGCGATCAAGCGCTTCGGCGCCTTTGACACCATCCTGCCTTATCTCAGGAAGACCAAACAGCCGTCCGCCTGAAACGGGGCGCCGGAACGGTTTTTGCCTTTTCCACCCAGGCGGGCCAAGTCATGCTTGACTGGCCCGCCTGGGTGGATAACCATGCTCCTGTTGGAGCTTGGCGGAGAAAATCGTTCCTGCTGGCTGGGTTGGGGAGTTCGGGTTGGACTTGGCTTTGGCAAAACCTGAGGTCAGGGGCTTTTACGACAAGCCGACCGGGGCCATTCAGTATGTCGTCACCGATCCGGCGACAAGGCGATGCGCCATCATCGACCCGATCCTCGACTTCGATGAGAAATCCGGCGCGACGGGAACGAAGAGCGCGGATGCCCTGCTCGATTTCGTCAGGGAGAACGGGCTGGAAATCGAGTGGATCCTCGATACCCACCCGCATGCCGATCATTTCTCGGCAGCGCATTATCTGAAACGGAAGACCGGTGCGCAGACCGCGATCGGCAACAGGATCGTCGACGTCCAGAACCTGTGGAAGGCGATCTACAACTGGCCGGATTTTCCCGCCGACGGTTCGCAGTGGGACAGGTTGTTCAGGGAAGGCGAGACCTTCCTGGTTGGAACAGTCCCGGTCAAGGTGCTGTTCTCACCCGGACATACGCTGGCCTCGATCACCTATGTGATCGGCAACGCCGCCTTCGTGCACGACACGCTGTTCATGCCCGACAGCGGCACGGCGCGAGCGGATTTCCCCGGCGGCAGTGCCGCGCGGCTGTGGCGTTCGATCCAGGACATACTGGCGCTGCCCGATGAGACGCGCGTCTTCGTCGGCCATGACTATCAGGCCGGTGGCCGCGAGCCCTTGTGGGAGAGCACGGTTGGCCAGCAGAAGGCCAGCAATATCCATCTCGTTGCCGCGCGCAGCGAAGCCGAATTCGTGGCGCTGCGCGAGGCTCGCGACAAGACGTTGCCGATGCCACGGCTGATCCTGCACGCGCTGCAGGTCAACATGAATGGCGGCCGGCTGCCGGAACCGGAAGCCAATGGCCGGCGGTATCTGAAATTTCCGCTGGATGCGCTTTGAGGCGATCGTGACACCGGCCGAGGTTCACGAAAAAGGCGGCGCCAGTTTCCTGACGCCGCCTTGATGTTTTGTCGCCGAAGCTGGCTTAAGCCGCCGGCTGTGCCTCGATGGTGCGCAGCGCCTGGGTCTGGCGCTTGGCGGCGGCCTTGACCGCATCCTGCACCTTCTCGAAGGCGCGCACCTCGATCTGACGCACGCGCTCGCGGCTGATGTCGAACTCGGCCGACAGCTCTTCCAGCGTCAGCGGCTCCTCGGCGAGGCGACGGGCCTCGAAGATGCGCCGCTCGCGCTCGTTGAGCACGGCAAGAGCGCCTGACAGCATGCCGCGCCGGTTTTCCAGCTCGTCCTGCTCGATCAGCATCTCTTCCTGGCTTTCGTGGTCATCGACCAGCCAGTCCTGCCATTCGCCGGATTCGCCTTCCGTCGCCCGGATCGGCGCGTTGAGCGAAGCGTCGCCCGACAGGCGGCGGTTCATCGACACCACCTCTGCCTCGGTAACGTTCAGCCGCGTCGCGATCTCGGTGATCTGGTCGGGCTTGAGGTCGCCGTCATCCAGCGCCTGGATCTTGCCCTTCACCTTGCGCAGGTTGAAGAACAGACGCTTCTGGTTGGCGGTCGTGCCCATCTTGACCAGGCTCCACGAGCGCAGGATGTACTCCTGGATCGAGGCCTTGATCCACCACATGGCGTAGGTCGCCAGGCGGAAACCGCGCTCGGGTTCGAATTTCTTGACGGCCTGCATCAGGCCGACATTGCCTTCCGAGATCACCTCGCCGATCGGCAGGCCGTAGCCGCGATAGCCCATGGCGATCTTGGCGACGAGCCGCAAATGGCTGGTGACGAGCTTGTGCGCGGCGGACGTGTCTTCATGCTCGGCATAACGCTTGGCGAGCATGTACTCTTCCTGCGGCTGAAGCATGGGAAAGCGGCGGATTTCTTCCAGGTAGCGGCTGAGGCCGCCTTCGCCGGAAACAATGCTAGGTAGTGACTGGGCCATGATAGCGCCCCCTCTCTATTGGAGTGATGCCCCCGAAACGCGGCGGGCATGTGACGCGAACACCAAAAGGCTCGCTCGCGACATAAAGGTCTTATACAGGAACAAAACCAGAAACGACAGGCATTTGTTCAACACGAAACAGTGTGTCACGCTGAAGTGAACAATGCCAGTCAAGTTTTTTGATGGTCGATTTCGAGCTTGTTGATGGCGGGTCAGAGATGGCGAAAGCCGCCGACGAGTTCCTCCATGTCCCTCGGTATCGGCGCCTCGAACCTCATCGTCAGATGGGTATCGGGATGGCGAAATGCAAGGAGCCAGGCATGCAAAGCCTGCCGGGAAAATGCCCCGACCTGACTTTTCAGGGGTTCCGGCAGCCGGTTGGCCTTGGTGCGGAAGGCCTGGCCGTAGTCGGGGTCGCCGATGACCGGGTGGCCGATATGGGCCATATGGACACGGATCTGGTGGGTCCGGCCGGTTTCCAGCCGGCATTCGACCAGGCTGGCGGTGGCGAATTCCTGCTGTCTTTCGCCGAAACGCTCCTGAACGGCAAAGTGGGTGACGGCGTGGCGGGCATCGTCGCGGCCTTCCGGCACCACGGCGCGGCGCACCCGGTCGGCGGCGCGGCCAAGCGGCGCATCGACCGTTCCGGTCGGCCGCTGCGGTATGCCCCAGACCAACGCCAGATAGGCGCGTTCGAGATCGCCGGTCCGGCCGTGATCGGCGAAGGCTTCCGACAGCGCCTTATGGGCGCGGTCGGTCTTGGCCACCACCATGACGCCGCTGGTCTCCTTGTCGAGGCGGTGGACGATTCCCGGCCGGCGCACCCCGCCAATGCCCGACAGGCTGTCACCGCAATGATGGATCAACGCGTTGACCAGCGTGCCGGTCCAGTTGCCGGCGCCGGGATGCACGACCAGTCCCGCCGGCTTGTTGATGACGATCAGCGCGTCGTCCTCATAAAGCACGTCGAGCGCGATGGCCTCGCCCTGCGGCGCGGCCGGCTCCGGTTCCGGCATGGCGACCGACACGCGTTCGCCCGCGATCATCCTGCGCTTGGTCTCGTCGGCCGGCTCGCCGTCGACGCTGACGGCGCCTTGCCTGATCAGCATCTGCACGCGGCTGCGCGACATGTCAGGGCCGAGGCTGGCCGCCAGCCACTGGTCGAGGCGCTGGCCGGCCGCATCCGCGCCCACCACCAGCACCGTCGGCTCGGCCGCGATGAATCGATCCTCTATCAATTCGGGGGCCTGTTCGTTATGAGCGCTCATCGAAAACCGTTCCGGAATATTTGCCATGGCCCGGCCCGATGCCGACGAAGATCAGGAAAAGCCGCTCGACCCCGAGGTCGAAAAGATGCGTGGCAAACTCGTCCGCTTCATGGCCATCAATCTCGGCCTGCTGTTGCTGGCTCTTATGGTGGTGATCGCGGCGATTGTCTACAAAGCCCGCAAGGCACCGCCGGCAAACCCGCCGCTGGCCGGTGACATCCAGGTACCGGCCGGCGAACCGCTCAGCGGCGACATCGTGCTGCCGGTCGGGGCGAAAGTGGTCAGCCAGTCGCTGTCCGGCAATCGCGTCTCGATCGACGCCGAGCTTGCCGACGGCGGCCGTGCGATCTTCGTCTATGATATCGCCGAGCGCCGCCTGATCGGGCAGTTCGCAATTCGCAACAAATAGGCCGGCCGCAACCAATGAATGGACCTCTGGCATGACAGGCTCCGCCGGACATCGTCGCGTCGCGACCGTGGCGCTGATCGTCGCCAACTATGACGAGGCGATCGCCTGGTATGTCGGGCGGCTGGGTTTCCTGCTCCTCGAGGATGTCGATCTCGGCGGCGGCAAGCGCTGGGTTACGGTAGCGCCGGCCAACGGGCAGGGCGCCCGGCTGCTGCTGGCCGAGGCCGCGGATGAGGCGCAAAGGCAAAGCATTGGCAACCAGACAGGCGGCCGGGTCTTCCTGTTCCTCGAAACCGACGACTTTGCGCGCGACCATGCGGCGATGCTGGAAAAGGGTGTCGAATTCCGCGAGGCGCCGCGTTTCGAACCCTATGGCACGGTCGCGGTTTTCGCCGATCTGCACGGCAATCTCTGGGACCTGATCGAGCCGAAACGCTAGGCTTGCGGCCAGCTTTTCTTGGATGTGGTAAAGCTGGCCAAACCCCAGTTGCTTTTTCCCAGCCATCAGCCTATATCGCCGGTTCTTGAGCGCGCCCATCGTCTAGCGGTCAGGACACCGCCCTCTCACGGCGGGAACAGGGGTTCGATTCCCCTTGGGCGTACCAAGAGACTCAATGATTTAGCTGAATGTGGATCAAGACCGTCAAGTAACGGTCAAATATGCTGTCTGGTCGATACCGCTCAGGGGGTTGCCCAGGTGGGAACTGCGGGTGGCGGCTAGCGGCCGGCGTCCCCTTCGCCGTAACGTGCGATGGATTTCCTCGGTCAGGCTGTTGTTGACCTCGACGAGCCGGTGCACCTCATCCTGGATTTTCAAGAGCGCTTCGGCATCCTTGTAGGTCTGCGGCGCCTGCTTGTCTGAGGCGGCGACCGAAGCCTTTTGGCCAACCATGATTACCGACAGCAGCACCAGCTGCAAAAATGTCTGCGCGATCCAGGCGATCAGCGTCGCTACTCCGACCTGGATGGCAGCCGGCAAGCTGATGAGGGCGATCCCCGCAAAGACATAGCTCATGCCCGTGAGGTGAGGTCCGACCTTCTCGCGGCTGATACTGGAAACACAAGTCGGCCACGCGCCTAACCTGGCGCTTAAGCCGGCCGACGGTGAAGCGGGCATATGCCCAATGGACTACCTCTAATAGTACCTGTGGTGGTGGTGGTAATAGTGCCTATGGTGATAGTAGTGTCTATGGTGGTAATAGTACCGTTGCGGGTAGTAGTAGCGGTGGTAGTACCTGTGGTGGTATCGGTAGTATGGGCGATATGGCTCGTAGTACGGGTCATCGTAGTACGGACCGCTATAGCGATAGGGGAAAGGGAACCCTCCGAAACCACCATAATAGCCGCCAAAGGGCGAGAAGAGGAACTGCGCCTGGGTCGGAGAAGCGACGGCTGCTGTGGTAGCAAACGCGAGCACGGATACGAGTATCAGCTTCCTCACGGTTACCTCCATCGGTTCGATCGTAAATAACGCGAACGCCGGTCGAATCGTTCCTTTCCTTATGTTCAGTAGGTTCCAGGTGAATCGCCTCCATCACGTCGCTCACCTTGCGCGAGGAAGGCACAGGGATGATGATGACAGCCCGCAGCGCTTCCCCGGTCGTATCGATCGAACAAGACCTGCGCCGACTTCCAAGGGCCTGTCAAAATAGATGTTGCCTCCATGATCGACACACCCAAGCGTCAGGATCCCGATGAGACCAACGAGCCGGGTTTCCAGGCGACCGAGGCGCGCAGAGTTCCCTTGCCGGTCGGCTACCGACAGGGTGTGATCTCCGCCATCACCGTATTGCTCGGGTTTTCGCTTCTTTTCCTGCGCTATTGGAATTTCGAAGCTGATGGCGGATGGACGACGGCCTCGATCCTGGCGACGCTCCTGCTCGCCCTGGCCATCGTCCTCCAACTCGTCGCATTGTGGCGTTCGCTGCTCCCGCGCGACGACGACGAGCCGGTCTATCAGGTCACGCTGCGCTGGTTCCTCGCCTCGATCATCGCTCTCCTTGCGGGCGTGCTGCTTGCCGGGCTGACCGCTTCGCACGTCTTCAATCATTGATCGGGGCTCATTCCGGGCTGCTCGACCATCGGCTTTTGCGCCGCAAGGTCGTGCAGGCGAATGCACGGAAAAGCCCCGCCGACCGGGAGTCAAGCGGGGCCCTTGGAGTAGCCGCAAAAGGGGACTGGCTTCGGACTACTCATAGATCCGTAGGATCATTTTTCAATGTAGTCCTCAAGATGAGATGCCGCATCGGCCGAATAGATGAAGGAAACAGCCTTATCCAAATTTCAAGGCGATATCGCCGTCCTGCAACGATGGGACCTGCGGCTTCTGGCGCGGCGGGGCCGATTGCATTAGCATCACGTCATGGATTTCGAGGGCACGGCTCAGGCGGCGCGCAGAACGCCTGGTGCCAGGCAGATCCTGACGACCAATCGATGCCGCGGGGAGAAGGCCAATGCAGAAACTGCAAGCACAAGGCGTCCACCACATCACCCTTGTCGGCGCCGGGCGCCAGACCTCGATCGATTTCTGGGAAGGCGTGCTCGGCATGCCTTTCGTCTTCGAGCAGCCCAACCTCGACAAGGCCAGCGAGAGCCATCTCTATTTCGATCCGGGCGACGGCCGGCTGATCACCATCTTCACCGATGAAAGCCGCGTGCCGCTGAAGCGGCGCACGCCGACCGATCCGGGCTGCGTCCACCACATCGCGTTCGCGGTGTCGCGGGTCACCTTCCTGCAGGCGGTCGCCCGGCTCGACGAGCGCGGCATCAAGCACAGCGGCGTCAAGGATCGCGGCTTCATGGATTCGATCTATTTCGAGGATCCGCTTGGCCTTTTGATCGAACTCGCGTCCTACCGCTTCGAACCGCCGGCGGGTTTCACTCATGCCGATGTGCTGATGCAGGCGCACAGGCTGCGTGTCGGGCGCGGCGACTACAATATCGCCGAGGTGCATCTTGCGGACGCGATCCAGGCGCTTGTCGAGAGCTCCCGCGCGACCTTGTCGGATGACCGGGCGCCGAAGAATCCATACTGACGGCCAACGAAACAAAGGGAGGACAAAAAATGGCAAAGACAGTGACCAAGAGTGCTGGGAAATCGGCTGCCAAGGCAAAGGCAAAAGCGAAGCCGGCGGTGAAGGCAGCCGCAAAGGCTGCGCCGAAGGTGGCCGCGAAAGCCGCGGCAAAACCGGCGGCGCAAAAGTCGGCGGCCAAGACCGCCAAGGCCAAGTTGGCGAAAAAGCCGGCGTTGAAGCTCAGCATGCTGAAGCCGAGCGTCAACAACATGACGGTGCGGGTGTTTGCTCGCGCGGCCGGCTTCGACGCCGCCGAGACCGACGCCTGGGGCCACACGCGTTCGCCCGAATATCTGGCGCGCAATCCGGCGCATCTGACGCCGATGATCGAGGACAAGGGGTTGCCCAGGGGCGTGCTCTGGGAAAGCTGCGCCATCATGCAGTATCTCGCCAACAAGCACGGGCTGGAGAAATTCTATCCCAAGGCGCCGGCCAGACGGGCGATGATCGACAGCGCCATGTTCTATCTGATCGGCACGCTCTACCCCTATGTGGCCCGCGCCACCTATCCGGCGCTGGGTTTCCCGCAATATGCCGGCGAGGTCGGCCACAGCGATGCCCATCCCGACAAGAAGTCGGAAGCGCAGAAGGCCGCGATGGCGGCGATCGCCGAGCCGCTGGAGGTCTTCCACAGCTTCTTCAGGGACGGCAAGCCGTTCATCGGCGGTACGAACCCGTCGATCGCCGACATAAGGCTGGCGGCGACTCTCGAATTCCTGGCGGTCATCGACTACCCGCTGCCCAAATGGGCGCAGGAGTACATGGCGGCCATCGAGAAGAAGCTCGGCAAGGCCTATGCCGAGCCGGCCGGCGACGTGCGCGGCTATATCGCCTATGTGCGGTCGCAGGCGAAGGCTTCAGCTTAAGGATTCGTTAACCAAAGCCCTGTCTACTGGCGGGAATTCACCGCGCGACCACGGATGTACTGGCGCATTATCGGTGGAAGGAAAGGTCGGCTCCGTGCCGGCCTTTTTTGCTTTTTCGGACCCCATGCCGGGACCTCGCGCGGCGATGATAGGGCCGCGCCGGAACGTCAACTTTTCGCGTCGGGATATTGTCATCGCCGACGTTGCCTCTAACATCCCGTTGAGCGGATCCGGCTTGGAATAAGATGAGGGCTTGCGATGAAATGCGTGGCGGCAATGCTGACCATCGCCGGTGGAATGCTGGCTGGGACGCTCCTGCCTGCACAAGCAGCAGTGCTCAACACAATGGATGATGTCGGGGACGCGATCCAGGCATGCTGGACGCCGCCGGCGGACGCGGGTAATTCCACAGTAACCCTGAGTTTCAGCTTCAAGCGCGACGGCTCGCTGATCGGTCCGCCGCGGCCGACCGCCGCCAAGGTGACCGGCGATGACAAGGCGCGAAAAGCGTTCATCGACGCGGCCATCGCCGCCGTCAAGAATTGCACGCCTCTGAGTTTTTCACCGGCTTTGGCGCAAGGCATTGGTGGCAACGTCTTCACGTTGCAACTGGTTTCCCCAAAGAAATAGCGGCTGGCGCGGCCGCAGCCAATTGCTCAGTGGCTCGGGCGCCGTGCCTTGGCGTGCCGCCCCAGATCCGGGGTCTCGAAGACATAGTCGCTCCAGGCCGATTCCGGGATGTGCCCGGCCAGATAGCACTCAAGCAACAGGTTTTCCTCGGGATTGAGCGGTCGTGGCGCGCGCTCGTGGTCCAGCCCGAGAGAATGAAGAAGGTCTCTTGTCAGTTCCGATACCGTGAAGTGGATCGACATCTGCGTTCTCCCTATGCCTTGAACGCGGCAGTCAGGCAAAGGTTCAGCGTCAAGCTTCGGTAACATCGGATTGATCGTTCGCTCGGGCAGCCCACGGCCCGGCAATTCCGATAGTCGCCGGCCCGGGACAGGCGCTGCAGCGCGCCGTCATGATGAAGCCGGCTATGGGGCCCGTCTGGAACGGAGGGGCGCTCACGGCGTTGTGATCGACATCAGCCGGGAGAAAAGCCATGGCCACGTTCAGGGAAATGCGGGTTCTGGAGATCGTCGAAGACGGCTCCCTGACCCATGACGAGAAGGTCGCCGAACTGCGTAAGATCGAATCCGAGGCGCGCGGCCTGCAACGGGCCGCGTCGGAGAGTTCCATGGGTGATGATGACGGCTGGCAGGACGATTTGCGCCAGGTTCGCCTTGCGCTCGACAAGCTTGGCGCGAAGCAACCGAAGAAGGGCGCGGCATCGCTGTAAGGCTGCGGGGAACTCTCCCCGAATTGCGCCTATTCGCAAACCATGCGAACGCGCTCGCCTGGTGCGCTCACGTTCCTGCATGCCAGTTGTTTTTCCGGGCCCGACGGCGGGGGAGGCGGCGGTGAATATCGCGTCTGATGCCGTCTGTGCCCGGCAGGTTTCGAAACCTTGCGTTCGGCAAATTGTCCGGGCGGCTGTGGCGGCACCGGAAAGGCGCCGTTGTCGGCCGGCGGCGTGTAGTCGACATTGGGTGGCGGCCGGTCCCAGAAGCGCCTGGCGTCGAGCGGCCGCGGGATGATGACCGTGCCGTCATAGCTGCGCGCACAGCCACTGCCGAAAAGCAGCGCCACGCCCAGCAAGAAAGGCCCTATCCGTCGATACATTAGCAACACCCCTGCGCGGCTTATAACGCGGCCTCGGGCCGCCCGACAACCGGACGGAATAACGCAGGAAGAGCGTGCCGGTTGCGCCGTTAAGGTTAGCGGATCGTTAATGCTTCTCGGGCACATTCCGCCGACGAACCGCGGAGGGAGGGTTCGGCCTTGATTTTCGGGGTGGGGACAGGATGGCGGAAGCGGACGAAGTCGGCGCGCGCGGCAAGCGTGGGCCCGAAAAGCCAGTGCATCGCGGCGACGCGCCGCCACGCGCGGACATGGATTCGCCCGACGCGCTTCGCCAACTGCTCGATGCAGGCTCGGACTGGGTCTGGGAGACCGATGCCGAACTGCGGTTCTCCTGGCTTTCACCCACCTACCAGGCGGCCACCGGCATCGATCCGGCTGATGTGCTGGGTCGGTTCCGCTTCGATTTCCTCAACCAGGTCCTGAAGGGTAACCACAGCGCGACGGCGCATCTGGAGGACCTGCAGGCGCGCCGGCCGTTCCGCGACTTCGTCTATGAACTGAAGGGAGGCGGCGCCGCCTGCCGCTGGGTGCTGACGTCAGGCTTCCCACGGTTCGACAACGAAGGAAAATTTGCCGGCTACCGCGGCATAGGCCGCAACGTCACCGCATTGGCCGGCGCCTTCGAGACCATGGAGCAAAACCGGTCGTCGGGCAGCGATCCCGACCGGCATCTTGCCGACCTCGAACGGACGATGGACGCCATGCACATGGGCGTCGTGCTGCTCGATGGCAAGCTCGACACGCTGATCGTCAACAAGGCCTATCGCGACCTGTCCAGCATTCCGGACGGGGTTGTAACCGTTGGCGCTCCCTTCAGCCAGTTGATGGAACTCAACCGCCGCAACGGCATCTATGGCGATATCGACGAACAGCAGTGGCAGCGCTACCTCGCCGGCCGTATCGAGGAGATTCGCGCCGGCTCCGTCGCGCCTCGCGAATTTGTCCATGCCGGCGGCAGGACGATGATGTTCTCGGTGACGGCGCTGTCCGGCGGCAAGCGGCTCTTGACCTACTATGAGGTTACCGAACTCAAGCGTCGCGACGCCGAGATCGAAGGCGCCAACGCCAAAATCGCCGAGACCCTCGTCAATCTCCGCACCATGGTCGATGAGATGCCGATCGGTGTTCTCGTGCTGGATGCCGATATGCGCGCCGAAGTCATCAATCGCGCCTTCTACGACTTCTGGAGGATCGATCCAGGCCGCGCCGGGATCGGCTCGGCCTTTCGCGAACTCATGGAAGCCAGCCGCGCCATTGACCCTTACGGCGCCGATGACGCTGCCTGGCAACGTCATACCGCCGAGCGCGAAGCCGAAATCAGGGCCGGCGTCGCCGGCTCCAGACAATTGCCGCACAATGACGGGCGCACGCTTGTCGCGTCGCTGGCACCGCTGCCCGGCGGCAAGCGGCTCATCTCCTATGTCGACGTCACCGACATGAAGGGGCGTGAGACCGAGGCACAGGACGCACGCAAGTACCTAGCCAGCGTGCTGGAATCGCTGCCGGCCGGCGTCATCATCTACGACCGCGACGACAAGTTCGTCTTCGCCAACCGCAAACTGCAGGACACGCTGCCGGCGCTGAAGCCCTTCTGGCAGCCTGGCTGCAGCTTCCGCGAGGCGCTGGAATTCGGCCAGTCGGTCGGCTATTTCCGCTCGAGCGGCGATGCCGGGATCGACAGGCTGTACGGGGTCGAACCCGAACGCTGGCTCGACAGCATACTGGCCCGCTACCACCTGCCGAATTCTTCCTACGAGCGCCTCAATGCCGATGGGCGCTGGTACCAGGTCTACGACATGCGCACCGATGACGGGACGTTCATCGGCGTGCGCGTCGACATCACCGACATCAAGAGCCGCGAGGCGGCGCTGCGCGACTCGATGCGCCAGATCGATCTCTTCCGCCACGTGATGGACGAGTTGCCGGTGGCCGCCTTCATCAAGGCGCAGGACCTGAGCATCGAATTCGTCAACAAGGCTTGGTGCGCGCTGACCGGCATCGCCAAGGAAGACGTCATCGGCCGGACCGACCGTGAGCTGTTCGGCACACAAGACGCGGAAGGCTACAGCCATGACGACACCCAGGTCGTCGTAACCGGCAAGGGCCTCGAGGTCGAAGAACCTGTCACCCATAGCGACGGCACGGTGCGGCAGTTGATGACGCGCAAGAGCCGCCTGGTGGCGACAGACGGATCGGTGCATCTGGTCGGCTCCAGCACCGATATCACCGACGTCAAGGCGCGCGAGAAGGCTCTGGAAGAGAGCATGCGCGAGAACGAGGTGTTCCGCAGCCTGATCGACAATGTACCGGTGTCGATCTACGCCAAGCGCTCCGATCTTAGGCAGTTCTATGTCAACAAGGGCTGGTGCGATCTGACCGGTCTCAGCAGGGAAGATGCGATCGGCAAGACCGACATCGAGATTTTCGGGGAGGACGGCGAGGCTTTCGTGGCCGGCGATCTCGCCGTGCTGCGCACCGGCGACACCCAGGAGGTCGAGGAGACGGTGCGGCTTGCCGACGGCAGCGTCAGGCATCAGTTCGCGCGCAAAGGCGCGATGATCGCGTCGGACGGTTCGCTCTACCTGATCGGATCGACCACCGACATCACAGAACTGAAAATGCGCGAGGCGGAGCTCAGCGAGGCGCGCCAGCGTGCCGTGCTCGCCGACCGCGCCAAGTCGGAATTCCTCGCCAATATGAGCCATGAGATCCGCACGCCGATGAACGGTGTGCTGGGCATGGCTGAACTCCTGGCCAAATCCAATCTCGATCCCAAGCAGAAAACGTTCACCGACATCATCGTCAAGTCGGGCAACGCGCTGTTGACGATCATCAACGACATCCTGGATTTCTCCAAGATCGATGCCGGCCAGATGGTGCTCGATCCGGCGCCCTTCAACCTTGCCGAGGCGATCGAGGACGTGGCGACGCTGGTGTCGACACGCGCCAAGGAAAAGGATCTCGAACTCATCGTGCGTGTCGAGCCGAGGCTCGAAAGCCTGTTCATCGGCGATGTCGGCCGCATCCGGCAGATCGTCACCAATCTGGTCGGCAATGCGGTGAAATTCACCGACGAAGGCCATGTGCTGGTCGACGTGACCGGTGAGAGGGTTCCGACCGGAACCAGGCTGACGATCTCGGTCACCGACACCGGGATCGGCATCCCCGAGGAAAAACTGAAGCTGGTGTTCGAAAAATTCAGCCAGGTCGACACCTCCTCGACACGTCGGCACGAGGGCACCGGGCTTGGCCTTGCCATCACCTCACGGCTGGTCGAACTGATGGGCGGCACCATCGGCGTCGAGAGCGCCGAGGGAAAGGGCTCGACCTTCTGGTTCACCGTGACGCTGCCCAGGGCCGGACAGAGCGGGCAGCGCATCATGCCGGTGGATGTGACGGGCGCACGCGTGCTGATCGTCGACGACAATGCCGTCAACCGGGCCATCCTGACCGAGCAGATGACCTCGTGGACGTTCGATTCCTGCGCGGCCGAAAGCGGCGCGGAGGGCCTCAAGGTGCTGATCGCGGCCGCCGCCTATGGCGTGCGTGTGGATTGCGTCGTGCTCGACTACCAGATGCCCGAGATGAGCGGCGCCGAAATGGCGCGTGTCGTGCGCAGCACCGAAGGCCTAGCCGACACGCCCATCATCATGCTGACCTCGGTCGACCAGTCGCTCGCCAACACCAGCTACCGCGATCTCGGCATCGACGCCCAGCTGATCAAGCCGGCGCGCTCCTCGGTGCTTCTGGAGACGCTGGTGGCGACTATCCAGCGTCATCGCCACGCCACGGACAGCCAGGCCGTCCAGCCGCTCGCAGCCGAAAGGCCCAATGCTCCCCAGCCGCCGCCGCTGGCGCTGTCCGAACAACGCGCGCAATTGCAGCCGCCGCCGGTTCGGCCTCGGCTGCCCGTCACTGGCGGTGATGGACACAGGCTGGATATACTGGTGGCCGAGGACAATGAGGTGAACCAGATGGTCTTCACCCAGATCCTTGGCGAGACCGGCCATGGTTTCGAGATCGTCGGCAATGGCCGCAAGGCGCTCGAGGCTTTCGGCAAGCTCAATCCATGCATGATCCTGATGGATGTCTCGATGCCGGAGATGAGCGGGCTCGAGGCGACCGCCGCGATCCGCCGGCTGGAGCAGGAAACCGGCACGCATGTGCCGATCATCGGCGTGACCGCGCATGCGCTCAAGGGCGATCGCGAACGCTGCCTAGAGGCGGGCATGGACGACTATCTGCCCAAGCCGATCAGCCCCAGGGCCCTGCTGGACAAAGTCGAGCGCTGGCTCGGCGCCGGCCGCCAGGTCCAGCGCAACGCGGGATAGCACGGCGTCGCCCGGTTCCAAGGATCCGAATCAATCGCGGATGATGCTGCTACCCCTGCGTGCAATGCCTATGGTGCGATCGCACCATACCAAAGCCGGCGCCGAGCCGGGACAATGGCAAAATCGAATTCCGCCCCTTGCAGTTACGGGCGGGAGCAGCGACCGCCGGCAACAAACAGCGTCAACCTACCCCAACGGACCTGTTTTTGGCGATGGCCCGGCCATGACACGCTCTGGCCTTGAGCAACGCGCTCCCGTCCGGATTTTCTTCATCCGAGAAAGCCCCGTCGAATCCGGCGGCGGCTCCGGCCGGTGGATGGCTCAAGTCCCTGATTCCGGGCGCAAACCCGGATCAGGCCACGGCCATCCGACGCGACCGCCTTTTGCACAGCCGGCGACGCGTTACCGGGCTGACACGAAACTGTCATGCGACTGTAATAATCCAAGGCTATTGGCCTCAGCGGGCGCTGGTTTGGAATGGCGCCGAGAGACCATCTTCCGAACAGGAGCAGGCCACATGAGACATTTCATCCGCTCGGCGGCCGTTGCGATCGCAATGGCTACAGCGTCTACCTTCACCCTTTCCGCAGCCATCGCAGCTGATCTTTCCGGCGCTGGCTCGACCTTCATCTATCCGGTGTTCGCCAAGTGGGCCGACACCTACAAGAAGGACACCGGCATCGGCCTCAACTATCAGTCGATCGGTTCGGGCGGCGGCATCAAGCAGGTCATCGCCAAGACCGTGACCTTCGGCGCCACCGACAAGCCGATGTCCGACGCCGATCTGGAAAAGAACGGCCTCGTGCAGTTCCCGATGGTGATGGGCGGCATCGTGCCGATCATCAACCTGACCGGCGTCAAGCCGGGCGAACTCGTCCTCGACGGCAAGACGCTCGCCCAGATCTATCTCGGCGCCATCACCACCTGGGACGATGCCGCGATCAAGGCGCTGAACCCCGGTCTCACCCTGCCGTCGACCGCGATCGCCGTCGTGCATCGTTCGGACGGCTCGGGCACCACCTTCAACTTCACCAACTATCTGGTGAAGCTCTCGCCCGACTGGAAGGACAAGGTCGGTTCGGACTCCGCCGTCGAATGGCCGACGGGCGTCGGCGCCAAGGGCAGCGAAGGCGTTGCCAACACCGTCAAGCAGACGGACGGCGGCATCGGCTACGTCGAATACGCCTATGCCAAGCAGAACAACCTGTCCTACTCCAAGATGCTGAACGCAGCCGGCAAGGTCGTCGAGCCGTCGCTCGAATCCTTCGGCGCTGCCGCTTCGAATGCCGACTTCAAGGGCGCCAAGAACTTCAACGTCATCATCACCAACGAGCCCGGCGACACCACCTGGCCGATCGCTGCCTCGACCTGGGTCCTGATCCACAAGGCTCCGGATGATGCCGCTGCCACCGGCGAAGCCCTGAAGTTCTTTGCATGGGCCTACAAGGACGGCAAGGAAACCGCCAAGGCGCTCGACTACGTCTCGATCCCCGACAGCGTCGTCGACCTAGTCAAGGCTTCGTGGAAGGCCGACATCCAGGCCGGCGGCAAGCCCGTCTACGTTGGCGAGTAACATCCTTCAAAGGAGCGCCGCGCCCGCGGCGCTCCTTTTCCTTCAACCGAAAGAGCCGAGCTTGACATGAGCGCTGTCCAGGAAGCCTTGCCAGCCGTTAGAAGTTCGCGCGATGCCACCGTTCGACGGTTCGCACTGACCGACGCAATCTTCCACGCGACAACCCGCGCCGCCGCGATATTGGTGCTGGTCCTGCTCGGCGGCGTTGCGATCTCGCTGTTTGCCGGTTCCTGGCAAGCCCTGTCGACCTTCGGCTTTTCCTTCCTGACCAGCGAAAGCTGGAACCCGGTGACGGAGAAGTTCGGCGCCCTGGCACCGATCTACGGCACCATCATCACCTCGGCCATCGCCATCCTGATCGCCGTGCCGCTCGGCATCGGCATTGCCATCTTCCTCACCGAGCTTTGCCCACGCCCGCTGCGGCGTCCGATCGGCATGGCGGTTGAACTGCTGGCGGGCATCCCTTCGATCATCTACGGCATCTGGGGCCTGTTCGTGCTGGCGCCGTTTCTGCAGACGACGGTGCAGCCCTTCATCATCAGCGTGTTCCACGGCATTCCGGGCCTCAACAGCCTGTTCGCAGGCCCTCCTTACGGCATCGGCCTGCTGACCTCGGCGATGATCCTGGCCATCATGATTCTGCCTTTCATCACCTCGATCACCAAGGACGTCTTCGATACGGTGCCGTCGGTGCTGAAGGAATCGGCCTATGGCATCGGCTGCACGACCTGGGAGGTCACGCGCCGGGTCGTCATTCCCTACACCCGCATCGGCATCATGGGCGGCGTCATGCTCGCCCTCGGCCGCGCCCTCGGTGAAACGATGGCGGTGACCTTCGTCATCGGCAACGCGCACCGCATCTCGACGTCGCTGTTTGCGCCGGCAACGACCATCTCGGCGACCATCGCCAACGAATTCACCGAAGCGGTCGGCGACCTCTACACTTCCTCGCTGGTCGCGCTCGGCCTCATCCTGTTCGTTATCACCTTCCTGATCCTTGCCATCGCCCGCTACATGCTGATGCGCATCGACGCCCGCACGGGAGCCTGACCGATGTCGACGGCCGCATCGCTTCACCAGAGCCGCAAGCGCAAGAATGGCGTGATGATGGCGCTGTGCGTCATCGCCGCCTGCATCGGCCTTGCCTGGCTGGCGTTGATCCTTGGCGCCTTGCTCTACAAGGGCCTGGCCGGCGTCTCCCTCTCGGTCTTCACGGAAATGACGCCGCCGCCCGGCGACGCCGGCGGCCTGCTCAACGCCATCTACGGCAGCATCGTGATGACCATCATCGGCATCATCGTCGGCACGCCGATCGGCGTGCTGGCCGGCACCTATATGGCCGAATATGGTCGCTTCTCGAAGCTCACCACGGTGGTGCGCTTCATCAACGACATCCTTCTGTCGGCGCCGTCGATCATCATCGGCCTGTTCGTCTATGAGCTGATGGTGCGGCCGATGGGGCATTTCTCGGCGATCGCCGGTGCCGTGGCACTCGCCATCCTGGTCATCCCCGTCGTCGTGCGCACCACCGAGGACATGCTCAACCTGGTGCCCAACGCCTTGCGCGAAGCCGGCACCGCGATCGGCGCGCCGCGCTGGGTGGTCATCCGCTCGGTTGCCTATCGTGCCGCGCTTTCGGGCATCGTCACCGGCATATTGCTGGCCATCGCCCGCATCTCCGGCGAAACCGCACCGCTTCTTTTCACGGCGCTGAACAACCAGTTCTGGTCGAGCAATCTCAACGCGCCGATGGCCAGCCTGCCTGTCACCATCTTCCAGTTCGCTCTCAGCCCCTATGAGGAATGGCAGCAGCTGGCCTGGACCGGTGCACTCATAATCACATTGACGGTTCTCGCGCTCAGCATCTTTGCGCGCAGCCTGACCGGACGCAGAGAGGACAAATGAGCCAGATGTTGTCTCCAGACATGACGATCGCCGCAGAGGCGGCGACCAAGGCCAAGATCGAGGTCAAGAACCTCAATTTCTACTACGGCCAGTCGAAGGCGCTGAAGGACATCACGCTGTCGCTGCCCGAGCGCAGCGTCACCGCCTTCATCGGCCCGTCGGGTTGCGGAAAGTCGACGCTGCTGCGCGTCTTCAACCGCATCTACGAGCTTTATCCCAAGCAGACCGCCGAGGGCCAGGTGCTGCTCGACGGCCAGAACGTTCTCGACCGCTCGCAGGACCTCAACCTGCTGCGCACCAAGATCGGCATGGTGTTCCAGAAGCCGACGCCGTTCCCGATGTCGATCTACGAGAACATCGCTTTCGGCGTCAGGCTCTACGAGAAGATCAGCAAGGCCGAGATGGACGGCCGCGTCGAGCAGGCGCTCAAGCGCGCGGCACTGTGGACCGAGGTCAAGGACAAGCTCAATGCTAGCGGCCTCAGCCTGTCGGGCGGCCAGCAGCAGCGGCTGTGCATCGCCCGCACCGTGGCGGTGAAGCCTGAAGTCATCCTGCTCGACGAGCCTGCCTCGGCGCTCGACCCGCTGTCGACCGCCAAGATCGAGGAGCTGATCGACGAGCTGCAGGCCGACTATACGATCGTCATCGTCACCCACAACATGCAGCAGGCGGCGCGCGTCTCGAAGCAGACCGCCTTCATGTATCTGGGCGAACTGGTCGAATTCGACCGCACCGAGAAGATCTTCACGTCGCCCCGCGAGAAGCGCACGCAAGACTACATAACCGGCCGCTTCGGCTGATCGCACGCATACGAGGACCAGGATCATGGCCGAACACACAGTCGCAGCCTTCGACGAGGATCTCGGACAGATCAGCAGGCTGATCAGCGACATGGGCGATCTCGCCGGCTCGATGGTCGGCGGCGCCACCAAGGCGCTGCTGAACTCCGACAATGCGCTCGCCCAGCGCGTCGTCTCCGACGACGCCATCATGGATGCGCGCCAGCGCGAACTCGACGACCGCGCCATCACGCTGATCGCCAAGCGCCAGCCGATGGCCGACGATCTGCGCCATGTCGTCGGCTCGATCCGCATGGCCGGCGACCTCGAACGCATTGGCGACCTTGCCAAGAACATCGCCAAGCGCGTCGGTACTGTCGGCCTCAGCGCCACGCCGCGCGACCTGTCGCATTCCATCGACGCCATGGCGCAGCTGGTGCTGATCCAGGTGCAGGGCGTCATCGAGGAGTATGCGGCGCGCGATGCCGCGGCACTGGCGAAGCTGCGCGCCGACGATGAGCGCATCGACGTCAAATACACCTCCGTCTTCCGCGAACTGCTGACCTATATGATGGAAGATCCGCGCAACATCACGGCTTGCACGCATCTGTTGTTCTGCGCCAAGAATCTCGAACGCATCGGCGACCACGTGACCAACATCGCCGAGAATGCGTACTATGTCCTGACCGGCACGCAGCTGCCCGCCAACCGTCCAAAACAGGACGAGACGGCGATGTCGGCGCCGGCGGCCTGAGCGCAGGGGTAACCAACCGATGATCGCACCACGCATCATGGTGGTGGAGGACGAGGAGCCGCTCGGCGTGCTCCTCCGCTACAATCTGGAATCGGAGGGTTACCAGGTCGAGGTGGTGACACGCGGCGACGAAGCCGAAATCCGCCTGCAGGAGAACGTGCCCGACCTGCTCGTGCTCGACTGGATGGTGCCGGCGGTATCCGGCATCGAACTCTGCCGGCGATTGCGGATGCGGCCCGAGACCGAGCGGCTGCCGATCATCATGCTGACCGCGCGGGGCGAGGAAAGCGACCGTGTACGCGGGCTTTCCACCGGCGCCGACGACTATCTGGTCAAGCCGTTCTCGACGCCGGAATTCATGGCCCGCATCAAGGCGCTGCTGCGCCGCGCCAAGCCGGAAGTGCTGTCCAGCGTGCTCAAGGTCGGCGATATCGTGCTCGACCGTGAATCGCACCGGGTCTACCGCAAGAAGAGCGAGATCCGGCTCGGGCCGACCGAATTCCGCCTGCTCGAATTCATGATGCGCCATCCTGGCCGCGTGTTCTCGCGCAGCCAGCTGCTCGACAATGTCTGGGGCGAGACGATCTACATCGACGAGCGTACCGTGGACGTGCATGTCGGCCGGTTGCGCAAGGCGGTCAACAATGGTCGCATGCCGGATGTCATCCGTACCATTCGTGGGGCGGGCTACGCGATCCGGGAAGACTAGAGCTTGCCTCATCCCGATAAAATCGGGATGAGGCTCCAAGATCGAAACTCCAATCAGCAGGTAGTCGCCAATGCCGTGAAGAGGGTGATCAGCGGACTTCGACTTCTCCCAACAGATGTTGCCGCCTCATCTCCTCTTCGACCCATACAGCAACGCGCTGGAGCTTTGAATGTTTGATGTCTCGAATGATCAGCTGCGTAGTGGCCGCGTCGACCTCGCCGATAATAATTTCGCCCCAGCCGTTGGTTCGCAGGAAGCGGTAGACGTCCTCGCCGAAGTTGCGAACACGATGGACGAGGCCGTAAAACTCGGCCTGATCTATGTTGAAGTTGATCACCAACGAACGGGACATCAGCAGATCATACAGGCAGACACATTGCCAATTGATGTCGCAACGGGCCGAACGCGGTCGTTCAGAATGATCGAGTTTCGTCCTGACCGTCAGGCAACGTTCTTTCCGGCACCCGTTCTTGCCTGCACGCCCGGCGCGAAAATCTCCTGGTCGACGAAGGTCAGCGCGCGCATGGCGCAACCTTCGCGGATCAGCGGCAGTTCGTTCGGTTCGGTGTCGAAGGAGATCGATTCCGAGTGCTGGCCACCAGCGGTCTGGGCGATCGCCTCGCGCAATGCCGGCTCGATGAGATCGAAGGCGGCGGCGCTGACGCCGACCATGGCAACGGGCGCCGGATCGATCAGCGCGAACAGGCTGCCGAGGCCGTAACCCAGTGCCTCGCCGGCCTTGCGATAGGCTTCGCGCTCGGGTCCGTCCCGTTCCCGTGCCGTCGCGGCCAGCGCCCGCATCTGCGCGTCGCTGACATCGGCCACCGGCTCGGTGTCCTCGCCGAGCTGCCTGGCATTGCGCCAGATGGCGTAATTGCCGGCATAGGCCTCGACACAGCCGCGCCGCCCGCAGCGGCAGAGCGCGCCGCCGGGCCGATGGATCATGTGGCCGAACTCGCCGCCCGAGGAATGGGTGCCGGTGAACAGCTCGCCCTTCAGCACCAGCCCCATGCCGATGCCGTGCGAAAGCAGGATGGCGATGAAGTCGTCGCGGTAGCGCTCGGGATCGCGCCTGCGCAGCGCCACCGCCATCATGTTGCAGTCGTTTTCCATGGTGGCGGGGATGCCGAACTCGGCTTCGAGTATGTCGGCGAAGGCGATGTCGGTCTGCGGCGTGATCGGCGACCACAGCATCGCCCGGGCCTCGGTATCGGTGATGCCCTGGATCGCCAGCGCGATGCGGGCGACGCTGCGCACGTCAATGTCGGGATCTTCGAGGCGCCGCCTTACGATGGCCACGCATTCGCCGATCAGCGCCTCGCGCGACATGGTCAGCGTGTCCAGCCGGCGCTGTTCTTCAGATATCACCTGGCCGGCATAGTCGATGACTGCGACCGACAGGAAATTCAGCGACAGCACCACGGTCATCACAGCCGCGGCCTCCGGAGTGAGGCCGAGGCCGACCTGCGGCCTGCCGCGTTTCAGCGCGCCGGCCTCGCTCGGCTTGCCCTCGGCCAGGATGCCTTCGCCGATCAGGTCTGAGGAAATCGCCGATATGGTCGAATGGCTGAGGCCGGTGGTCGCGGCGATCTCGGTGCGTGAGGGCCGGCCAGCCTGGCGCACGGCCGCGATCACCATCGCGCGGTTGCGCCGGCGCAGATCGTCGTGGCGGATTCCGACCGACATGTTTTTTCACATCCTCCCGGTCGCCGCGGTCCTTCCGGCCTCCCTCGAACGCTGCCGGCGACACGGTCAAATACTGGCAGAAGCGGCCGGTGCTGTCATTTATTTATTGCGAAGCTCGAAAAAAATTCAGAGGGACATCAAAATCCATCAGAATCGTTGTTGACAGCGTTCCGGTGTTGGATCAGTGTTTTTTCGGGGCTCGAAAAAATAGGGCCTCTGTGCCGGCCTTAGGGCCAGTTTGGTCGCGCCATACGCGGCGCAGGGAGGAATATCATGAAGAGATTCACGGCCGCCATCCTGGCGGGTGTCGCCATGTCGCTGACGCTTGCGTCGGTCGCGCAGGCGAAAGACAAGGTCATCGGCGTTTCGTGGTCCAACTTCCAGGAAGAGCGCTGGAAGACCGACGAGGCCGCCATGAAGAAGGCGATCGAGGCCGCCGGCGACAAGTACATTTCCGCCGACGCGCAGTCCAATCCCGGCAAGCAGCTTACCGATGTCGAGAGCCTGATCTCGCAGGGCGCCAATTCGCTGATCATCCTGGCCCAGGATGCCTCGGCCATCGGCCCGGCCGTGCAGAAGGCGCTGGACGAAGGCATTCCGGTCGTCGGCTATGACCGCCTGATCGAGAACAAGGACGTCTTCTACCTGACCTTCGACAACAAGGAAGTCGGTCGTTTGCAGGCCAGCGCGGTGTTCAAGGCCAAGCCGGAAGGCAACTATGTCTTCATCAAGGGCTCGGGCGCCGATCCGAATGCCGACTTCCTGTTCGCAGGCTCGATGGAAGTGCTCAAGGCCGCCATCGACAGCGGCAAGATCAAGAATGTCGGCGAGGCCTATACCGACGGCTGGCTGCCTGCCAACGCCCAGAAGAACATGGAGCAGTTCCTGACCGCCAACGACAACAAGGTCGACGCGGTCGTCGCGGCCAATGACGGCACCGCCGGCGGCGTCGTTGCGGCGCTGACGGCGCAGGGGCTTGCCGGCACCGTGCCGGTCTCGGGGCAGGACGGCGACCATGCCGCGCTGAACCGTATCGCGCTCGGCACCCAGACCGTGTCGGTGTGGAAGGACGCGCGCGAACTCGGCAAGAACGCCGCCGAGATCGCCTCGCAGCTGGCCGACGGCAAGAAGATGACCGATATCGCCGGTGTGAAGGACTTCACGACGCCTGGCGGCAACACCGTCAAGTCGCTGTTCCTGACCCCGGTCGCCATCACCAAGGACAATCTCAACGTCGTCATCGATGCCGGCTGGATCAAGAAGGACGAAGTCTGCGCGGGCGTTGCCGCCGGCAGCGTCGCCGCCTGCAACTAAACGGCGCAATACCGTTCGATATCGACGCCGCGGCCCAAAAGCCGCGGCGTTTCTCGAGGGGCTTCCCGCTTCAAATGACCGCGGAAAGCAAATAGCATCCATGTTCGGTACCCGCGTCAGACGGTAAACCGGTGGGAGGACAGCATGACCGACACGACCTCTAATCAACCGGTCGGCAGCACGGCAGCGGACAGGGCGCGTGCATCCGAACTCAGCGCCGTCGGACGGTTCCTCAAGGCTACCGAGCTCGATACGCGCATGCTCGGCATGATCGGCGCGCTGCTGGTCATCTGGGTCGGCATCCACATATTGTCGGGCGGGCTTTTCCTGACGCCGCGCAATGTGTGGAACCTGTCGGTGCAGACCTCGTCGGTCGCGATCATGGCGACAGGCATGGTGCTGGTTATCGTCATGCGCAACATCGACCTCTCGGTCGGATCCGTCGAAGGTGTGATCGGCATGATCATGGGCGTGGCGCAGGCCGAATTCCTGATCCGCGTCGTCGGTTTCCAGCTTGGAAACCCCTGGCTCTGGATCATCGCGCTGGCGGCCGGCGTGGCGCTTGGTCTCCTGATCGGCGCGTTCCAGGGCTTCATCATCGCCTATATGGAGGTCCCGGCCTTCATCGTGACGCTGGGCGGCCTGCTGGTCTGGCGCGGCATGGCGTGGCTGATCACCAGCGGGCGCACGGTCGCGCCGCTCGACACGACCTTCCAGCTGATGGGCGGCGGACCACGCGGCTCGATCGGCGCCACCGCCAGCTGGATCGTCGGTGTCGTCGCCTGTGTGGCGGTCGCCTTCATGCTGCTCAACGGCAGGTCGCAGCGCAAGCGGTTCCACTTTCCGCTGCGCCCCGTTTGGGCCGAGACCTTGCTTGGCGTGGTTGCCTGCGCCGCTATCCTTGGCGCCGTCTGGATCGCCAATTCCTATCCATGGCCGATCGGCATCGTGCGCCAGTACGCCCAGCAGAACGGCATTACCGTTCCCGAAGGCGGGCTGTACATCGCGCATGGCATTGCCATACCGGTGCTGATGGCGGTGGCCGTGGGCATCATCATGACCTTCATCACCAAGCGCACGCGTTTCGGCCGTTATGTTTTCGCCATTGGCGGCAATCCGGAGGCGGCCGAACTTGCCGGCATCAACACCCGCTGGGTGACCATGAAGGTGTTCATGATCATGGGCGTGCTGGCCGCGGTCAGCGCGGCGATCTCGTCGGCCCGGCTCAACGCGTCGACCAATGCGCTGGGCACGCTGGACGAGCTTCTGGTCATTGCCGCCGCCGTCATCGGCGGCACGTCGCTCGCCGGCGGCTCCGGCACGGTGATGGGCGCCATGCTGGGCGCGCTTCTGATGCAGTCATTGCAGTCGGGCATGGTGCTGCTCGGCATCGACTCACCGCTGCAGAGCATCGTCGTCGGCGCCGTGCTGGTCATCGCGGTGTGGCTCGACACCGTCTATCGCAAGCGGGTTTAGGGGAGAAACGATCATGGCCGACAAAATCGCTCCCACAACTGCCCCCATTGGCACGCCGCTGATCGACATGCGCAACATCTCGATCGCCTTTGGCGGCATCCGCGCCGTCGACGATGCCTCGATCGATCTTTTCCCCGGCGAGGTCGTGGCGCTGCTCGGCCATAACGGTGCCGGCAAATCGACGCTGATCAAGATCCTGTCGGGCGCTTACAAGCGCGATGCCGGCCAGATCTTCGTCAATGGCGAGGAGGCTTCGATCTCCAACCCGCGAGACGCCAAGAAATACGGCATCGAGACCATCTACCAGACGCTCGCCTTGGCCGACAATGTCGACGCCGCCGCCAATCTGTTCCTCGGCCGCGAGCTGATGACCGGCTGGGGCACGCTCGACGACGTTGCCATGGAGGCCGAGGCGCGCAAGGTGATGGGCCGGCTCAATCCGCGCTTCCAGCGCTTCAAGGAGCCGGTGATCAAGCTGTCGGGCGGCCAGCGCCAGTCGGTGGCGATCGCGCGCGCGATCTTGTTCAACGCCCGCATCCTGATCATGGACGAGCCGACGGCAGCCCTTGGTCCGCAGGAGACGGCGCAGGTCGGCGAACTGGTCAGGCAGCTCAAATCCGATGGTATCGGCATCTTCCTGATCAGCCACGACATCCACGATGTCTTCGAGCTGGCCGACCGGGTCTGCGTGATGAAGAACGGCCAGGTCGTCGGCACCGCTCGTACCACCGATGTCACCCAGGACGAGGTGCTGGGCATGATCATCCTGGGCAAATGTCCTCCGGGCGCCATCCCCGGGCCGGGTGCGCTGAAGATCGCCGCCTGAGGCCTGCCGACGGCCCGAAATGGGCTGATCGGCATGGCCGGTTGCCGCTCACGTGATATGCCAGTGATCGCGATGGCTTGGCCTTGCCATTGTGTTGGCCTGATGACTTGCCCATAAAGGTCCGGTATTGCTCATGGACCGCATCATCCGTTGAAGAAACTCTTTCCAATCGTTGCGTTCATCGCCGTAGCGCTGATCAGCATGACCATGGCGGGGTTCGCCTATTTCGCGACACAGGAAGCCTCCCGCATCAAGTTCGAGGCGGCGGCCGACGACGCCCTCAACCGGATCGAGAGCCGTATCGACCTGCATTTGTCGCTGCTGCGGTCGACACAGGCCCTGTTCGACGCCCGCAATGGGGATATTTCTCAGAGCGAGTTCAAGGCGTTTTTCAACGCGCTGGACATCGACAACAATTTCGCCGGCCTGCGTGGCATCGGATTCCTCAGGCTGGTCAAGACAGGTGACGAGGCGGCGGTCGAACGCGACATCCTGCACGATTTTGGCGCCAGCCATCCGGTCTATCCGGACACGACGCAGCCCTGGCGCGCGCCCATCATGCTCTTCGAGCCGCTGGATCCGTCCAACCAGAGCGGCATCGGCTACGACATGTTCAGCGAAGCGGTGCGGCGCGCGGCGATCGAAAAGGCGATGGCCGACGACCGCCAGCACGCGAGCGGGCTGGTGCAACTGGGCCAGGGCACAGGCGCGAAACAGACCTTCCCCGGCTTCCTGGTTTTCGTGCGGCTCAACGTCGAAACCGCGCCGGAGGTCATCAACGCATCGCGATCCTCGACCGCGGGCTTTCTCTATGCGGCTTTCCGGGCCAGCGACCTGTTCCAGATCGCGCTCAGCCGCGCGCCGCTGCTGCCGGTCAACACCGAGATCTATGACGGCGCGGTGAACGGCGACAATCTCTTGTTCCGGTCGGAGACGCCGCCGGCCTCCGCCTTTGGCGACCGGCTGCTGGTCACCCGCAAGATCACGGTAGCCGGCCGCCCGTGGACTGTACTGTTCCGGCCGACCAGCGCCTTCTCGCAGCCTTCGTCGCGCGCCATCCCGATGATGCTGGGGCTGTTCGGCCTGCTCGCGGCGGGCGCCATCGCGCTGGTGGCGCGCTTTCAGGAGCGCGCCTATGAGGCGGCCTCGCGCCTGCACGAGACGACCGAAAAGAGCCTGCTCGAAAAGGATCTGATGCTGCAGGAGATGAAGCATCGCATCAAGAATTCGATCACCCGGGTGCTGGCGATCGCGCGGCAGACGGCGTCGCGGGCGACCGACGTCAACGAGTTTTCGGCGTCTTTTTCGGCCAGGCTGCAGGCGATGGCAGCCTCCCAGGACATGCTGACGCGCTCGCGCTGGCAGAAGGCCGATCTCGCAGACCTCCTGCGCATCGAGCTTGGCCAGGTGTTCGGCAAGGACCTGCCCGAGGGGTTGTTGTCGGGACCGGAGGTGCTGCTCGACGAGACCACGACGCAGGCGCTTGGCCTGACCTTCCATGAGCTGGCGACCAATGCGCTGAAATATGGCGAAGCCGGCAATTCCGCCAATTCGCTCAGGAGCGACTGGGCGCTCAAGGTCGAGTGGTCGGTGGAAGGGCGCGGGCGGGAGCGGACACTGGTGCTGAACTGGCGGGAGGCCGGGAAGAAAAAAGTCGAGGCGCCGGCCGAGACCGGATTCGGCACCAAGCTGATCGACCTCAACGTCACGCGCGAATTGCGCGGCACGATCAGGCGCGATTTTCAGGCCGACGGTCTGAAGGTGGAAATCAAAATTCCGCTGACAGGCTGAGACGAATATTCAGGGCGATGGCAAACGGCACGCCCATACGTGGAAAATCCGAAGGCCGGCGGACCGGCCTCCGGATCGAAGTTTCGACTGTCGCCGAATCAGTTGCAGCGCGCCGTGTAAATCCGGCCGCGATGATCGCGATACTGGCAATAGCCGTTGCGCAGGTTGCGCACCAGCAGGCCGGAACCGGCACCGACAGCCGCACCGATCAGCGCGCCCTTGCCGCCACCGACCAGACCGCCGACGCCGGCGCCAATCAAGCCGCCGCCAACCACGTCCTGCTCGGTGGTGGTGCAGCCGCTGAGAGCGGCCACCGCAACCATGGCAATAATCATCTTCCGCATTGAGTCACTCCTCACTTGTGTCCACACTTTGGTAAGCTCCAGCAGTCATTTAGCATGAAATGACGGCCTTTGCCGCGCGAATTTATTCTTGGCTAAGATAGTCTTTTTCTGGGCGCATCGCATTCGATGCCATGACAAGGCTGGAAATAGCAAGAGAGGCGTCGAGGCTCCCGTCGGGACGCACCTTCCAGACGACCTGGTCGTAGTCATCCTCAAGTGCTGGATCGACAGCGAGACATCTGGCGACGATGTGCTGCGCCTGCCCCTGCACGTCGCCCATGGCAAACGGTCGTTCGGCAGTGCATTCGTCGGCGGTTTCGAAAATGCTCACCGGCACCTGAAGCTCACGACAATCGGTCATCGAGTTGCTGCAGCCGATGACAAGCAACAATGCAGCGATGTGTTCCATGGCGACATGTCCTCTCGCCACAACAACGGCCCATATCGGCCAAAAGTTCCTGAGCGGGCGGCGTGACATGCGAATAGTGCCCGGCGCTGCAAACGGTTAACAGCGCGCACTGTTGCCAGCAGGGGATTCGGTCAGGTCAGCTGGAACATAGCGATGAGGAGAATTGTCGAGGCTGCCGCCAGGACGATGCCCCACAGCAATGTGTGATGCGGCGTAAGCGGCTCCGCGGACGCTTCGGGATCCTGGAATTCGCCCATCGAAACACGGGCAGCCTGTTCCAGTCTGTTCATGTCGGTGACCGTCAAGCATTCCTCCCATACCGTGCCGCAACCCAGCGGATTGCAGCGGCATCTGGGTAAAACAGCATCCGCCCTTATGGTGAACAGCCGGTTAAGGATCGTTGATTGCGCCGGCCGTTCAGTGCGTCTCGAAATTGCTGTGTGGGACGACAAGACGGTATTCAAGGCGGCCGTCCGCGATGTCGAGCCTTGCGGTTCCGCTCAGGGATGCCGGCACCACCCGCTCCAGCGCGATGCTGCCGAATCGCTTTTGACTCCCCCGGCCGCCATTGGTTCCGATGGCTTCGGCCCATGTCAGCGAGAGTGTAACCTCGCCAGGGGTGATGATGTCGAGATTGGCGGTCACTTCGACGAATCCATCCGGCCGGGAGAGAGCGCCGTAGCTGACCGAGTTTACGGCAAGCTCATGCATCGCCAGGCCGATATGCAGCGCGGCATTGGGATTGAGATAGGGGTTGGCACCCCGGAGGCGAAGGCTGTGCGATGTGTTCGTCCCATAGCGCCCGACCTGGCTCGTCACCAGTTCATGAAGGGCCGCGCCTCGCCAGTTGGAGGATGTCACCAGATCCTGGGAGGAGGAGAGCGACTGCAGCCGGCCGCGAAAGCGCGTGAGGAAGTCGCCGATGCCGTCGGAATAGCGACCGGTCTGCGTCGCGATGCTCTGGATAATCGCCAGCAGGTTCTTCGAGCGATGGCTGACCTCGCGCAGCAGCGTCGTCAGCGTCTGTTCACGCCGCTTCTGCTCGGTCGTCTCGACCATGGTGGTGACGACACCTTGCACGTCGCCGACGTCGCCCCGGTCGGCATCGACCCAAACCTGAAACCAGCGTACGCCGTTTTCGACCGGGACACTGATCTCAAGGCGCTCCGGGTTGCCGGTGGCGACCACGTCGCGCTTGGCGGTGCTGATGCGGTCGGCCTGCGCCATCGGCAGGATGCCATTGCCGTCGGAGCTGTCCGAAATCCAGGGCGCGCGCATATTGCGAGCCCAGACGGTTTTCATGTCGCGGTCCTGATAGAGGACGGAAATGCCGGCATTGTGTAGCGCGTGGAGAAGCGCCCGGCCAAGCTGCATGCCACTTTCGGCCGGATGCATGGCGATGACTTCGTCGCTCCGTGCGCCTTCCGTCTTATCTTCACTCCTGGAACGCATCGGCCGATCTGTCCACTCAACTCACGCTGAACGGCTCACTATGAAATGGGTTCCCAAATGAAGTTTCCGAGAAACCATCCCCCTAAAAACGGTCCGCCGGACGGTCTCCTTTGAAGGATACCGCCCGGCGGTGGCTGGAAACCGTTTGAGGGGTGCGGCTTCCAGTGTTCGCTCGGAGAAGCGTTCGCCTCACGCCCGTCTGAACAGGCCGGCCAGGAGCGAGATGACCAAGAAGGCGAGAAAGATGAAGAACAATATCTGCGCTATGCCGGCGGATGTACCGGCGATGCCGCCGAAACCAAGCGCGCCGGCGATAATCGCCACAACGAGAAATACGAGCGCCCAGTAAAGCATGGTTCATCTCCTTCCGAATGCTGCATGGAAAACGTGGGTGGGTGCGGTTTGTTCCACCCTTTGCCGAAAAAGGCGATGCTTGCAAACCGTTAGAGCAATTCCAGGAAAAATGTGAGCGCTTTCCCTTGGGAATTGCGCCAAAACAACAACTTAGAGCAGCTCGCCGTTTCCGTGAAACGGGTGAACCGCTCGAGGCAAAGCGCCGCGAAATTCGCGACGGATGGGTCCGGTTTGCCAAAAAAGGCCGCCCGACGTATCGCATCGGGCGGCCTTTGGGTTTGGCTTCCCGGCTGGAAGCGACCTATGCGGCGGCCTTCGCCTGACGGTCGAAGAACAGCGCCTGGCTGATCAGTGCCTTGACCATGTCGGGATTGAACGGCTTGGTCACCAGGAAGGCCGGTTCGGGGCGCTCGCCGGTCAGGAGGCGTTCGGGAAAGGCAGTGATGAAGATCACCGGCACAGAGGTTGACGACAGGATCTCGTTGACCGCCTCGATGCCCGAACTGCCGTCGGCGAGCTGGATGTCGGCCAGCACCATTTTCGGCCGCGTCTTGCCGAACATCGTCACCGCTTCGGCGTGCGTGCGCGCGGTTCCGACAACACGATGACCGAGGCTCTCGACCATCTCCTCTATGTCCATGGCGATCAGCGGTTCGTCCTCGATGATGAGCACATCGGTCGCCACCTGGCGGGAAATCTCGTTGCTTGCCTGGGCAAGCAACTCGGAGAATTGCTGGTCGCCGACGTCAAGGATCTCGGCTGCCTCGTCCTCGCTGAAACCCTCAACGGCAACCAGCAGGAAGGCCTGGCGCGGAAGGGGCGCGATGGCGTTGAGATTGGCGGCGGCGCGCTGTTCCCACGCTGATTGGGCCTGCTCCTGCGGCACGCGGATGGCGACGGACGTGAAAAGTTTTGCGAAGACCTTGTAAAGAGCAATACGGTCGCTCGATGCTTCGGGGAAGATGTCGACATCGGCGATGATGGCCTCAAGCATCGCAGCGACCAGCGCGTCGCCGCTCTCTTGCGATCCCGAGACGGCGCGCGAGAAGCGGCGCAGGAACGGCAGGTGCGGTGCGATGGTGGCGGATAAACTCATGATAAGACGTCTCCCTCAGTATGACGCGATTGCCCGAAATGCAGGCCAAGCTGATCGCAAGCCCCACTAATACAACGCGGGCTTTCTCAAAAAGTTCCGGCCGGTATGGAACGAAAAGCCGGGAACGGCGTTTGGGGTCGGGATGGGCAACCAGACGAGGGTGCCGCTTGTGTTGAGTTTGAGTATGGGGCGGCCTAGTGCTGGGAATATAAGGGCGAAATGAAGGATATGACGAAAGATATTTTGGCTGGCGCCGAGGGCAGGCGCCGGAACGGTGTCGGCGACCCGCTCGGGCCCAACTCCGAAATCGGACGCAAACTCAAACAATATTATGACGAGCTGGTCTCCGACGATGTGCCGGATCGCTTTGCCCAGTTGCTCAGCCAGCTGGAACAAGCCGAACCCGCACAGAAGAAGGACTGAGGCATGGCAGCGGTCTCCCAAGGCTTCAAGACCGATCTGCTTGGGGCAATCCCGAGCTTGCGGGCCTTTGCCGTGTCGCTGACGCAGAATGCGGACAAGGCCGACGACCTCGTTCAGGAAACGCTGGTCAAGGCCTGGGACAAGCATGAGAGCTTCCAGCCCGGCACCAACCTCAAGGCATGGCTTTTCACCATCCTGCGCAATGAATTCTATTCGCAGATGCGCAAACGCGGCCGCGAAGTGCAGGACAGCGACGGCATCATGACGGCCAGGCTCGCGGTGCATCCGGCCCAGCACGGCCAACTCGATCTCAAGGATTTTCGCAGCGCTCTGGAGCAGTTGCCGGAGGACCAGCGCGAGGCCATCATTCTCATTGGCGCATCCGGCTTTTCCTATGAGGAGGCCGCTGAAATCTGCGGTTGCGCGGTCGGAACGATCAAGAGCCGGGTCAGCAGGGCGCGCACGCGCCTGCAGGAGATTCTCAAGATTTCCGGCGAGGACGAATACGGTCCCGATGCGATCTCGGCCCAGGTCACGGGGACTGCGGCGCATTGAGGTGGATCCGGGTCGCGGAACCCGGATCTATCTCACCCTGGAGAGCCGCGCCCATAGGCCAGCGCCACCGCTTCGACGAGATCTTCGCCTGAATAGGGCTTGGTGACCAGCTTCACCCCTGGAAAGGATGCCTTGACCTCGTCCGCATCGGAATAGCCGGTGGCAAACACGAAAGGCACGCCTGTTTCACGCAGGCCGGCGGCGAATTCGAGCGTCGATGTGCCGCCCAGCATCAGATCGACGATGGCCGCGTCGAATTGCGTCGCGACCTTTCGGCCATTGAGCTCGGCCAGGTCGCGGGCAACCACCACCTCGCCGGCGCCGTGGTCGCGGCAGAGCTGCTCGACATCCATGGCGATGAGGAATTCATCCTCCAGGACAAGAATTCGCAATCCGTCAAGCAAGTGGGGCACGGGTAATTCGCTCCTTGAAACGCTGGGGAGTCATGATCGCAATTCGGCGCGCTGTCATTTAAAAAAGACATGCCCTTTCGCGGAACTCCGATTCAGGCAAAACGTTTAGGCACACCTGCTGACCGGCAGGCTTTCGAAGAGGGTCGAAATGCCAGGCCAGAATGGGCGTAACTTATCCAGTCGGCAGTATCCTTGCGAGAATTGTCCTTTGCGGCCATTGCCGGTTTTCCGCGAGTTCGAAAAGCAGGAACTGGCCTTCATCAGCAGCTTCAAGAAGGGCGAACTGGCGGTCGACAAGGGCGCCACGGTCCTCGTGGAAGGAAGCCACAGCGCCCATCTCTACACGGTGCTGTCCGGCTGGGCGTTCCGCTACAAGCTGTTGCCGGACGGTCGCCGACAGATCCTCAACTATCTCATGCCCGGCGATCTCATCGGCCTGCAAGGCAGCGTCATGGGGGAAATGCAGCATTCCGTCGAGGCCCTGTCGCCAATGCTGCTTTGCGTCTTCGAGCGCGACAGCCTGCATGAACTCTACCGCAACCATCCGGGTCTCGCCTACGACATCACCTGGATCGCGTCGCGCGAAGAACGCATGCTGGACGAGAACCTGCTCAGTGTCGGCCGCCGCAGCGCGATCGAGCGCGCCGCCTATCTGATTGCCTTCATCGGCAGCCGTGCCAAGGTCGTGGGGCTGAACGGCAAGCAATCCATCCAGATTCCGATCACCCAACAACATATCGCCGACACGCTTGGCCTTTCGCTGGTTCATACCAACAAGACGATCCGAAAACTGATGGATCGCAAGCTGATCCTCTGGCGCGATGGCGGTTGCGAGGTGGTCGATGCGGAAAGGCTCAAGCAGCTCGCCGGCTGGGAAGGGCTGGGCGAGGGGCGTCGCCCCCTGATCTGAGACGCTTCTGGCCATGGATCGACGATTGGTGCGTATGCGCGTGTTTTCGGCTAGTTTGCCACGATGCCGGAACCATGAGACGCAAGGCGCGTTTGAAATCGAGCAATCACAAGGAGTTAAGCAATGGCAACCGCCGCAGGGAAGACCGCCAACGAGGCGCGGGCGAATTCGGACCTCGAAGCCGACATCAGGCAGTTGAAGGCCGATATCGACAAGCTCACCAAGCAGTTGGCCAAGACTGGCGAACACGGCTATGGCACTGCCCGCCGCGCGGCCACCGAGGGCGTCGAGCAATTGCGCGCGCAGGGCGAAGCCGCCTTCGACAGCCTGCGCGGCAGTGCCAAGGACATCGAGGCGCAGTTGCTGGCAAATGTCCGCGAAAAGCCGGTGACGTCGCTGGCGATCGCCGCCGGTGTCGGCTTCCTTTTCGCGCTGCTCGCACGTCGCTAGCTCCCCAAATGGGACTTCTGGCATCCCTGCTCTCGGGTTTCGCCTCGGGCGAAACCGTGGCCGCCATGCGTCGCGTACGTACGGCGGCCATCGTCTATGCGCTCGCCGCTTTGGCGGCTTTGTGCGGTCTCGGCTTTCTGATCGGGGCAGCCTATATCTGGGCCGCCGCCCGCTATGGATCGTTCGCCGCGGCGCTTGACTTCGGTGTCGGCTTTCTGGTGATCGCCGGTCTCGTTCTCCTGGTCCATCGTTTGACGTCGGGCGCCCGTGCCCGCCGCGAGGCAAGGCGGCGCAGCGCCGACATGAAGGCGATCGGCATCACCGCCGCACTCGCCGTGCTGCCGACCTTGCTCAAGGGAAAAGGCGGCTTCGGGGTCATTCTAGGCCCGGCCTTGGCGCTCGCCGCCTATGCCATCTACCGCGAGAATGTGACGCCCGACGATCCGGATGCCGGCGAGGGGAAATAGCGCCGGCACCCCGGCCTGAGATCAAAGATCCCTCACTTGGACAGATCCTCCAGCGGCATCGATATTTCGGCGAATACACCTTCCGGCCGGAATTCATGGGTCACTTCGCTTGAGATGACCTTGGCCAGGCTGCGGCGGATGAGGATCGAGCCGAAGCCGTGGCGCTCGGGCGGGGCGACTTCAGGGCCGCCGCTTTCGCGCCAGGTCAGCACAAGGCGGCGCTTGCCCTTCCTGCCTTGCGTCTTCCAGTCGAGGGCGACCTTGCCCGATGCAATCGACAGCGATCCATGTTGCAGCGCGTTGCTGGCCAGTTCATGCAGGATAAGCCCGAGCCCGACGGCCTGGTCCGGCGACAGCAAGAGATCGGCGCCGGAGATCGCGATGCGCGGCTGGTCGGCGGTGTCAAACGGCCTGATCTCGATCTGGACGAGTTCGCGGATGCCGATGCCGCGCCACTCGCGGTCGGACAAAAGGTTGTGGGCGATGCCCAGCGCCTGAAGCCGGGCGCCGAAGGCTTCGAGGAATTCGCTTGGCTGGCGGGCATGACGCACGGTCTGCGTCGCCAGCGCCTGGACGGTCGCCAGCGTGTTCTTGACGCGGTGGTTGAGCTCGCGCAGCAGAAGCCGCTGCCGCTCGTCGCCGAGCTTGCGTTCGGAGATGTCGTAGTTGACGCCGAAGATCAGCGTCGGCTTGCCGTCGCCGTCGCGCTCGATGACGCGGCCGCGCGTGGCCACCCAGCGCGGCGGATGAAAGCCTTTCACCCGGTATTCGCCGAAATAGTCATCGCTGCCGGACAGGGCATCGCGAAAGCGGGTTTCGGTCTGGTAGACATCGCGCGGATCGATGGCGGTCAGGATGTCGCGCGCCCGCAGCCGGGTGGAGCGCGGCAGGTTGAACAGTTCCGACAGCCGGACATCGCATTCGATCATGTCGGTGCGGATATCCCATGCCCAGCTGGCGAGCGAAGCGGCATCGAGCGCGATGGCGCGCCGCTTTTCCTCGCGCGCCAGGGCTGCCTCGGCTATGGCGCCGCTGCGGGTGGCGTCCTTCAAGGTGAACAGGCTGGCGGCGAGGCCGGCCAGCGCCTTCAACTGGTCGAGCTTGGCCCGGGAGGGATAGGCATGGGGTTTGCGGTCGAGCACGCACAGCGTGCCGATCCTGGCGCCTGCCACCACCATCGGCGCGCCGGCATAGAAGCGCACATGATGTTTGCCGGTGACCAGCGGGCTGGTTCTGAAACGCGGGTCCGTCGCTGCGTCCGTCACCACCATGGGCTCGTCGCCGGCGGCGATGGTATGGGCGCAGAAAGAGATGCCGGTCGCGCTTTCGGTTTCGTCGAGACCAAAGCACGACTTGAACCATTGCCGCTCGACATCGACGAGCGTGACAAGGGCGGTGGGCGCCCGCATCACGGCCGCGGCAAGGCCGGTGATGCGGTCGAAATCCGGGTCAGCCGCCGTATCGAGCATGTCCAGCCCGTGCAGCACGTCCAGCCGGTCTTCGGCATTGACCGCGAGCGCCACCTCAGCCGGCAGGCTCGCTCGTATTTCTACCTGGTTATCCACCCCAAACCCCAAATGCCCATGCCGGTCTTCGCCGTCCTGCCGACGCACCGGCCCGTGACAAGCTAGCCTCCCGGAACCATCCTAGCGAGGAACCGTTACCCGACCGTGATTTGCCGAGTGCGCCAACGGGCGCAAAACGAAACAAGGACCGGCCATGCCCAAGATCATTCCCGAGGACAAAGCGCGGCAGGGGCGGTGGGGCTGGCACGGCCTGCGCATCCTGATCGCCGCGTTGCTTCTGGCCTTTGCGGCCTGGGGCATCGCCGAAATCTATGGCGAGGTGGCCAAGACACCGGCGACGCAGCAAGGAAGTGCGCCGAGCGGCTAGATTTTCGGCCGTCACGGTTGGAGATTTCATCAGGCGGCCTTTGCCGCGGCAATGCTGGCCGGCACCAGGACATTCAGCGCGCCGGGCTGGATTTCGATCGTCGTCTCAGGCTCGAGCCTGACCAGTTCGCCATCCATGACGGCGCGGAACTTTCTGCTGCCGGAATGGATTTTCAGGACGGCGCGGTCAGCCTGGTGGATCTCGACATGTTCATTGTCGCGCCATTTTCCGCGCGCCACGTTGAATAGGAATTTCATCAGTTCGGCGCGCTGTTGCGCCACCGTGACGTAGATGCCGAGCACGCCGCCCGAAGGATTGTCCGCATAGGGCAGATGGCCTTCACCGAACAGATTGTTGGTGACGCCGATGCCTGAGATGCGCGCCGTCATCTCGGCCTTGCCGATAGCGAGCGTGACGTTCATCGCCGGCGGGTTCTTGATTGTCGCCCATGCCGCCTTGGCCGAAGCGCCGATCTTGCCCAGGCGCGAGCCGAATTCCATTCCCTGACGCAGTTGCACCATCTTCGCATGCATGCCGATCGAGAATTGATGAACGAAGGGACGGCCATTGGCGGTGGCCATGTCGACGGCGATGATCTCACCGTCGGCGAAGGATTTCAGCGCGGCATCGAGCGACTGTGGAATGCCGAGGCCACGCGCGAACAGGTTCATGGTGCCGGCCGGCAAGATGGCGAGCGCCTTTTTCTTGCCCATCAGCCTCGCGGCCGCCGCTGAAATGGTTCCGTCACCGCCACCCGCCAGCACGACATCGACGGTGCCGCGCGAGGCGGCGCTGTCGAGGCTCTCCACGACGTCCTTGCCGGCAACCACGTCGATGCTCAGCGAATGGCCTGCCGTTTCCAGCGTCTGGCGCATCCGGTCGGAGAAGGCGGCGAGGTCGGTGGCGCGCAAGGTGCCGCCATCCCGGTTCAGCACCGCTGCAAATTTCATGCCCCGCTCCGTTATGTCAAAACGGGCCAGGACGAACCCAGCCGCAGGCTGAAACGTGGCGATACCGGAAAGGTTCCGCTGGAAACGGCGCAATTCAGCGCGTGTTCATCAGCGCCCGCGCAACTGCTGCGTGTTTTTCCGGCGCGAAATCCACGCCAGTTTTGTCGGAACAACGGCATGGTCACGACGTTGTGAACCCGTGGAGATGCCGCGCCCGATCTTCCCAGCGACGGTTCAATCGGGCGCGGCGTGCATGAAGTCAGGCACCAGGAGAGACTACCATGATACGCACCCTTTTTACCACGACCGCACTCGCAACGTTGATCGCGACCGGCGCGTTCGCGCAGAGCACGACGACCCCCGCACCTGCCGCACCGTCCGTTCAGGAGCCGGCCGCGGCCGCTCCGGTGGCGCGCGCCGAAGGCAGCATCGTCACCAACATCATTGGAGAATCCGTCTATAACGGCACCAGCGACGACGCCGAGAACATCGGCAAGGTCACCGATGTCGTCTTCGACAAAGACGGCATGGCCAAATCCGTCGTCATCGGCGTCGGCGGCTTTCTGGGCGTCGGGGCGAAGAATGTCGCCTTCGACTATGACAAGCTGCAATGGGCCGAAAAGAACGGCGACCGCTGGCTGGTGGCCCAGACAAGCAAGGACGAACTGAAGGCGCATGCGGAGTTCGACAGCAAGCCCTACGGGCCTGCGCCGGCTCCTGCCACTTCCACCGACGCGGCAGCACCGAAAGCGCCTGCGACGACGGATACCGCACAGGCTCCCGCAGCCGCTCCGGCCGAGCCGGTGAAGCGCGCCGACGGCAACCTAGCCACCAACATCATTGGTGAGACTGTCTACAACGGCACCGGCGACGACGCGCAGAAGATTGGCAGCGTCAACGACATCGTGCTGTCCAAGGAAGGCAAGGCCGAATCGCTGGTGATCGGCGTGGGCGGCTTCCTTGGCCTCGGCGCCAAGAATGTCACCTATGATTTCAACAAGGCCCAGTGGGCGGAGAAGAACGGCGACCGCTGGCTGGTGGCGCAGACCACCAAGGAAGAGCTGCAGGCGCAGCCGGATTTCAACCGCAAGGCCTATGATCCGGCACCGGCAACGACGGCATCGAATGAGCCGGCGCCAACAGCTCCGGCCGCGACCACCGCTCCCGCCGCCGCCCCAGCGGACAAGACGGCCGCAGCACCGGCGGCTACGACCCCTGATGCCACCGCTCCTGACCAGACGCAGACCGCCGCCATCGACAAGTCCAAACTGACCGCGATGCCGGTCGGCGAAATCAAGGCCGACGATCTGAAGGGCACCACGGTCTACGGCGCCAATGACGCCAAGGTCGGCGAGATCGGCGATGTTGTGCTGACGCCCGACAAGAAGACGGATGCGGTGATCGTCAACGTCGGCGGCTTCCTCGGCATCGGCGAGAAAGAGGTGGCGGTCGGCCTGGATAATCTGAAGTTCATGACCGACAAGAACGGCAAGAAGTACCTCTACACGACCTTCACCAAGGAACAGCTCGAGGCGCAGCCTGCCTATGACAAGGGCAGCTATGCCGAGAAGCGCGACCAGCAGCGGTTGATTGTGAAGTAGGCAGTAGGGCAGTAGGCAGTGGGGCAGTAGGCAGTAGGCGCGCCCTATTGCCTACTGCCTATTCCCTTGCTCACATGTCCCACCACGCCATTTTCCGTCAGCTCCGCCAGCGCCAGCGACTGGTCGAGATGTTCGGCGCGCCAGGCGAGAAGCCGCTCGGCGAATTGCAGACGGGTGGACAGATGCGCAGGGCTGGTGGCGAGGTTGGTCAGTTCGCCAGGGTCTGCCTCGACGTTGAAAAGCAAAGGCGGCAAACCGCCGCCAAAATGCACGTATTTGAATTTTTTGGTGCGGATGACCGCCAGGTTGCACTGGCGCGAGGCAATGCCGAAATGCGCTTCGGCGTCGCCGTCCGCGATCGAGCGAAAATCGAACTCCCAATGCGCGGCGTCGCGCCAGGTGGCGGGGCTTCCGCCGCTCAGGAATGGTTTCAGCGAGCATCCGTCGAGATGCGGTTCAGGGGGCTCGCCAAGTAGGTCCATAAGCGTGGGCAAGATGTCTACCGCTTCGGTGAAGCGATCGACCGTGCTGCCGGCCGCCTTGCGATGCCGCGGGTCGCGAATGATCAGCGGGATGTGGTAGCTGCCGTCGAAGTAGCCGCCCTTGCCCAGCATGAAATGGTCACCCATCATCTCGGCATGGTCCGAGGTGAGAACGATGATGGTGTCGTCCCACGCGCCTGAAAGCTTGAGCGCCTGCCATATCAGGCCAAGCTGGGTGTCGACCTCCGAGATCATGCCGTAATAGATCGCCCGGATGCGGCGGAAATCATCCTCGCTCCAGTCGTGCACCTTGCCAGCGGCGCCGGGGCGGAAATTCGCGCGATACCGCCGGCTGAGATCATAGGCGAGATAGGGATGGCCCTGCGCTTCGGCCCGCCAGCTTTCCGCACGGTGGAAGGCCGGGCCGTCGGCCGGATCGTATAGCGTGTTGTAGGGCTCTGGCACGATGAAGGGCGGGTGCGGGCTGATGAAGGACAGATGCGCGAACCAGGGCGTGGCCTGTTCCTGCTCGCCGAGCCAGCGGATGAACTCACCGGCAAGGAAAGCCGCCGGCGTATGGTCCTTCGAATAGATTGGCGGCGCCTCGGTCACGCTGTCATCGTCTTCCTCGCCGGCAGGACGGTGGATGTCGGGAGAACCGGCGCTGGCATCGATGCCCTGCTGCTTCAGCCAGGAGAGCCACTGCTTTTGATGCTCCGGCAGCAGCTGGCGCACCGTGAATCCGGGCAGCACGCCTTCATAGGTTTTCAGCCTCGGATCACCTGAAGCCAGCAGGCGCGGGTCGAGCGACACGTCGGTGTAGCCGAACAGCGTTGGATCGTAGCCGATGCCGCGCGCGTGCTGCGCGATGTTGCCATGACGGGCGTCGAGCGGTGAGCCGTTGCGGCAGACGCGGTTGTTCATCTGGTAGAGGCCGGTGTAGAGGCAGGCACGCGCCGGCGAGCAAGGGGCCGCGCCGCCATAGTGCTGCTTGAACAGCACGCCCTCGGCGGCCAGCGCGTCGGCATTCGGCGTCTTCACCACGGGATGGCCGGCGGCCGACACGCAGTCACCGCGCCATTGGTCGCAAGTGATCAGGAGAACGTTCGGGCGCCTGGCTTTTCCTGTCACTCGCGATACCTTTCGCTGCATGGTCGAATGCCATTCATGGAACCGATTTCCGCCAAGGGCGCAAGACCGCCCGTGTTAGTCGATTGGTGAACAAAATTCTTTCCATCGTTCACTTTTACAGCACAGTCCATTCTGTGTTTGGTGCCTTTGCCGCAAGCGGCCGCGTCCTCATATTGGCGTGGACAGCGGCGAGGGCCGCACAAACAACAAGGGAAGGAGCAAGACAATGCTCGACCAGATCAAGGGTCTCCATCACGTCACCTCGATGGCCAGGGATGCCCGGCAGAACAATGATTTCTTCACCCACAAGCTCGGCCTGCGCCGCGTCAAGAAGACGGTCAATTTCGACGCGCCCGACGTCTACCATCTTTATTATGGCGACGAGGTTGGCACGCCCGGTTCGGTGATGACCTATTTTCCGTTTCCCAACATCGGCAAGGGCCGTCCCGGCGTCGGCGAAGTCGGCACCACGGTCTACTCAGTGCCGGAAGGCACGCTCGCCTATTGGGAAAGGCGCTTCGCCGACGAAGGCGTGAGCGGTGTTTCCCGCGAGGAGAGTTTTGGTGAGAAGCGCCTCAGATTCGCCGGCCCCGATGGCGACGGTTTCGCGCTTGTCGAGGACAAGGCCGATAGCAGAGCGCCGTGGGCCAAAGGCGGCATCGCGACCGACGAGGCGATCCGCGGCTTTCACTCGGTTTCGCTCAGGCTGAAGGATGGCGGCGCCACCGAGGAGCTGTTGAAATTCATGGGCTACGAGGAAGTCGACAAATCGGGCAATGTCAGACGGCTTGCCGTGAAGAACGGCAACGGCGCCGATGTCGTCGATATCGAATCGCTGCCGACCGCGGCCTTCGCCGACCTTGGCGCCGGCTCGGTGCATCACGTCGCCTTCGCCGTCGAGAACCGCGCCAAGCAGCTCGAAGTGCGCAAGGCGTTGATGGATACGGGCTACGGGGTGACGCCGGTGATCGACCGCGACTATTTCTGGGCGATCTACTTCCGCACGCCGGGCGGCGTGCTGTTCGAAGTCGCCACCAACGAGCCGGGTTTCGACAGGGATGAAGACACCGCGCATCTGGGTGAAGCGCTGAAGCTGCCGACGCAGCATCAGCATTTGCGGCCCTATCTCGAACAGCATCTGCAGAAGCTGGAAGGCTGAGCCATGAGCAAGGACACTTACATCCACAAGGTGCTGCCCGGTTCGCCGGGCGGTCCCATGCTTTTCGTCTTCCACGGCACCGGAGGTGACGAGAGCCAGCTTCTGTCGCCGGGGCGCGATCTCGTGCCCCAGGCCACCATCATCTCGCCGCGCGGCGATGTCTCCGAATACGGTGCGGCGCGCTTCTTTCGTCGCACCGGCGAGGGCGTCTACGACATGAGCGACCTTGCGCGGGCAACGGACAAGATGGCGGCCTTCGTGAGGGCGCATGTCGAGGCTGCGAAGCCCACGGCGGTGCTCGGCCTCGGCTATTCCAACGGCGCCAACATACTGGCGTCCGTGGTGTTCGCCGAGCCCGAACTGTTCGACGCCACCGTGCTGATGCATCCGCTGATCCCGTTCGAACCGCGGGTCAAGGGCAGCCTCGCTGGCCGCCACATGCTGCTGACCGCCGGCAAGCGCGATCCGATCTGCCCGCCGAACCTGACGACGCGGCTCGAGGCCTATTTGCGTGCCGACGGTGCCGATGTCACAGTGGAATGGCACGAAGGCGGGCACGAGGTGCGGCCAAATGAAATCGAAGCGGCCCGGCGGCTCTTTGCCGGTGTCGCTCAAGGAGTTTAGACATGCCCGACCAACTGCCTGAAATCGAACTGGAAGACCGCGGCTCCAAAGGGCGCTATGTGCTGCGTGGCCCCGGCGGCGCCGAGGCCGAGATGACCTTCACCAAGATCGGTGAACACCAGATCATCATCGACCACACCGAAGTGCCGGACGCGTTTCGCGGCCAGGGCGCCGGGCTTCGGCTCGTCACCCGCGCCGTCGAGGATGCGCGCGCGGCGGGCAAGAAGATCATCCCGCTGTGCCCGTTCGCCAACGCCCAGTTCCGCCGCCACGCGGAATGGGCCGACGTGCTGAAACAGTAGGGGAGCGCAGCACGTCATCGATAGGCTGCAGCGGGGATAAGGGGCAGTCCCCGCTGCCGGTTGGCTTTGTCATTTGCCGCGACCGGATATCTTGCCTAGATATGATGTCTCGCCGTGCCGACAAACGAACTGAATGATCCCCCGATGACCGAAACCGACCTCGTCCCCGTCTTCGACGGCCACAACGATACGCTGCTCAGGCTGTATCAATCGAAGGACAGGGACGTCGAAAAGCTGTTCGTCGAAGGCAAGTCGGGCGGCCATATCGACCTGCCGCGCGCCAAGGCGGGCGGCTTCGCCGGCGGCATGTTCGCGATCTTTCCGCCGCCGGTCGAGAAAGCCAGGCGCAGCGCCGTACCCTTGGCGCCGAGCGACAGCGAGCCGCTGCCGCCGGAGGTGCCGCGCGCCGATGCGCTCAACTCGACAATCGCGATGGCCTCGATCCTGTTTCGGCTGGAGCGGGCTGGGGCTCTGGCCGTCTGCCGTACAGCCGGCGACATACACAACGCCATGGCCAAGGGCACGATCGCCGCGGTGTTCCATATCGAGGGCGTCGAGGCGATCGATCCCGAACTGACCATGCTCGACGTGTTGCATGCCGCCGGCCTGCGCTCGCTCGGCATCGTCTGGAGCCGGCCGAATGCTTTCGGTCACGGCGTGCCGTTCCGCTTTCCATCCTCGCCGGATACCGGCCCGGGGCTGACCGATGCCGGCAAGGCGCTGGTCAAGGCCTGCAACGAACTGAAGATCATGATCGATCTTTCGCATCTCAACGAGAAAGGTTTTCGCGATGTCGCTGGTCTCAGCGACGCGCCGCTGGTCGCCACCCACTCCAACGTGCATGCGCTCTGCACCCATTCACGCAACCTCACCGACTGGCAGCTCGGCGCCATACGCGAGTCCGGCGGCATGGTCGGGCTGAACTTCGCCACCGGCTTCCTGCGCGAGGACGGCCGCATGAATGCCGACACCAGCCTCGACATAATGGTGCGTCATGTCGATTCCCTGCTGCAGGCGCTGGGTGAGGACGGCGTCGGCCTGGGCTCCGATTTCGACGGCGCCATGATCCCGGCGGTCATCGGCGACGTCGCCGGACTGCCGAAGCTGATCGACGCCTTGGCCGCGCGTGGTTTTGGCCGTGCCCTGATCGAGAAGATCGCTTACCGCAACTGGCTGAGCATGCTCGAAAGAACCATTGGGTAGCGCGCTGGCGCTACTCGAAACCGATCCTTTTGAGCCAATCCTTGCCGACGCCGCGGTCGCGGATGATCGGCAGCGGATTCTCCTTATCGAGCCGCGCGCAGATGCGGTAGACCTCGAGCGTCTCGGCGCTCATCTCGCCGCGCTTGTAGAAGAACATGGCGGCGGCATAGCGCGTGCGGCCCGACCATTTTTCGCCGAGCGGCGTGTTGACCAGCTCCCACTGCTCGGCCGCCTCCAGCTCCGCTTCGTCGGTCATGGTCAGAAATCCGCCGGCGGATTGGCGGTGCGGCGGTTGAGCTTGATGAAGGGCCGCGCCACCACCTTGGCCCGTTTCATCAGCTTCTGATACTGCAGCTCGCGCATGGCGTAGATCTCGACCCAAAGGTCTTCCACGACAGTATCACCATAGGGCCGCGCCAGCGAGGCGATGGCGATGTTGCGCTTGGCCATTGGCGACCACATGGCGGCGCTGACCAGTCCGACCTCCTGATGCTTCCTGTGATAGACGATGGCGTGTTCGGCCGGGATGTTGCCCTCGATCTCCAGCCCGACCAGCACATGGCGCAGCCTGCGTTTGGCGCGCGCCTCGAGGATGGCGCGGCGGCCGTTGAAATGGGCTTTCCGCGGATCGATCATGAAGCCGAGACCGATCTCGTCGGGCCCGCGCAAGCGATCGGCGCGGATGGCGTGCTCGGCGGTGGTGAAGTCGGCATTGGCAACGATCAGCCCGGCCTCGAGTCGCGCGCGATTGAGGGCGGTGTAGCCGATGGCGCGGATCCCGCGCAGCTCGCCCGCCGCCATCACCCGGTCCCAGAGGCCCAGCGCCCTGTCGGCCGGCACGAACAGTTCGTAGCCGAGATCGCCGGTGAATCCGGTGCGCGAGATGGTGACGGATGTGTCGTCGTGCGGGAAATCCGCAAGGTCGAAAACCCTGAGCTTCTCGACACCAGCGAAGCCGGCATCGCGCAGCACGGCGAAGGAGGTTGGCCCCTGCAATGCCAGCCCGGCGACGGCCTCGGTTTCTTCCTCGACGATGACGTCGAAACCAATGGCGCTGTCGAGCAGCCAGGGCAGATGCCGCTCCTGCGAACACAGGCGGAAACGCGTCGGCGACAGGCGAAACAGCGTGCCGTCGTCGAGGACAAACCCCTCGTCGTCACACCATGCCGTGTAGTGGACACGGCCGGGCCTGAGTTTTGTCACATCGCGCAGCGTGACGCGGTCGAGGAAGGCTTCGGCATCCGGCCCCTCGATCCGGTATTTGGTCGTCGGCGAGATGTCGAACAGCGCCGCCTGGCTGCGGATCGCGAAATATTCGAGTTCCTCGTCCCACAGCGAATGCGGCGCGCGGTAGCCGGCCCAATTGTACCAGTCCTGGGTCTTGGCCAATGCGTCGAGGCGGGGCTGGAACGGCGTGCCGAGGCGCAGCGTGCGGAAATGCGATTGCGCGGCGATGCGGGCGGAGACAGCCGCATCGGCCGTCTTTGCAACGGACTTCTTCCTGGTTGCCTGGGCCATGACCTACCCCTTCATCGCAATGATGCGCCGCGCCGCGTTGAGGCCTGGGGCGCCGGAGACGCCGCCACCGGGATGCGAGCCGGCGCCGGCCAGGAACAGCCCTTCGAGCGGCGTGTCGTAGCCCGACCAGCCGGAGACGGGCCGCGAGATCAGCATCTGGTCGGCCTGCAACTCGCCATGGTGCCAGTGACCGCCGGGCATGCGGTAGCGCATCTCGATATCGGCCGGTGTCAGAAGCTCGGCGTGAACGACGCTCTTGCCGATGCCGGGCGCGTAAGCCTCGAGCTGCGCCATGATCGCCTCGAGGAATTTCGGCTTGCCGGCAACCCAGCCTTCCTTCAACGCGTAGGGCGCGTATTGCACCACTGCCGACAGCACACAGGCGCCGTCGGGCGCGAGCGACGGATCGGCGAGGCTGGGCAGCGTGATTTCCAGCACCGGCTCAGGCGAGAATTCGCCATACTTGCATGGGTTGAAGGCGCGCTCGACGTGATCGGGCGAGGGCGCGATGACCAGGCGGCCCTTTTGAGCGGCGGCATCGGCACCGGTGAATTGCGGCGGCCGGTCGAGCGCCAGATGAAGCTTGGCGGCGTCGCCCTTCATGCGGATGCTTTTCATCTTGCGCACGAAACCGGTGTCGATCTCGCGCGGCCCGACAAGGTCGAGGAAGGTCGTTGCCGGATTGATCGCCGAGACAACAGTCCTGGCGCGCAGTTCCTCGCCACTGTCGAGCGCGACGCCGACGGCATGGCCCTTCTCGACGGTGATTCTTGCCACGGCAACCGACGTGCGGATGGCGACGCCGGCCTTCTCCCCCGCGGCGCGAATGGCGGCGACGACGGCGCCCATTCCGCCTTGCGGCAGCACCTGCGCACCGGCCGCTCCGCCGGTCTCGCCGGCCAGGCGATAGTAGAGGCCGAGCAACGAGGTTGGCGAGCGCGGGCCGAGATGGCTGCCGAGGGTGGCGTCGAAGGCGAGCAGGCCTTTCAGCCTGATATCTTCAAGTTGCTCGTCGAGCAGGTCGGCGACGTTCATCAAGAGCACGCGCAAGAAGTCGCGCATGTCTTCCTTGCCGAGTTTTTTCAGCGCCAACGCGGTCTGGCCAAGCCCTGCGGTCTCCATCAACGACATGCCGGCGAGATCGGGCGGCCGGCGGGAGAGGAAGGGCTTGAGGATGCCGGCATAACGCAGCAGTTGCGCGCGCAAGTCCTTCCAGGCGGACTGTTCGGAGGAACTGGCGCCGGTCAGCACCTCGCCATAGGCGCCATGCAGCATCAGCGCCGGACCGTCCATCGCTAGCGCCACAGACGGCAGGAAGTCGGCGCGGGCGAATTGCAGCACCTCGCCATAGGCGCCATGCAGCATCAGCGCCGGACCGTCCATCGCTAGCGCCACAGACGGCAGGAAGTCGGCGCGGGCGAATTGCAGCCCATGCGTCTCCAGTTCCAGCGTCTTCACCACGTCGGGGTGCAGCCGATTCAGCAGGTGAGCGATCGACGAGACGCGAAAGCCCGAGGCGAATTCCTCGGTGCGCGCGGCGCCGCCGACTTCGCTGCCTGCCTCCAGCACCAGCACCTTGCGGCCGGCCTTGGCCAGCGTGGCGGCGGCGACGAGGCCGTTGTGGCCGCCGCCGATGACGATTGCATCAAATGACGTCATGGGCCGGGCTCATATGCGAGGTGGATTTGGCGAGATCGCGCAGGATTTCGGCTGCCGCATTGCGGCCGGGCGCGCCCATGACACCGCCGCCCGGGTGGGTCGAGGAGCCGCATATATAGAGCCCGCCGACCGGCGAGCGGTATTGCGCGTAGCCCGGCACCGGGCGGTTGAACAGAAGCTGGTCGAAAGTCAGTTCGCCCTGGAAGATATTGCCTTCGGTGAGGCCGACCTCGGCCTCGATTTCGCGCGGCGTGCGCACCTCCATATGGACGATGCGGTCGCGGAAGCCGGGCGAGTACTCGGCGATCTGCGCGATCACGCTTTCGGCGAAACCGTCACGGTCGGCATCGGTCCAGTCGCGGCCGTTCACCTTGGGCGGCGCGTATTGCACGAAGCAGCTCATGAAGTGCTTGCCCGGCGGCGCCATGGTCGGGTCGAGCGTCGTCGGGATGACCATGTCGAGGAAGGGATCGGCCGACCAGCGCCCGGCCTTCCAGTCGTCATAGGCGCGCTCCATGCGCTCCATCGAATCGGTGAAATGCATGTCGCCGCGATAGACCGGCGAATCCTTCGGCAGCGCCGGGAATTCCGGCAGCGAATCCAGCGCGATGTTGACCTTGCCGGAGGAGCCGCGGATCTTGAAGTTCTTCACCCGGCGCAGGAAAATGTCGGGCAGTTCCTTTTCCTCGACGAGCTTCAGGAAGGTGCGCTTCACGTCGGCATTGGAGACGACGAGCTTGCCGTAAACCTCCTCGCCGCCGGCCAGCACCACGCCCCTGGCCTTGCCTCGGCTCACCAGCACTTGGTCGACCTCGGCGCTGGTGCGGATGGTGCCGCCCGAGGCCTTGAACGATGCGGCCAATGCCTTGGTGACCGCGCCCATGCCGCCGCGCGCATAGCCCCAGGCGCCGACCGAGCCGTCGACCTCGCCCATATAGTGATGCAAGAGCACGTAGGCCGTGCCGGGCGACATCGGTCCGAGCGCGGTGCCGATGATCCCCGACAAAGCGAAGTTCGCCTTGATGACATCGGTCTCGAAATACTCATCGAGGAAGTCCGAGATCGACATCGTCCAGAAGCGCAGCGTCAGCGCCATTTCTTCCGCCGACAGGCCGGCGAATTTCTTGCCGAGATAGAGCAGTTCGCCAAGGTCGCGCGGCTTGAAACTGGTCGGGTCGGGCGCGGTGCGCATCAGCAGCGGCTGGATGAAGCGGCATTGCCGCGTCACGTCGCGAGCGTAGCGGTCATAGGCCTCGGCGTCGCGCCTGGAGAAGCGGGCGAATTCGCGGCGGTGCGCATCATGGTCGCGGTAGTTGGCGAGATAGTCACCATCCCTCGTGAACACCGCGCCGCCCTCATAGGAAATGACCTGCAGGCCGAAGCGCGGCAGTTCGAGGTCGCGCATGATTTCCGGGCGAAACAGCGAGCAGACATAGGAGCAATTGGAATAGAGGAAGCCCGGCGTCAGCTCGCGGCTGGTGGCCGCACCCCCGACCCAGCCGTTCTTCTCCACCACCAGCACGTCGAGCCCGGCGCGCTGCAGGTAGCAGGCATTGACCAGGCCATTGTGTCCGCCGCCGATGACGATCGCGTCCCAAGCTTTCATTGTGGCCCGGCCTGTTTGTTTCCAAGCAGTTCCCCAAGGAAAGCGCTACGCGCTTTTCCCGGGAAAACCGCTCGCACCTTTCCTGGAATTGCCCTGTGCGACCCGCTGTTCATTTTTGCGTGATCTGTTCCCGAATACGCGGAATTTGGCATGGTATCGGCCATTCTGTCCAGTCATTCTGAATGAATGTTCAACAAATGATATTGCGTTTTCCCCGGTATGCGCTACGCTTTGCCGGCGTTCGAAACGAGCATTCATCGATTGGGGATCGAGGGCTGATGATCGAAACGGCAGATGCCGAGTATGACGATACCGCCATCCGCTTCCTCGAGGCGCTATGGGGCGATGGCTACCTGTCGCCGGGTGGACCTGAAGAAGTCGACCGGGTTGTCGAAGGGCTCTCGCTCAAGGGCAAGACGATTCTCGATATTGGCTGCGGCTCCGGCGGCATCACGCTGCATCTGGTCGAGCGCCATGGCGTCGCCCACGCCACCGGCTTTGATGTCGAACAGCCGGTGATCGAGGCGGCCAGGCGGCGAGCCGCCGCGCGTGGCACCGAGCGTGCCAGCTTCATTCAGGCGCCGCCCGGGCCGCTGCCTTTCGCCGATCGCTGTTTCGACGTCGTCTTCTCCAAGGACGCGCTGCTGCATGTGCCTGACAAGGACGGCCTGTTCGCCGAGATCTTCCGCGTGCTGAAACCGGGCGGCGTCTTTGCCGCCTCCAACTGGATGATCGGTCATGACGGCGAACCGTCGCCCCAGATGAAGGCCTATATCGCGGCGGAAGGGCTGTCCTTCGCCATGGCCTCGCCGGTGCGCTATGCGCAAGCGATGCGGCACGCCGGCTTTGCCAATGTCACCGTCAGGGACCGCAATCCCTGGTACCGCGAGGTGGCGCGTGGCGAGCTGGAAAGGCTGAAAGGACCGCTCTATGCGCCGGTCGCCGCCGTGGTCGGCGCTGCCTATGTCGACAAGAACATCAGAACCTGGGAGGCCATGCAGAAGGTCCTTGACAGTGGCGAGCACCGTCCCACTCATCTTCGCGGGTGGAAGCCGGATGCGATTGGATAGCCGGCGATGCTGGAGACGATCACACCCATGAAAACGGCAGACGCCAAGGATGCCCTCCTTGAACCGGCGGGGAAAGCCGAGACCGAGAAGCGGGGACGCAAGGCTTCGAAGGAGGTCCGTCAGCTGCAGCTGATCGAGGCGACGATCGATTCGCTGGCCAAGCGCGGCTATGCCGAGACGACGATGGCCGATGTCGCCGATGGCGCGGGCCTGTCGCGCGGCATCGTCAACTTCCATTTCGAGAGCAAGGAAAAGCTGCTGATCGCGACGCTGCAGCACATGTATGACGAGTATTCGGCGCATTGGCGCGCCGCCCTGCAGAAGGCAGGCGACGATCCGGCGCGGCAGCTGCAACAGCTGGTGTGGGCCGACTTCGACCGCTCGATCTGCAACAAGCGCAAGCTCGCCGCCTGGCTGGCCTTCTGGGGCGAGGCCAAGTCGCGGCCGACCTATCAGGCGCTGAGCAGCTCGCGCGACGCCTATTACCAGCAGGTCTTCGTCGATCTCTGCACGACGCTCAAGCACAGCGGCCCGTATGCCTATGAGCCGCAGGTGATGGCGCTGGCGCTGTCGGCCATGCTGGAGGGGCTGTGGCTGCGGCTGATGATGGGTACCGAGGACACAACGCGCGAAACTGCCTTGCAGGCCGCCAACGCTTTTTTGGCCGCTGCCTTCCCGAAGCATTACGGTTAGCAACAGCCGGCCGCCAAGACCGGCAAGACCAAAAGAGGATGGAACAGCATGAAGAAGCTTAGCCGACGTCTGACATTGACATTGGCGCTGGGTGGCGCGCTTGCGGCTTCGGCGGCAGCGCTTGCCGTTGCCGCCGACAAGGACCTGATCGTGTTCGACTGGTCCGGCTACGAGGATGCGAGCTTCCATCCGAAATATGTCGAGAAGAACGGCGATTCGCCGACCTTCGCCTTCTTCGGCGACGAGGACGAGGCGTTCGAGAAGGTGCGCTCGGGCTTCAAGGCCGATCTCGGCCACCCCTGCTCGCAGAGCGTGACGAAGTGGCGCGAGGCGGGTCTCCTGCAGCCGCTCGACACCTCGAAGATCACGGGCTGGAAGGACCTCAATCCCGGCATCATGGCGATGAAAAATCTCGCCACCACCGATGACGGCAAGGCGTGGTTCATGCCTTGGGATTGGGGCAACACGCAGCTCACCTACAACTCCTCCAAGATCGACGCCAAGGACGTGCAGTCGCTGAAGGCGCTTGCCGATCCGAAGTTCAAGGGCCGGGTGTCGATCGGCGACAATGTCGACGACGCCTATGCGCTGGCGAGCCTCGCCATCGGCCTCAAGGACTGGACCAAGATGACGGACGACCAGTTCAAGCAGGCTTCCGACTTCCTGCGCCAGGTGCACAAGAACATCCGCTCCTACTGGACCGACACCACCGATATCGTGCAGTTGTTGAGCGGCGGCGAGGTCGACCTTGCCTGGGCCTGGAACGATGCCACGGTGCAGTCCGTCAAGGCAGGCGTGCCGATCAAGTCGATAAAGGATACGAATGAAGGCATCTCGACCTGGGTCTGTGGTTATGTGCTGTTCAAGGGTGCGCCCGGCAACATCGACAAGGCCTATGATTATCTGAACGCCATCAACGATCCGGAGACCGCCAAGGTGCTGGTCAAGGACTGGGGCTATGGCCAGGCCAACGCCAAGGGCATGGCCGGCGTCGATCAGTCGATCCTCAAGGAAAAGGGCTATGACGACGTGCAGAAATTCGTCGACAAGACGCTGTTCCAGTCGCCGCTGCCGTCCGATCTCAAGCTGAAGATGATCGCCGAATTCGAGAAGATCAAGGCTGGGTACTGAGCATGATCCCGAAAAGCGGAGGCCGGTTTTCTCGGACAAACGGGAGCGCGTTTTGTCCAGAGATCGTGCTCAAACAAGGAATGTAAGCTCTCGTCCCGGCTGCCCGCACGCTGCCGGCACGACGGCGGACGGGCCTCGCCAAAGCGGATGATTTCTCCTAACCTCGCAGAAGCTTTTTCGCGATGGGGGAGTTTGCCATGACGCCGATGCTACGCCGCCTGGCGCTTGCCGCCGCCTGCACGATCGGCGCCGGCGCGGCCTATGCCTGGGCGCAAGGCGGCGGCGATCTCGTGGTGTTCGATTGGTCCGGTTACGAGGACCCGCTGCTGCATCCCGCCTATACCGCCAGACACGGCGCCGAGCCGACCTTCGCCTTCTTCGGCGACGAGGACGAAGCCTTCGAGAAGATGCGGGCGGGCTTCAAGACCGATATCGCGCATCCCTGTTCGCAAAGCGTGGCGAAGTGGCGCGACGCGGGCCTGCTGCAGCCGCTCGACACGTCAAGGATCACGGGCTGGAAAGACCTCAATCCCGGCATCATGGCGATGAAGAACCTCGCCACCACGCCCGACGGCAAGGCCTGGTTCATGCCGTTCGACTGGGGCAACACGGCATTGCTCTACCGCACCGACAATGTAACGGCTGACGAGGCGCAGTCGCTGCGGATCCTGGCCGACCCGAAATTCAAGGGCCGCGTCACCATCGGCGACAATGTCGACGATGCCTACGCGCTGGCGAGCCTGGTCATTGGCCTGAAGGACTGGACCAAGATGACCGACGCGCAGTTCAAGGAGGCGTCTGATTTCCTGCGCCAGGTGCACAAGAACGTGCGTCTCTACTGGACCGACTCGAGCGACATCGACCAGGCTTTTTCCGGCAATGAGGTCGACCTTGCCTGGGGTTGGGGCCAGACACTGATCGCGATGAGCGGGCAAGGTGTTCCCATCGCCATGAACCGCGACACCAGGGAAGGCATGTCCACCTGGGTGTGCGGCTACGTGCTGTTGAAGGACGCGCCGGGCAAGCTTGACCAGGCCTATGATTTCCTGAACGCGGTCAATGCGCCCGACATTTCGAAATACATGGTCACGACATTCGGCTACGGCCATGGCAACAGCGCCGGCATGGCCGCGATCGACCACAAGGTGCTGGCCGAGCGCGGTTTCGACGATATCGACAAGTTCCTCGACAAGACGCTGTTCCAGCAACCGATCGCGCCCGAACTGAAGAAGCGCATGGTCGACGAATTTGAGAAGATCAAGGCCGGCTATTGACGGACGAACTGGAAAGAACCGACGTCGTCATCGTCGGTGCCGGCTTCACCGGCCTGTCGGCGGCGCTTGAGCTGAAGCAGGCCGGCATCGATTTCGTGCTGATCGAGGCGCGCGATCGTGTCGGCGGGCGGGTGGAAGCCGTTCGGAATGGACTTGGCGAGCGCATCGACAGCGGCGGCCAATTCCTGTGCGAGGACATGCCCGAAGTGATGGCGCTGGCGAAGGCGCGCGGCAAGACATTCGTCGAAACCTATGTCGAGGGCGACTTCACCACACATCCGTCGATGCGGCCCAAGGACGCCAAGCAGACCTATCACGGCGCGATGGCGATCCGCGAGCGCATGAACGGCGTCGAGCCGGACGACCCGTCGATCGCCGGCATGAGCGTCGCGACCTGGCTGGAACAGCAGCCTGATCCCATCGATGCCAAGACGGCTTTCCGCTCGATGATCGAAGGCCTTTGGTGCCTGCCAATGGACAAGGTGCCGCTCTGGCACCTGATCGACAATGACCGGCGCATCACCAACGAGGTGCCCGAGCTGCAGTATTCTCTGCGCGAGACCATGCAATCGCTAGCCGAGGATCTGGCTGGCGATCTCGGCGACCGGGTGCGGCTTGGCGAACCGGTCACGCGTGTCGAGCACTGGTCGCAAGGCGTTCGTGTCGTCACTGGCAATGGCGTGATCCAAGCGCGCCAGGTGCTGGTCGCCCTGCCGCCGGCGACGGCCGCGAAGCTCGCTTTCGCGCCGGCCTTGCCGGCGACACTCGCGAAGGCACTTGGCGTCTGGGAGAGCGGCGCGGTGATCAAGATCCTGGTGCGCTATCCCAAGCCATTCTGGCGCGAGCAGGGTTTGAGCGGCATGGTGATGTGGCGCGACCTGCCGGGGCTGTTTGCCTGCGACGCCAGCAGGGACGCGGAGCATGCCGCGCTCGTCGTCTTTGTCGGCGGACCGCTAGCGTTTCGATGGCGTGCACTCAGCGATGCGGCGTTGCGCGCGGAAGTGACGGCAAGGCTGGTGGCTGCTCTTGGTCCGGGCGCGGCCGATAGTGAAGATTTCAGCCAGCGCGACTGGATTCATGACCGCTGGAGCGGCGGCGCTTACAGTGACCTCATCGTCGATGCGACGGCCAGGGATGCCGAGCGGACGATTCTCGCGGGTGCTCCCCCGGTGCATTTCGCCGCTTCGGAACTGTCGCCGTCATTCCCCGGCTATGTCGAAGGCGCGATCGTCGCCGGGCGCATCGCAGCGAGAAACATAGTCGCCGAGCTTGTTAGCTGAGCATGATCTTTTCCCAAAACCGGTTTCCACTTTTGGGGATCATGCTTCAATCCCCCATCGCCACCAGCGCCTCGGGATCGTAGGCAAGGCGGATCGGCGTGCCGACCGGAATGTCGTCGGCGCCGAAATCGTTGGTCTCGGTCACCGACAGTGGCTTTTCCAGCCCCGGTATCTCGACGATCAGATGGGTGATCTCGCCGAAATAGTGGCGTTCGACCACCTTGCCGGCAACCTCGAATTTAGCCGTCGCATTGTCCCACAGCACGCGCAGACGCTCGGGGCGGATCCCCAGCGTGGCCGCACCGCCATTGCGCACGAAGGCCTTCGGCTTGTCGGTTTTCACACGGCCGAATCCCAGCGTGTCGACGATCAGCGAGGCGCCGTTCTCCTCGACGATCTCGGCCTTGACGAAGTTCATGCCGCCGAGGAAGTCGGCGACTTGGCGGTTGACCGGGCGCTGGTAGATTTCCTTGGGCGAGGCGACCTGCGCGATCCTGCCGCCGAACATCACCGCGATGCGGTCGGACATTGCGAGCGCCTCATACTGGTCGTGGGTGACCAGCACGAAGGTGATGCCGACGGCCTGCTGCAGGCGGCGCAGCTCGACCTGCATCTGCTCGCGCAATTTCTTGTCGAGCGCCGACAGTGGCTCGTCGAGCAGCAGCACCTTCGGCCGCATGACCAGCGCTCGGGCGAGTGCCACGCGCTGGCGCTGGCCGCCGGACAGTTCGGTGGCCAGCCGCTTGCCAAGCCCGGTCAGCGAGACCTGCGCCAGAGCCTCCTCGACGCGGCGTTTCTCCTCTCCGCCCTGCAGCCTCAGCCGCTTCAGCCCATAGGCGACGTTCTGCTCGACATTGAGGTGCGGGAAGATCGCATAGCTCTGGAACACCATATTGGTCGGCCGGCGGTTGGCCGGAATGCCTTCCATCGGCTGGCCGCCGACCGCGATCGAACCGCTGGTCGGGTTGTCGAAGCCGGCGATCATGCGCAAAAGCGTGGTCTTACCGCAGCCGGACGGGCCGAGCAGCGAAAAGAATTCGCCTTCCTTGATGGTCAGGGACGCGTCGTCGAGCGCCTTGAACGACCCATAGCTGCGGGTGACGTTTCGGATCTCGATCATCGACCGATCAGATTGGGCTGGATCGGATTGGGGGCGCTCGATCGGCGGCTGTTCAGGCATAGAGGCCTCCCTCGTTCTGGATGCGTCTGGCCGCGCGGCGACGCAGGATTTCGGCGACGGTCATCAAAACGAAAGAGGCAACCAGAAGCAGTGTGCCCAGCGCCAGCACGCCGGGCAGTTTCGAGGCGAAGCGCAACTGGCCCCAGATGTAGATCGGCAGCGTCGCTTCGGTGCCGGTCAGGAAGAAGGCGATGATGAACTCGTCGAGCGAGATGGTGAAGCAGACGAGCAGGCTGGAGATGATGGCCGGCGCCACCATCGGCAGCGTCACGCGGCGGAAGGTGCCGAAGGCGCTCTCGCCGAGATCGGCGGAGGCTTCCTCCAGGCTGCGGTCGAAGCCCTCGAAGCCGGAGGTCAGCACCGTCATCGAATAGGGAATGCAGATCAGGACATGGCCGAGCACGACGGTGAACAGGGAGAGGCTCAAGCCCAGCTGCAGCATCACCAGCAGCATCGAGATGGCGACGATCACCTCGGGCAGCACCAGCGGCGCCATGATCAGGCCGTTGATGGCGCGGCGGCCGGGATAGCGGTAGCGGGTGATCGAGCGGGCGGCGAGGATGCCGAGCACGGTGGCGAGAACCGACGCGCAGACCCCGACCTTCAGGCTGTTCCAGGCGGCGTCGAGCAGCGCCGGCGTGTGCGGCAGGTCCGCATACCATTGCAGGGTGAAGCCGGTGAGCGGGAATTTCGGCGTCGGCGCCGTGTTGATCGAGAAGATCGGCAGGAAGATGACGGGCAGATAGAGGAAGACGATATAGAGAAACGCATAGACCGACAGCCAGCCGCCCGACAGGAGGCGCCGCGCCCTCATCGTGCCAGCCTCTGCAGTGCGCGGATGATCAGCACCGTGGCGCCGGCCATCAGGGTGACGATCAGCATGGTGGTGACGGAAAGGGCGGCCCCCAGCGGCCAGTTGGCCGCCTTGCCGAACTGCGCCTGAATGGCGTTGGCGATCATCACGCCGTCCTTGCCGCCGACCAGCTTCGGCGTGACATAGTCGCCGACGGTCGGGATCATGACGATCAGCGCCGCCGAGATGACGCCCGGCGCCGACAGCGGCAAGGTCACGCGAAGGAATGAACGCAAGGGACCATCGCCGAGATCGGTGGCTGCCTCGACCAGCGTGCGGTCGACCTTTTCCAGCGAGACGAAGATCGGCAGGATGGCGAAGGCCGCCCAGGCATGGGTGAGGGTAATGATGACGGCGCTCGAATTGTAGAGCAGCGCCGTCGACGGCTCGTCGATGATGCCGAGACCCATCAGGCCGGAATTGAGCACGCCATTATAACCGAGGATGACCTTCCACGACATGACGCGCAAGAGATAGCTGGTCCAGAACGGGATGGTGATGAGGAACAGCCACAGGCTCTTGTGACGGCCGCCATGGAAGGAAATGAAGTAGGCGATCGGGTAGGCGAGGATGACGGTAAACAGGCTCACCGTCAGCGAGATGTAGAGCGAGCGCCACAACAGATCGCGGTAGATCGGCTCGGTCAGCGCCACGCGGTAGTTTTCCAGCGTGAAGGTGCGGTCGATTGTCAGGTAGTGCTGCGTCCAGAAGGAGTGGGCGATGACCACCAGGATCGGCAGGACCAGCAGGACGAGGGCGTAGAGAAAGGTCGGGCTGATCAGGGCAAAGCCCTGGACGGGTTCGGATTGCAGAAGGGCATTTCGTCTGGCCCGCGTCATGCGCAACGGGGGCGACCCTTCCACGGTCGCCGTCATTGCCAGACTCCGGGGGGCAGGGCTCCGGGCGTGATCGCGGTTGCTGGCCTGGACTGTTCCGCCATGCGCATCCCATTGTGCTGATACCGGCTGTTTGTTCCCACTTATCCTTGGAACGCGATCGAAAACAAAACCGGTGACCACTTTTGCTGGTCGCGTTCCTGGCTTGCCGGCTTTCTTTCATCATGCGCGCATCCGTGGATTGAAATCAAGCGCTATTTCTGAGATATTGATTGAACGGACATTCAAAATTAGGTGAAGAAAGCCGCCATTTCCGGCCTTTGCCGCCGAATTTTAAGCTCAAGAAAAAATCGATAGAGATGTGGAGGCGACAATGGCTGCGGTGAGGGACCTGAAGGCGACCGAAATGGCGGCGTCCGGCGGTGACGATGCCATTGAACTGGGCAAGCGCCATCTCATCCAGCCCTGGCCTTATGCCGGTTCCGTCGGTGCCGAAGCCCGCGCGCTGATCGGCGAGGGCGACGGCATCTACATCACCGACAGCACCGGCAAGCGGCTGATCGACGGGCCTGCCGGCATGTGGTGCGTCAATGTCGGCCACCGCCGCGAGGAACTCGCCAGGGTGATGTACGAGCAGGCGATGGCGCTGTCCTACAACACGCCCTGGTACACGATGAACGCGCCGTCGGCCGAACTTGCCATGCGCGTCGCCGGCCATGCGCCGGGTGATCTCAGCCATGTCTTCTACACCACCGGCGGCTCTTCCGCCGTGGAGACGGCGCTGCGCTTCATGCAGTTCTACAACAATGTGCGCGGCCGACCGGAAAAGAAGCTGATCCTGTCGCGCGGCGGCGCCTATCACGGCTCGACCTATCTGTCGGCCTCGCTCAACGGCCGCCCGCGCGACCGCGACTGGATGGACGGCGCCGACGAGCTGGTGATCAAGCTGTCCTCACCCGATCCGTTCCGCCGCCCGCAAGGCATGGGCCTTGCCGCCTTCACAGACTTTCTCGTCGACCAGTTCCGCGACACGGTCGCCCGTGTCGGCGCCGACAAAATCGGTGCTTTCGTCGGCGAGCCGGTGCAGGCATCGGGGGGCGTCGTGATCCCGCCCGACGGCTATCTCAAGCGCATCCGCGAGATCTGCCGCGACAACGACATCCTCTATGTCTCCGACGAGGTGGTGACGGGCTTCGGTCGGCTCGGCCATGTCTTCGCCTCGGGCGACGTGTTCGGCATCGATCCCGACATGATCACCTTCGCCAAGGGCGTCACCTCGGGCTATTTCCCGCTCGGCGGCGTCATCGTCTCGGAACGGCTGCTGCAGGAGTTGCGCCGTTCGAACCATCCCGACGCGATGTTCGGCCATGGCCTGACCTATACCAGCCACCCCATCGGCTGCGCCGTGGCGTTGAAAAACCTCGACCTGCTGGAAGAGGGCGTGCTTGCTCACACGCGCGCGGTCGCGCCCTATTTCCAGGCGCGGCTGAAGACGCTGGAAGAGCTGCCGCTGGTCGGCGAGGTGCGCGGCGCCGGGCTGATGGGCTGCGTCGAATGCGTCGCCGACCGTGAAAGCAAGAACCCGCTGCAGCTCGACAAGGATGTCGGCAAACGCATCGACGCCCACTGCCATGAGCTCGGCCTGCTGGTGCGGCCGCTGATCAACATGTGCGTGATGTCGCCGCCGCTGATCATCACGCGCGAGCAGATCGACGACATGGTCGGCATCCTGCGCGAGGGCATTTCGCGGACCATGGATGATCTGAGGAAAGAGGGAGTGTGGCGGGGGTAAAGTATCTTCCTTCTCCCGTAGGACAGAGAGAAGGAAGCTACGGCCGCGACCTCAGCGCGTCGTTCAAATTCCACATGTCCTTCTCCTCGGGCGCCGTTTCCAGGCCCAGCACCGGCAGCATCTTGCGCAGATGATCGTGGTGGGTGCGCACGCCATATTCGAGGTCGGAGAGATAAAAGCCTTCGAAGGCTTCGGACAGCATGGATTCGTTCGACCACACCGACAGCTGGACATCTTCCGACATGGTGTCGCGGTCGATGCGGAAGGAGAGGTAGCGGGCGGCGGCCTGCTCGCGGCTTTCGTCGCGGTAGCGGTAGATGGCGCCGCGCAGCAGGGTCTCGCCCGTCGACAGCGGAAACTCCTGATAGAACTGCACGGATTCCGGCATCACCGAAATGACCGCGTTGGGGAAGATGCCGTAATAGACCCAGGCCTTTTTCAGATAGTCCGGCAGATGCGCCGGCTCCGGCGCGATCTTGACGTAGTTCTTGACGCTCCAGCGGCGGCCGGCATGCGGATTGTAGGTGGCGAAGGAGCGCGATACGCCATTGATGAAGGGCTCATCGAAATAGGTCGCGCCATAAAGATCCTGCAGGGCAGGATGCGCCATGGCGACGTGATAGCCCTCATTGTCGACATCGCGCACCGACTTCCAGTTGACCGGCGTCTTCTGGGTCCAGATGCCCCAGGACGGCACCATGTCGGCGGCGTTGTAATGCGCGAATTCGGGCTCGATCGGCTTCATCAGCTCGGCGACCGAAGGCTGCGGTCCGCCATTGCGAAAGCGGATGAAGATAAAACCCATCCAGACTTCGAGGTCGAGCTGCATCAGGCCGAACTCGGTCTTGTCGAGATCGGGGAAGGAGCGCGGGCGCGCGGCGCCGCGCAGCGTGCCGTCGAGATTGTAGACCCAGCCATGGAACGGGCACACTAGCGCGTTCTTGCAATTGCCCTGGCTGTCGGCGACGACACGGCTGCCGCGGTGGCGGCACATATTGTTGAAGCCGCGCACGACGCCGTCCTTGCCGCGCACGATCAAGGCGCGTTCGCCGACCACATCCATGGTCAGATAGTCGCCGGCGTTCGGGATGTCGCTGACATGGCCGACGATCTGCCAATGGTTGCGGAAGACTTGCTCCTTCTCGAGCTCGAGAAGGGCATCGGAATGGTAGCTCCAGCCCGGCAGTCCCCGCCGGTCCCAATCATTGGGGATCGCCACGTCACGGAGGTGCGGGTTCATAAAACGTCTCTTCTTTTTGTTGAATAATCATTCAATAAAATCATATTTTGCATTGAAATGCAATGGTTTGCGAAAATTCGAATGATTTCGACGCGGCGACTGCCCGGGAAAATCGCGGAGAATCCGGATGTTAGCCCCGGTTCCGAAATGCCGTTGCCACGTCGTTTCACAAGCGCGGAAGCAGACGAACAAGACGCCTTGCCGGTTGCAAAAAGCGCTCGCTGCGCCGCGGTCGATCTGCCGTCCGGCAGGCGTTGGGGTGGCGCTGCCTGGCTGAAGGCGACCTGGGATTACCTTGCCTCGGCGAAGTGTGAGCCGGAATGACCGATTCTGCCCGGTTTTGCCCGATACCGCTGTTTCAATTCCGTTACATTGCCAGAGCCACACCAATTTTGTGCTGTTACAAAGTGCGATTAAGTTCGTTTCATCATCAAAAAGAAACGCAGCGAAGGGGAAGGCAATGCATGCGAAAGTCGAGATCGTCACCAGCGAACACCGCCTCCAGGCTCCAGAGCGCGCTGACCGCCGTCCGAAACTGGCGCTGCGCCAACGCGCCAGCGACCACCCCATGGCCATGTTCATGGGGCTGGCTGCTTGCGCCATCATCGGCATGGCGCTCACGCCGACAGTCGGGCCGGCCTTCGCCTCGCTAAATCCGCCGGCCAATGTGGTCGACGGGGCGCCGACGACAGTCAAGACTGCTCGGCTGCCGATGCCGGCGCTCGACTTTGCCTGCAAGGGGCAGGCATGGGGCGCCGAGAGCGTCGATTGCCTGCGCGCCATCGCCGAACAGTCCGGGATGCACAAGGCCCGCGCGATCCGGATGATCGCCAATGCCGCGCCGCTGACCACCACGCCAAACATTTTCTGATTTCCGTCGAAGCGTGATCCCGGAACCGTTCCCTTTCGGGGTCCTGCTCTGACCTCCCCGAGCGCTCCTCCAGCGCTCCATTCAGCTCCCGCCGCACAGTCGGCCGGGAGCTTTTTTTTAGCAATTCCAGCAAGAGCGCGAGCGGTTTTCCCGGGAAAAGCGCGTAGCGCTTTCCCTTTGGAATTGCGTCAGAACAAAGGGTTAGAGCCGGTTCGCCATTTCCATGAAACGGTGAACCGCTCTAGCCCTTCAACACGGTCTGCTCGGCAATGGTTGAAAGCACGCTGCGCACATCCAGCGTGCTGAACGGCTTTTCCAGGATCTGCGGCCGCTGCTGCGCCGGCAAGGCCTCTATTTCCGCCTTGGCGCCGATCAGATCGCCGGTGACCAGCACGAAACGCCGTGCCAGTTCGGGCCGCTCGGCAAGCAGCTCGCGGTAGATGGCCATGCCCGACGTGCCGGGCATGCGCAGGTCCGAAAAGACGATGTCGGGCGGCATGTGGCCGCTCAAGGTGGCGGTGCCCGATTCCCAGACTGGCGCGATGCGCGACTTGATGCCCATCAATTCGAGAATGTCGGACAAGGAGCCCGCGACATCAGGCTCGTCGTCGATGATCAAGGCATGGCGCAGGCCGCTCGAGCGTGGCTGGCTCTCGCCGGCAGCAGCGATGCCCCCCGAAATGGCTGGCAACTGGACGACGAAACGCGCGCCTCGGGGCTGCACTTCCTCGAACCAGACATTGCCATTGTGCCGCTCGATGATCGATTTCGAGATCGACAGGCCGATGCCGGTGCCGACACCGACCGGCTTGGTGGTGAAGTAGGATTCGAAGATGCGGTTGCGGATCGCTTCGGGAATGCCGGGCCCGTTGTCCTCGACCGAGAAGCCGGGATTGCCGCGATCGCCGCGGAAGGTCCGTACCTTGATCAGCCGGTCGCCGGCAATGCCGGCCAGGGCGTGCTGGCTGTTGATGAGGAAATTGGCCGCCACCTGCGTCACGTGGTCGGCGTCCGCCATGGCCAGCAGCGGACCCGGCGCGAAATCGGTGTCGATGATGATGCCGCTCGAGCGTGCGCCATAGGCGGTCACCTCGAGGGCAGCGCGGATCACCTGGTTGAGATCGGTTTCGGCCTGGGCCGCGGGGTGAAGCCGGACCATCGACAGGAAGCTCTTGACGATGCGGCCGCAGCGCTCGGCCGCGGCGCGCACCTTCTCGGCGCGGACCTTGGTCTGCGGGTCGGAGGCGAATTCGTGCAACAGCGTCGATTGCGCGACCACCACCGCCAACGGATTGTTGAGCTCGTGCGAAACGCCGGCCAGCAGCGAGCCCATCGCCGCCATCTTCTCGTTCTGGTGCAGCTTCTCGCGCTGCCGGTTGATCTCTTCCTCGGCACGCAGCCTGTCGCGCAGGTCGCGGATGGAGCCGAAGATCAGGCGGCGGTCGGCGACCCGCATCTCGGTCGCCGTCAGCTCGATCGGAAACACCTCGCCGGCGGCATTCTGCGTCACGGTCTCGAGTCGCTGGCCGACCATCGGCGCGCCGCGGCCCGACATGTAGTCGGCGCCCGAGGAATAGCCCTTGCGGTAGTATTCCGGCACGACGGTGTCGAGCAGATCCTTGCCGAGGATGTCGCTGCGCTGGAAGCCGAACATCTTTTCGGCGGCGGGATTGAATTCGATGATCGATCCAGCCTCGTCGATGACGATGATGGCGTCGAGCGAAGCCTGCAGCATGGTGCGGCGGATCACTTCGCTGGCATGGGCGTCGGAGGGCGAGTGCTCGATGGCGTCGCCGATGGCGAGCGCGATGATGTGCAGCGTCGCCTCCTCCTCGTCGGTCCACTCGCGCTCGTCGACGCAGTCATTGACGGCGAGCGTGCCCCACAGATGGCCATGGGCGAAGACCGACACCGACAGGAACGACTTGATGTTCTGCTTTTCGAAATCGGTTCTCAGGAATCCTTCGAGATTGCGCGTGTGCCCGGCAAAGATCTTGCCCTGCCGTTCGTCCTCGGCGACGCGCTCCAGCAGAGGGTCCGAATTGACGATCGACTGCATGATCACGGTCGGCGAGGCCAGTTCGCCGCCAAAGTCGGGGTCGATCCAGTAGGCGGCAACCGACTGGGCAAAACCCTGACCCGGCAGTTCGCGCAAGCGGAACAGGATGCCACGCTGGCATTCGATGGCCCGGCAAAGGGTTTCCAGTATGCCGTCCATCTCGCGCTGCCAGTCGCCGGCCTCGCGCAGCCGGCGAACGACGCGCACGGCCGCCATCGCAGCACCTTGCCTGAAACCCTGCATATCCCTGCTTGTTGCTTCGCCCGTCATTTTCAGCCGTTATTCCAAAGTATGCCAATCCGGTCGGCCATTCGATCGGCGAGCAACGGCTGTGAACCCGAGACCCTGTGGGCCTGGCGCTCAGTTGCTGTCGCCGGTCGGCAGCGAGAAGATATAGCCTTCGCCGCGCACCGTGCGCAGGAATTTCGGGTTGGCCGGATCCGCCTCGATCTTCTTGCGCAGGCGCATGATGCGGATGTCGACGGCGCGCGATGATTCCGGATCCTCGGTGAAGCCGATCGCCTCGGAGATCGCGGCGCGGGTCAGCAGCCGGTTGGCGCGGGTCAGGAAAACCTCCAGCACATCGAATTCGCTCTTGGCCATGTCGATCACGGTACCGTTGGCGCCGGTGACCAGCCTGCCGTCGAGATCGGCCTGGAACGGGCCGAAGGCGACGGAACGGCGGTCCGTCCTGGTCTTCCTGTCGAGCAGCTCCGTCGGCTGCGGAACGCGACGCAGCACGCTGCGCACCCTCGCCAGCACTTCGCGCAGTTCGTATGGCTTGACGATATAGTCGTCGGCGCCGAGCTCCAGCCCGACGATGCGGTCGAGCGCCGTGCCGGCGGCGGTCGCGTAGATGATGCCGATCGGCATTCTCGAGCGCAGCCAGCGGCCCAACGACAGCCCGTCCTCGCCGGGCATGGCGATGTCGAGAATGGCCAGATGAAAGGCTTGGGTCTCGATCAGGCTGCGCGCGGCGGCGGCGGTTTCAGCGGTCGCCACATCATAGCCGGCGGCGCCGAGATACTCGGCAACCGCGTCCCTCAGGTCGGGCTCGTCCTCGACGATCACTATTCTTGCCCGCACGATGCTCTCGCTCCCACTTTCAGTGGAAAGTAGATTGGGTATAAACATCATGTCCAGCACTCATATCCGGTTGCAAGGGAACGGTTGGAAAACATGGCTGCACGAGCCGTCATTGCACTTGTTTGCGTCGCCGACGTGGTCGCGACCGAACTTGCCGACCATCTCGAGCGGCGTGGCCATGATGTGCGCCAGGCGCGACAGCCCTGGGAGGCGGAATCGCTGCTGGCGGGCGGAGTCATCGATGTCGTCGTCGTTGGTGACAGTCTCAGCCAGGCGGAAGGGCGGGATCTGCTCAGGCGTCATGGCGGCCAAGGCGAGGGCGGCCGGGACGGGCCAGATTTCATCCTGATCTGCCGGCCGGCCGATCTCGTCGACAAGGTGCTGGCGCTCGAACTGGGTGCGGCCGACGTCGTCGAAAGCCCGCTCAATGTCAGGGAGCTTGCCGCCAGGGTCGGCGGCCTGCTGTCGCGTCGTGGCAGGGGCACGCAGGAACTGATCGTGCTGGAGAACGCGACCGTCGATTTGAGATCCGCCATCGTCATGCACCGGTCCGGTACGGAGGAACAGCTTTCGCCCGGCCAGGTGGCGCTGCTCAGGCTGTTCCTGGCGAGCCCCCGCAAGGTGCTGACGCGTGACGACATCATCGCCGCGGCACCGGCCGAGAACGCCGACGCGTTCGATCGTTCGATCGATTCGCGCATCGTGCGGCTGCGCCGCAAGCTCGACACAGAGACCATCACCACCATACGCGGCGCGGGCTACCGGTTCGATCCGCCGCAGCAATTCACCGACTGACGGCGGCGTATCCGGGCTATCTTTCTGGCTGAGCATCGGATTTTCCTCCTGCCGAGGCTCCCGCGGTTCAGCGCACCACCAGCAGCGACGGACCCGATGGCATGTCGCTGCTCACGACGAGTCCGTTTGCGTGGGCACGCTCCTTGAGGAGCACGGTGGCCAGGGCGGCAAAGCCGAGCAGGCCCTGCGCATAGAGCAGTGCGGAAAGCACAGAGGCGGCGAATTTCGTCTTCATCGTTGCAACTCCCCAGAATGCCAATTCTTCAAAAATGAGTATGCCGCGGGTCGCTTCAGGAAACTCCCGAAGTGCCCGCGCCGCTCACGGAGCCCCCCGCTGCGGCGCGGGCCTTCGGTCCTCTCGGCAGCAAGTTGCCGGAGGGGCCGCGCAATGCCAGCAACCGAAGGCCAACCCGCCAGAGGGCCTTGAGCCGGGTGATGCGCAGGCTGGAAACAATCCAGACCGAGGCGGAAAACAGGGCGACGTGCAGGGTAGAGATCTCGCTCGAACTCATCGCCGCCAGCCTTGCCACAGGCCCGCCGGCAACCGTGCCGACACCGCCTATGACTGCTGCCGCGATGCTGATCCTGAAGAGCCAGGACCGCGTGTTCGTTTTCGTTCCCATGGTCGTTGCCGTCTGCTTTCGTTGCGTCAACCTTGCGTTCGGCCCGTATCCGGATCATGCCGCCCGAAGCCGCGCTTTGTTGCAGGTTGGTTTCGAGTTTGCCTATAGATCTTTCATATAGAGGCAATTCGAACTTTCGTTTTGCGAGGAATACCTATGTGCTGCACATCGCCGCCATCGTCGGGGTGCGATCGTCGTCGCTGTGGCCGCTTGGCCTGTTAACCAGAGGAAACAGATTCGAAACACAAACGAGGATTTCGCGAAATCGCCCCGAAACATGCCGCAACGATAAGCCGCTCATCGAATTGGAGCCGGCCTGACCGGCAGAGAGAGGGGACATCATGCACACCACCATTTCCGCCAAGCTCATCAACATCACCGCCGCCGCGCTCACGGGTGCAGCACTTCTGTTCGGCGCCAATGCAGCCCATGCCGCCAACAAGATCGTGGCGCGGGTCTCGCTTTCGCAGCAGATCATGGAGGTTTCGGTCGATGGCCGGCCGACCTTCGCCTGGAAGGTTTCCACCGGTGACAGAGCGCATGTGACGCCGACCGGTTCGTTCAAGCCGACGCGCATGCATGAGATGTGGTACTCGAAAAAGTACGACAATGCGCCGATGCCGCACTCGGTGTTCTTCAGCGGCGGTTACGCGGTGCACGCCACCTATGCCATCAAGCGCCTCGGCCAGCCGGCTTCGCATGGTTGCGTGCGGCTGCATCCGGACAATGCGGCCGATTTCTATCAGCTGGTCGAGACCTTCGGGCCGGCCAACACCAGCATCGTCATCGTCAAGTAGCAGGCTGTGAGCAGGCCGGCGGATCGCCGCGCCTGTTCAGGACTCCTGCCGGAACATTCCGGCGGTCTCGAGCGCAGCCAAAAAAAGAGGCCGGATTTTTCCGGCCTCTTTTTTGTTCTTCGGCTTCCATCAGTCCGGCAATGCCGGCATCAGCCTTGGATCCGGCTTTTCCGCAAGATGCGGCAGATCCTTGCTGGCGATGAAGGTGTAGAACATGGGCACGACGAAGAGCGTGAACATGGTGCCGACCAGGATGCCTGTGAAGATGACCAGGCCCATCGAGTAACGGGCAGCAGCACCGGCGCCGCTCGACGTGATCAGCGGTACGACGCCTAGCGCCATAGCCGCCGTCGTCATCAGGATCGGCCGCAGGCGCACCTTGGCCGAGGCGATGATGGCGTCGCGCCGCCGCAGGCCATGCGCCTCGCGCTGCTGGTTGGCGAATTCGACCAGCAGGATGCCGTGCTTGGTGATCAGGCCGATCAGCGTGATCAGACCCACCTGCGTGTAGATGTTGAGCGTGCCGAGGCCGAGATTGAGCGGCACGATCGCGCCGAAGATCGACAGCGGCACCGCCATCATGATGATCAGCGGGTCGCGGAAGCTTTCAAACTGCGCCGCCAGCACCAGATAGATGACGATGACAGCCGCTGCGAAAGCGATCAGGATGGTGTTGCCCTGTTCCTTCTCCTGCCGGGACTGGCCGGAATAGTCGATGAAGAAGGTGTCGGGCAGGCTCTCCCTGGCAATATCCTCGAGGACCTTCAACCCGTCGCCCGTGGTGACGCCGGGCAGCGGCAGTGCCGAGATGGTCGACGAATTCAGCTGGTTGAACTGTTCGATCGCCGCCGGCGAGGCATTGTTCGAAATCTTCACCACGGCCGACAGCGGCACCATCTCGCCCGTCACGCTGCGCACGAAATACTCGCCGAGCTTTTCGGGGTTGTCGCGGAATTGCTGCGGCACCTGGGGGATGATGTCATAGCTGTTGGAGTCGCGGTCGAACTGCGCCACTTCGGCGCCGCCGACCAGCAGCGTCAACGTCCGGCCGATATCGGCGATCGGCAAGTTCAGCGCGGCGGCTCGGTCGCGGTCGATGGTGACCGTCACCTGCGGCGAATCGTAGGACATCGAGTTCTGCACGACGATGAAACGGCCGGAGGCCTGTGCCTTGTTCTTGATCTGCTCGGCGGCCTTGTACACTTCCGCGGTATCGCCGGTCGAGCGCACGACCAGGGCGATCGGCAGGCCGCCACCGGAGCCCGGCAGCGTCGGCGGGGCGAAGACGAAGGCCTGCACGCCCGCCACCTTGGCGATACGAGCCGTGATGTCGGCCTGCAGTTCCTTCGAATTGCGCTTGCGCTCCGCCCAATCCTTGAAGGCAAAGCCGACGAAGGCGCTGTTTGTCGTGCCGCCGAAGGCGACCGCCGAGAACTGCGCCCGCGTTTCCGGAATATCCCTCACCAGGCCGAGCATCTGGTTCACATAGGTTTCGGTGTAATCCGATGTCGCATAGGTCGGTCCGGTCACGAGCGAGAGCAGGAAGCCCTGATCCTCTTCCGGCGCCAGCTCGCTCGAGGTCTTGGTGAACATGAAGCCGGTCACGCTGACGAGCGCGAGCACGATGATCAGCGTCAAAGGACGATAGTTCAGCGAACCGGTGACGGCACGCTCATAGACGTGCTCGACCCGCGCGAAAATGCCGTCGACAATGCGCTGGAAACGGCCCGGTGTGCCGGCCTTCAGGAGGCGCGCCGACATCATCGGGGTGATGGTCACGGCGATGACGCCCGACAGCACCACCGAGCCGGCGAGCGTCACCGCAAATTCGCGGAACAGCGCGCCGGTCAGGCCGCCGGTGAAGGCCAGCGGCGCGAACACGGCGGCCAGCGTCATGGTCATGGCGACGATGGCCGAGGCGATCTCGCGCATGCCGCTGAACGCGGCCTGCATGGGCGTCATGTGGTCTTCTTCCATGTGGCGGTGGATGTTCTCCACCACCACGATGGCGTCATCGACCACAAGACCGATCGCCAGCACCATGGCCAGCAGCGACAGAAGGTTGATCGAATAGCCCACCGCAAACAACAGGAAGCAGACGCCGATCAGCGACAACGGAATGGTGATGATCGGCATCATCACCGAACGGAATGAGCCGAGGAACAGAAGGATGACCAGGACGACGATGGCAACAGCCTCGCCGATGGTCTTGAACACCTCCTCGATCGAGGCGCTGATCTGCCCGGTCGCGTCGTAGACGACCTCGATGGTCATGCCTTTCGGCAGCGTTTCCTGGATCTGCGGCACGAGCTTGGTGAGCGCCGCCGCGGTGGTCAGCGGGTTGGCCGCGGGGGTCGGGAAGATGGCGAGGAAGGTGCCGGGCTTGCCGTTGAAGGAGACCCTGGTGTCGGTATTTTCCGCGCCGAGTTCGACGCGGGCGACGTCGCGCAGCCGCACCACATTGCCGTCGGTCGAGCGCAAGGGCAGTTCGGCGAAGGCTTCCGGCGTCTGCAGCGTCGAGCGCACGGTGATCGACGAGACGACATATTCGTTCTGGGTGTTGCCGGGCGCCGACAGGAAGTTGGAATTGTTGATCGCCGTCAGCACTTCCGCCGCCGTCACACCGCGTGCGGCAAGCCGGACGGGGTCGATCCAGACGCGCATCGAGTATTGCTGGGCGCCGAAGATCTGGACGTCGGCGACGCCTTCGACCGTCGACATGCGGGGCCGGATGACGCGCTCGATATACTCCGTCAGCTGCTCCTTCGTCATGTTCGGATTCTGCATCGAGATGTACATCATCGCGAACTGCTGGCCGGTGCCCTTGACGATGACAGGGTCCTTGGATGCATCCGGCAAGGTGCCGCGCACGCCCTGGACCTTGGACAGCACTTCGGTCAGCGCCACGTCGGGGTTGGAGCCGAGCTTCATCTGCACCGTCACGGTGCTGGAGGACGGACGGCTGGACGAAGTGACGTAGTCGATGTTCTCGGTCGAGGCGACGGCGCGCGCGATCGGGGCGGAAATGAAGCCCTGGATCAGGTCGGCGCTGGCGCCCGGATAGGCCGTCGTGATCGTGATCGCGGTTTCGTCAACCTTCGGATACTGGCGGATCGACAGGTTGAAGATGCCCTGGAAACCCAGGAGCAGGATCATGCAGGCAAGGACCGTCGACAGGACGGGCCGGCGAATGAAGAGATCGGAAAAGCTCATTGCTGGTCGGCCTGCTTGTTCGCCGATTTGGTCGGGTCGATGGTGTTGTCGACATTGACGGACATGCCGTTGAAGAGGCGGTTCTGACCTGCGGTGACGACCTCGTCGCCGGCCTTCAGCCCTTCGACGATCTCGACCATGCCCTGATTGCGGCGGCCGGGCTTGACGAAGACCTGCGACAGCACCAGCGCGGGCTTGTCGCCCTCCGCCGCCGGGTTGGCCGGGTCGGTGGCCGGTTTGGTGGCATCGGAAGCGGTCTTGTCCGCCGGCTTTGTGGCATCGGCGGCAGGCTTCATGGCATCGGCTGGCTTGGCATCCGCCGGCTTGTCGGTAGCCGCCGCGGCTGGCTTTTCTTCCGGCTTGGCGGGCTGCGCCGGGGCCGTGCCGGCGGGCTTGGCCGGCTGCACCACGAAGATGTAGTCGCCATAAAGGCTGGTGGTCAGCGCCGTCTGCGGCAGCGTCAGCACGTTCTGCTCCTCGGGCAGTTCGACACGCACCTGGACGAACTGGCCAGGGGTCAGCTTGCCGTCGGGATTGGCGACTTCCGCCCGGATGTTCACCAGCCGGCTGGACGGGTCGATCTTGGGGTCGATGCCCCGGATTTCGCCGGCAAACGGCATGTCCGCGCCGCTCAAGCCCAGCCGAACCGTCTGGCCGATCTTGAGCAGCGGCAGCTGCTGTTCGGGGATCGAGAAATCGACCCGCATCGTGTCAAGATCCTGCAGTGTCACCACGGCGGTGCCGGGCGCCATATACTGCCCGACATCGATCTTCGGAATGCCGACCGTGCCGCCGAAAGGCGCCGTCAGCTGCTTCTGGTCGAGCACGGCCTGCAGCTTGGTGACCTGGGAGGCCGAAGCCGAGGCCGCCGCACGTGCCGTGTCCAGCGTCGAATCGGAACCGACGCCACGCCTGGTCAGTTCGATCGCGCGGGCCAGCGATGTCTGATCGAGCGCGGCCTGCGCCTTCTGTGCGTCGAGATCGGCGCGCTCGACGGCATCGTCGAGCTGCAGCAGCACCGCATTGGCCGCCACTTTCTGGTTGGCATGGAAAAGGATGTCCTTGACGATGCCGGTGGTCTCGACCGTCAGGTCGACGCCGCGCACGGCTCGCACCGTACCGATCGCCTCGACGCCCGGCGTCCAGCTCGACGGCTTGGCGATGGTCGTTGAAACGGTCGCCGCCGGCGGCTTCATCGTGGCGAAAAACTGCTTGATGCCGTTGTCGCGCAGGAAGTTGAACCCGACGATGCCGCCGACCACAACGACCAGAACGGCCAGAACGAGAATGATGACGAAGAAACGGAGTATGCGCTTGAACAAGGAAGTCCCCTCAGTCGAAATCCGGCGCGAAGCGCGGACACCGGGACACATATCGACTGCGGTCCCGATTTCAAATGGTGGCGGCTTTACTGTACCGTCTGGACGGTCTTGTCAATTGGGCCTAAGCTTGCGAAGGGAGGCGCCATGAGAGCCCAACGACGGAACTCGCGCGAGAAGATACTCGCGGCGGCGGCTGATGTTGCCCGGGAATCCGGACCCGGCAGCCTGTCGCTGGATGCCGTCGCCAGCCGCGCCGGCGTGTCGAAGGGTGGGTTGCTCTACAATTTCCCAACCAAGGCCAAATTGATGCAGGGGCTGGTCGAAGGCTATCTGCGTGATTTCGAGCAGGCGCTGGAGACCGCCAACAGCAACGACGATGGTAAAAATCCGCTCGCCGTCTACATCAGGCTGTCGGCCGATGATTGCGAGGAAAAGCGACCCTCGGCCTCATGGATCTTTTCGGCGATCGCCGAGGATCCCGATTTCATGACGCCGATAAAGACATTCAAGCGGCAGCTTTTCGAACGGCTGAAGGGCGAAACATCAGACCTCAAATCGCTGCTGGTCTGTTACCTCGCCATCGAGGGGCTGCGCAGCATGAACCTTTTCGATTCCGATGTGCTGTCGAAGGACGAACGGGAACTGCTGGTGGCGTCGCTGCTGGAGATCGCCAGTTCGCCCGATGCCCACCAAGCTTCCGGGACGCAATCTTGACGGCTTTCCGCCGGCAGGCACCGGGTTTCCGTCGCAGACTCAAAGAGCCTTGCCGGTGTCAGGATCGAAGAGCCGCAGCGCGTTCTCGCTGAAGGCGAAGCTTGCCGCCTGACCTTTCGCGACGCGGGACGCCGGTGGCAGGCAGGCCGTCAGCCGCTGTGTGCCGATCCGAGCGGTGGTGACCAGTTCGGGACCGGTCAACTCGACGACTTCTATTTCCACCGGCAGTGACGGCGCGGTCGCATCCGCGGCGACCCGCAATGCTTCGGGCCTGATGCCGACCACAACCCGCGCTCCGTCCAACACCGTGTCGCGGAAATGGGCGGGCAAGGGCAGGCTCGCCTTGGCGCCATCGATGGCCAGCATGGTCCCTTGAACCGTCGCCTGCAGCATATTCATCGACGGCGCGCCGACAAAGCCGGCGACATAGAGCGTTGCCGGCTCGTTGTAGATCTCCTCGGGCGTGCCGAGTTGCTCGATCCTGCCGTCGCGCATCACCGCGATGCGGCTCGCCAGCGTCATTGCCTCGATCTGGTCGTGGGTGACGTAGACGACGGTTGTCTGCAGCATCTGGTGCAGGCGCTTCAGCTCGGTGCGCATCTCCAGGCGCAGCTTGGCGTCGAGATTGGACAAAGGCTCGTCGAAGAGGAAGACCTGCGGCTTGCGCACCAGTGCCCTGCCGATGGCGACGCGCTGGCGCTGGCCGCCGGAAAGCTGGCTCGGCTTGCGGTCGAGCAGGGCTTCGATCTGCAGCAGTCTTGCCGCCTCGGCCACCGCCTTTTCGCGCTCATCGGCGGCGACGCCGCGCATTTCCAGACCAAAGCCGATATTACGGCGCACGGTCAGGTTCGGATACAGCGCGTAGGACTGGAAGACCATGGCGATGTCGCGGTTCTTGGGGTGAACGCCAAGGATCGAGCGGCCGCCGATCAGCACGTCGCCGCTCGTCGCTTCGGCGAGGCCGGCGATGATGTTGAGAAGCGTTGACTTTCCGCAACCCGACGAGCCGAGCAGCACCAGGAATTCGCCGCTCTGCAGCGCGATGTCGATGCCTTTGAGCGTTTCGACGCTGCCGTAATTCTTGCAGACGTTGCGGATTTCAAGCGCGCTCATGCGTGGCTTCCCTTGGATGCACCGGTTCGCCGTAGTTACGGGGCAAGGTTGATATGGCGCGCGACGCCACCTGCGTCGCGGCTGCAAGCGAGGCGGTCAGCGTCTGGTCCTGTGCCAGTGCGGCCAGGAAGGCCGCATTGAAAACATCGCCGGCGCCGATCGTGTCGATGACCTTGACGTCCGGCGCGGTCGCCGTGACCAGCGCTCCGCCCGGCCCGATGGCGACCGCCCCTTCGGGGCCGCGCTTGGCGACGGCGGTCGCGCCCTTCTTCATGCTGGACTGGATTTGCCGCGCGGCCTCGACCGGATCGGGCAGGCCGGCCAGGGTCACGGTCTCCACCTCGTTGAACAAAGCAAGGTCGCAACGCGCGAGCCAGGTGCGGGCCGCCTTGCAGTTCGCCGGGGTCCAGCCCTCAATCGGCCAGCCGGTGTCCAGCGCCACAGCTATGTCGTGCCCGCTCGCCCAGTCGAAGAACGCTTCGTAGTCGCGGGTCAGATCATCGGTGAGGAAGGAGCCGCACAGCAACGCATAGCCGCCGGTGAGGCGCTTGCCGTCGAGCACCGAAAATACGTCGGCAAGGCTGAAGCGAGGCAGGTGGCCACGCGTGGTGAAAAACGTCCTTTCGCCGTCGGGATGGGTCATGCCCACCGAAAGCGTCGTGCTCTCCGGGCGCACCGGCCATTTGTCGGCGCGGGCGCCGAACGCCTCACGCAGCCAGCGGCCGAACTGGTCGTCGCCGACATTGGCGGCGATCTCGAAATCAATGCCCAGCGCCTGCCAGGCGAGCCCGGTGTTGCCGGCCTGTCCACCAACGCGCAGATCGTCGTGATCGACGACGGTTTCCGTGCCTGCCTTCGGCCATGGCGCGACCGGGCCGACAATCAGGTCGACATTGACATTGCCGATCACCGCGAGCGGACGCATCACTCGCTCCTGGTGATCTTGGTCGAGCGCACGGGCGTGCCGGCATTGTCGACGCGGCTGTCGGCGAAGGCGATCATCAGGCGCTGTGCCACCGGCAGCATGGCGAAGATCGCGGCGAGACCCGAAGCCGGCTTGAACGAGAGCGTGACAGCGCCCGCGACCGGCGATTGTCCGGAGGCGTCGAAGATGATCAGCGGCGCGCCGGCGTCGGCCACGGAAAGGGCCATCGCCGTCACCAGTTCCGCCGTCGGATCGTTGCCGCGAAACAGGATGACGCCGATTTTTGGGCCGAGCATCTCCATCGGTCCGTGCCGCAACTGGCCGCCTTCGAGCGAGAAGCAGGGCAGCCGCGACAGTTCGGTGAGGCCGAGCGCCAGCGCCTCGGCCACGCCTTGCAGGCGGCGGCCGGAGGTGACGATGGTCGTCACCTCCTCCAGCGCTGCGAGCGCTTGCGTGATGTCATTGTCCTGCTTCTGATCCAGTGCGACAAGAGCGGCACTTGGGTCCTCACCCAACGCGGCCAGGATGGCCAGATGCAAGGCGAAGGTCACGGTCAGGCTGCGGGTGGCGGCGAAGGCCAGTTCGGTGCCGCCGGCGCCGACCAGGCAAGGCGCGGTGCGGGCGAGAAAGGAGCCGCCCTCGAGCGTCAGACCGAAAATATCAGCAGTGCTTCCAGCTTCCGCAAACCACCTGACGACCTCCGCGCTCTCGCCGGACTGCGAGGTGACGAGCACCGTCCTGTCGTCCAGCGGCACCGGCTGGCCGAGCTGTTCCGAGAGCGGCAGTGCCAGCGCATCGATGCCGAGCGCGCGATAAAGCGGTTCGACGGCGCGCCCGACGGCATGCGAGCCGCCCATGCCGAGCAGCAGCAGCCGGCCGGTCTTCCCGATCGAGGCTGCGACCTGAGCCGCCATCGCAGCGTTGTTCTCGAACGAAGCACGCGCATCCGCATGCTGGCGCGCCATTTCGCGGTCGATGGCGACCAGTCCGGCCGGTCGAATTCTTGTTGCAGTCATCGTCATCCTTTCACACCGCCGCTGGTCAGGCCCGAGATCAGCGCCCGCTGCATGACGAGGCCGATCAGCACCGGCGGCAAAGCGGCCAGCACGCCGGCGGTGGCAATCAGCCCGTAGTCGGAAACACGGCCGCCGGCCAAATCGGCGATGGCGACAGTCAAGGTCTTGGCGCGCTGGTCGGAGGTGAACAGCAGCGCATAGAAGAATTCGTCCCAGGCGAGCAGCACGGCAAACAGCGCCGATGTCGCCATCACTGGTGCCGCCAGCGGCAGCGTGATGATGCGTAGCGTCTGGAACAGGCCGGCGCCGTCGATCATCGCCGCCGCCTCGATCTCGCGCGGGATGGAGTCAAAGCCGGATTTCATCAGCCAGGTGGTGAAGGGCGCCAATATGGTCAAATAGACCAGCGCCAGTCCGAAGACATTGTTGAGCAGGCCGAGATGCGACAGGCCCATATAGAGCGGCACGGCGAGCGCCACTGGCGGCAGCATGTAGGTGGCGATGACCATCGACAGCGACCAGCCGATCGCCGGCGTGCGCGAGACCGCCCAGCCGGCGGGGATGGCCAAGGCGAGCGCGGCCAGCGTCGCCATGCCGGCGATCTCCAGGCTGTTGCGCAGCGACGAGGTGAAGGCGGCGCCGGCGCTGTTTTCGGCGGTCGACAGCAACGTCTGGTAGCGCGAGAAGTCGGCAGCCTGCGGCCACCAGCGCAGCGGCTTGGCGGCGAGATCGGCGGCCGGCGAAATGCTCATGATGAACAGCCAGGCGATCGGCGCCAGGATGATGGCGGCGAGCAGCAGCGCGCAGGCATAGATGAACATGGTGAAGGCGGAGCTTCTGCGTTCCATCAGACGGCACTCCCGGCGGTCTTCTTCACCAATGCCGCATAGGCGACGGCGAGCACGGTGACGAGCAAGGTGACGATCAGCGCCAACGACGCGCCGGAGCCGGCGCGCTGGAAAGAGAAGGCTTCCTGGTAAACGAGGATCGACAGCGTGCGCGTGCTGTTTGCCGGGCCGCCGCGGGTCATCACCCAGATGATGTCGAAGACCTTGAAGGCCTCGATGGTGCGCAGCACCAGCGCCACCATCAGCGGGCCGGCGAGATAGGGCAGGATGACGAAGCGGAAGCGGTTGAACGGTCCCGCGCCATCGACAAGCGAGGCGGCGGTGATGTCGCGCGGCACCGCCTGCAAAGCGGCGAGCGCGATCAGCGCCACCAGCGGAAAGTTCTTCCAGCAGTCGGCGACGATCAGCGCCGTCAGCGCCGTTCCCGGCTCACCCAGCCAGGAGCGGTAGGCGTCGATGAGATTGAGTTGCGTCAGCGCGGCGTTCAGCGCGCCATATTCGGGATTGTAAATCAGCCGCCACAGCGTGGCGTTGACCACGGTCGGCAATGCCCAGGGCAGGATCATCAAGGCGCGCAGGACGGCGCGGCCGTGGAACTGCTGATTGAGCAGCAAGGCGGCGAGAACGCCGATCACCATTTCGGCGGCCACCGAAATGACGGCGAACAGCGTCGTGGTGACCAGCGTGCGCGAGAAATTCGAGCTCGACAGCATGTTGGCGTAATTGTCGAAGCCGACGTAATTGCCGCCGGTGCCGACCAGCTTGGCGTCGGTGAAGGAAAGACCGACCGTATCGACCAGCGGCCAGCCGATGACGGCGACCATGACCACGAGCAGCGGCAGCATCAGCAACCAGGCACGGGTCGTCATCCAGGTGCTCGACATCAGAGCAGCCTCTCTTCATTCATGGTGATTTCAGACATAGCACGGGCGGCACTCGCGCATGACCCCGGAAGTCGGAACCGACTTCCGGAAAGGATCATGCGCAAGATCAGAAGCGCTACAGCGTCCTTTGCGCGTCCAAGGGACGGGCGGCCCTGTAGTGCCGCCCGCAACTGGAGAACAATGCCTCAGAGGCCACTGTTTTGCGCGGCGGTCTTCAGGGCGTCTTCCGGCGACGATTGGCCAAGCAGCGATTCCTGGATGGCCTGCTGCAGCGCGGTCGACAGTTCCTGGTATTTCGGCGTGGTCGGACGCGGATACATGGCGGCGAGGCCGAGCTTGGCGGCGGCGATCAGCTCTTCCTGGCCCTTGGTGACGGCCGGGTCGTCATAGGACGAGGCCCAGATCGGCAGCGACAGCTTGGCGTACTGGTTCTGCGTCGCCTGCGAGGTCATGTATTCGATGTATTTCCAGGCTTCGTCCGGATGCTTCGAGACCGCGGTGACGCCGAGGCCCATCGACCCGTTGACGGCCGACACCTCGCTGATGCCGGTGACACCCGGCGCCGGCACCACGCCGACCTTGCCCGCGACCTTCGAGTCCTTCGGATCGTTGGCCATGTTGTACATGTAGGTCCAGTTGAGCGCGAAGGCGGCGTCGCCGTTTTCGAAGACCTTGCGCACGTCCTCTTCCAGGAATTCCTTGGAATTCGGGTTGGTGAGGCCGGACTTGTAGCTGTCGACCATGTATTTCAGCGCCGAGAGGCCGCCGCCATTCTGGAAGTCCGGCTTGCCGTCCTTGAGGAAGTCGCCGCCATAGGCGCTGACCAGCGTGGTGTAGTCGCAGATCGCGGCCTCGGCCTGCGACCAGCTCCAGGCGATCGGCGTCTTCAGCAGGCCCTTGTCCTGGATGATCTTGGCCTGCGCGCCAAGCTCTTCCCAGGTCTTCGGCGGCGTCTTGATGCCGGCCTTTTCCAGGATGTCCTTGTTGTAGAACAGGTATTTGGTGTCGAGAATCCACGGCATGCCATAGTATTTGCCGTCGTACTGGACCGTGGTCCAGGCGCCGGGCAGCACGCCCTTCTTCATGTCGTCGGTGATCTTCGACGAAACGTCGACCAGCACCTTGTTGGTGGCGTATTCGGCCGGCCAGATGACGTCGAACAGCACGACGTCGTAGCCGCCGCCCGAACCCTGGGCCAGCACGGTCTTGTCGTGCAGGCCTTCGTAGGGAACGAATTCGAGATTGACCTTGACGTCAGGATTGGCCTTGGTGAAGGCGTCCGTCATGGCGCGCACATCGGCCTCGCTGTAGGCGGCCTGCGCCATGAACAGCGCATTGAGCGTCGTTTCGGCGAAAGCGTGAGGGACGAGCAGTCCTCCGGCGAAGACCGCGCCGACCAGTGTCTTGGTGATTGTCTTAAGCATCTTCTTCTCCCATTTCCGGCGTTGACGGGCCGGCGATGCGGGCGTTTCGCTTCGCCTTCCCGGATCCATGTCGCGTGACCTGATGCTTACCCGGCTGACCGGTGGCGACAGGCGGAAGCCCTTGGCCATCTTGTTCTGGGACATTCAGTTTGCATTAAGTCAACTCGCTTGACTTAATTAGTCGATCAATATTCTAATGGAGTCAAGAGGGGAAAAGCCGGTGGATGACATCAGCCCGATCCGCGCCAAAAGCGGCACCAACCAGGAAGGCACCAGCGCACACAACCGCCGGGTCATGATCGAGGCGCTGCGTCTCAATGGCGCCCTGTCGCGGGCCGACCTGGCGCGGGCGACGCAGCTCACCAAGCAGGCGGTCTCCAACATCATCGAAGATCTCGAAAGCGACGGCCTGGTCGTCGCGCTCGACGCGGTGCGCAAGGGCAGGGGGCAGCCGTCGACGCCCTACAGGCTGGTGCCTGAAGGCGCCTTCGCCATCGGCTTGCATATAGACCGCCATCTGACGCGCGCCGTGGCCGTCGACCTGATGGGCAGCGTGCTGGCGCGGGCCGAGGCGAACCTGCCTTTCGATGAGCCGTCGAAGGGTGTCGAGATCATCCTGAAGCTGATCGCCGGTGTGCGCCGTGACCTGGCCGGCATTTCGGTCCAGTCGGAAAAACGGCTGGTCGGTCTCGGTGTTGCCATGCCCGGTCCTTTCGGACTGAAGGATTCGGACGACAAGTGGATGATGCCGGCCTGGCAGAAGTTTCCGCTGCTGGCGGCGCTGGCCAAAGGCACGGGGCTGAATGTCGGCCTGCAGAACGATGCCGCCGCCTGCGCCACTGCCGAACGTATCGTCGGCGCGGCACATGGCGTCGACCACGCGGTCTGTCTCTATGTCGGCTACGGCATCGGCGCCGGGCTGATCCTCAATGGCGAACTCTACAGCGGCGGCCATGGCAATGCCGGCGAAATCGGCATGGCGCTGCTGGCGCCGGCCGGACCGGGCTCGACGCCGCTCGAGCACCGCGCCTCGCTGGCCTCGCTCTACCAGCATCTAGGCCTCAATCCGGCGGACAGTGATATCTACGAACAGATGAACGCCCTGGTGCTGGCCGAGGATGCCAAGATGATGGCCTGGATCGACGGGGCAGCGCATGATCTGCGCTGGAGCGTGCATCTCATCGAGACGATCTTCGATCCGCAGACCGTGATCCTGACCAGTGGCGCGCCGGAAGCGCTGGCGCGCCGGCTTGTCGAGGCAATGCACCCGCTGCTGCCGTCGATCGCCGACCGGCCCGCAAGAATGTTGCCTCGCCTGCAACTCGGCACCACCGACCCCTGGTCGATCGCGCTCGGTGCGGCCGCGGCGCCGATCAGCCGCGCCTTCGATCCGCTGTTCTCGGCGATCCTGAAGACGCGTTCCGCTCCGGCATAGGAGCTCCCAAGGCGGAGACCCTTATTTCGGCGTCACACAGGGTTCATCGTGCGGACATAGCGTCTTTCCCAGTTCTTTGCTGCAATGCAATAGGAGTGGGACATGGTGGACATAGTGTCTAGTGAGGCGGGCATTCCGAGACCGGATCATCCGCTGGACAGTTCGGGCGGCGCGAAGTGGTTCCTGCCGGCCTTCGGCGTGCTGGTTCTGGTCGGCGTGGTCTATGTCGGCTACGCGCTGAGCCAGGACCTGGCGGTGGCCAAGACCGTGCCGTGGATCCTGCTCGGCATCGCCTTGCTGATCGCGCTCGGCTTCGAATTCGTCAACGGCTTCCACGATACCGCCAATGCGGTGGCGACCGTCATCTACACGCGCTCCCTGCCGGCCGAATTCGCCGTCATGTGGTCGGGCGTCTTCAACTTCCTCGGCGTTCTCACCTCCAGCGGCGCGGTGGCCTTCGGCATCCTGTCGCTGCTGCCGGTCGAGCTGATCCTGCAAGTCGGCTCCTCCTCCGGCTTTGCCATGGTGTTCGCGCTGCTCGTCGCCGCGATCCTGTGGAACCTCGGCACCTGGTTCCTCGGCCTGCCGGCATCGAGCTCGCACACGATGGTCGGCTCGATCATCGGCGTAGGCCTCGCCAACCAGTTCATGGCGCCGTCCGGCAGCGCCACCAGCGGCGTCGACTGGTCACAGGCGACCAATGTCGGCGTGACCTTGCTGGTGTCGCCGATCATCGGTTTCTTCGCCGCCGCGATCCTGCTCTATGCGATGAAGCTTCTGGTTCGCAATCCGGCCCTCTACGAAGCCCCGAAAGGCAATGCTCCGCCGCCTTGGTGGATCCGCGGCCTGCTGATCTTCACCTGCACCGGCGTCAGCTTCGCGCATGGCTCCAATGACGGGCAGAAGGGCATGGGCCTGATCATGCTGATCCTGATCGGCGTGGTGCCGACGGCCTATGCGCTGAACCGCACGCCCGACATCAACTATCTCGAAGCCTACAAGTCGGCTTCAGCCAATGTCGAAACGGCGCTGGGCAAATATGCGAAGCCCGGCGTCACCGTCACGGATGCCAAGGATGCCAAGGCAGCCGTCCAGGATGCCGTGCGCACCCGCAGCTGGAGCGACAAGACAACGGTCGCGCTGCAGACCTACATCCACAACACGACGGCGGGACTGCAGCCCTATGCGTCGGTCGACAACGTGCCGACCGATCTGGTCAGCAACGCCCGCAACGACATCTATCTGATCGGCGAGGCGCTCAAGCTGATCGACAAGAAGCAGCTGTTGCCGATGCAGGGCGCCGATCTCAAGGCGGTGACCGACTACCACAAGGCCGTCGACAATGCGACGAAGTTCATCCCTCTCTGGGTGAAGATCGCGGTGGCGCTGGCGCTGGGTCTCGGCACCATGGTCGGCTGGAAACGCATCGTCGTCACGGTCGGCGAGAAGATCGGCAAGAGCCACCTGACCTATGGCCAGGGCGCGGCGGCCGAACTCGTCGCCATGGTGACCATCGGCATGGCCGACCGGCTCGGCCTGCCGGTTTCGACCACCCATGTGCTGTCGTCGGGCGTCGCCGGAACGATGGCCGCCAATGGCTCAGGCCTGCAATGGTCGACGGTGCGCAACCTGCTGCTGGCCTGGGTGTTGACCCTGCCGTGCTCGATCGCGCTTGCCTTCGTGCTGTTCATCGTCTTCCGCCAGGTGTTCTGAGCGTCAGACCCTCAAGAGAACGGCGCCACCTGCGGCGCCGTTCTCTTTCTCGGCCTATCCTGCGAAGACCAATGAAGAGTCAGAGCGTGCGTCTTCCCAAGCGGGCGCGCCGCTTCGAACGGTTCAGCTTTCGATGGAATGGTTGGCCGGCTCCAGCCGAGGCTCACCGCCGCACAACGTCCGCCCTGTTACGGCGGCGCAGCTGGCGTAGCGACAACATGTGCAGCAGGATCGAGCTTGGCACCACGAATGCAGGGGTCAGCACACCCGGATAATCGCCTGCGCCGATGCTCTGCACATCCGGGACAATCAACTGCCATGGGCCGGGCGAGGTGATCATGCCCATGGTGATCGCGACAGCGAAGTCGGCGAGCCCGAGGATGTTCCAGAGAGTTGCCGCCCTCCGGCCTTTGTCTGTGCCGGTCGCCACTGCGATCGCAGCTGGCAACGCGAACAATCCGGTCAGCATGTCGCCGATGCCTGCCGGCGCTGCGAAAACGCCAGGCAGCGTGCCACGCAGCCAGGCCGCGATAGCCCAGGTGCCGAACACGCGGTAGAGCTGAAGCATCACGAGCCAGCGCGCTGGCATCGCATCGAGCACCAGCCCGATCCGCTTCGAGAGCAGCAGGAGCGGCGCCCCGATGATCACCGGCAGGAAGATCGCCGATGGCAATACCGGAAAAGACGCGGTGTCCGCGTGGAAGAAGCCGTTGATCGCGGCGCTCCAGGCGAAGGCGAGCCACAGCGTGTCCGGGATCATGATCGCCAGCCAGGTCGTGCGGCGTTGAGCTGGCGTCAGGCTCGTGTGTTCGAGGCCGAGCCACAATCCCAGCGCGATGAGCCCGTGGGCCGCGAGCTGGTGGGCCGTGGTCGGAATGCCGGTGGCCGGGATCGCCGGCCATCTGTAGATCACCAGGAGCCAAAGCAAAGTGAGCGGCGCAAACCAGAGCAGGCCGCGCCAGGCGTCACGTGATGAAACGATAGCGGGGGAAACAGCTTCGACGGTCATCGGCGGCACTCCATTAAGCCCAGGGCAATTCCAGGAAAAGTGTGAGCGGTTTTCCGTCTGGAATTGCGTCAAAACAAAGAGTTAGAGCGGTTCGCCGTTTCCATGAAACGGTGAAACGCGCTAGCGCATTTGCCTGCTCAAATGTACGCCCGCTTTCAGCGAGCCAATATCCGCGACAATCTTGATAGGCTGTGAAGAAGAACTTCACAGTCTGGCTGGGCTTGCTCGAAGGCGTGCCTACGCGGTCGCACCGTAGTTTCGCCGACCTGCCGCGGAACTCATGGTGACGGCCAGGCGGATCGCATCCTTGTCCCGCATGCCTGGCAGCGCTCCTGATAGGCACGATACGCCGCGCCGCTTGATCAACCGGCGAAGGATTCCGTAAGATTGCTCCGCTTGTCCTGGACGCAAATGTCAGGTCGGGTCTTCGCGGTGCAGATCGTGGATGGTGACGCCGTCGGCATTGGTCGGCAGTGTCAGCCATTTGCGATGGCGCAAGGTGCGTTGCGTGTCTTCCAGGCCCGTGTCCCAATGCTCGCGCATCGAGGTGCCGGAGAACTCGTAGTCCTTAGCGTGACCTTCATAGCCCTTGTGCTGGTAGATCAGGTGCACGATGTTGACCAGGCCGGCATCCGAATAGTCCGCGATCAGCGCTTCTTCCGCCGGCGTCAGCTGCTCCTTGGGCACGCGCTTCAGCGCCTCGAGCAGGCGCATCTTCAGGCCATGGATGCGCTTGAAATTGTCGGTGTTCTGGCGCGTGCGGCTGGAATACATGATGTCCTTGTGGCGCGACAGCACGTCCGGCATGCTGCGCGGCAGCACGCCGCGCGCGCTGAACAGGTCGACCTGGAACACCAGCGACGAACGGTCCTCTTCCTGGTCGAGCAGATATTGCAGCGGCGTGTTGGAGACGATGCCGCCGTCCCAATAGTACTCGCCTTCTATGCGGACCGACGGAAAGGCCGGCGGCAGCGCGCCGCTGGCCATGATGTGCTCGGGCCCGATGCGGACCTTGTCGGTATCGAAATAGACGAAGTTGCCGGTCCGCACATTGACCGCGCCGACGCTCAGCCGTTTCTTGCCGTCGTTGAGGATGTCGAAATCGATCAGGCTCTCCAGCGTGTCCTTCAGCTCGGCGGTGTCGTAGAAGCTGGTGGCGCCCTCGGCGCCGGGATGCTCGAACCAGGGGTTGGGATTGCGCGGCTTGAAGAAGCCGGGCTGGCCCATGGTCATGGTCATCCACGACGAGGTACGGTTGCGGATGTCGCGGTAGATGTCGCCTTCCGGCGTATAGGCCCAGATCTTGCGGCCCGAGATGGTCTGCCAGAACTGTTCGAGCCGCTGCAGGCGGCGGCTGGACTCGTTGCCGGCGATGATCGAGGCGTTGATGGCGCCGATCGACACGCCCGACAGCCAGCTCGGCTCGCAGCCGGCATCGGCCAGCGCCTGATAGACGCCGGCCTGGTAGGCGCCGAGCGCGCCGCCGCCCTGGAACACCAAAGCGATGCGGTCATATTGCGCCGAGATCTCCGCGATCGTGGCGGCGGCTTCCTTGTTTCGATAGCGTTCAAGCACGAATTTTCTCCGGCTGGGTTGTGCTGGTTGCGAGCCGGCTGTGATCGGCAAGATAGTCGTGGACAACCTCGCCCAACCCAAGCGTCAAATCGGCCTTGAAGTGGACGGCGGAGACGATGTCGAGCACCGGCAGCTTGGCCACGTCGGCCATGACGTGGGGCCTGAGATCAAGCGCCGCCGGCGCCGTCCAGGCCTCCTTCAGCGTGATGTCGGTGAGGTAATAGCGCACCAGCTCGCAGATACGCGGGCCGCCGTCGACATGCGGGATGATCTTGATCAGGAAATTGGGCGCGGCGAGCGCGGCGAGCACGGAATCATGGTCGGCTTCCCGGTGTTTGTAGCCCATCGTGCCGGTGGCGCACAGAACGCTGCCATAATGCAGCGTGCCGACGATCACCTCGCCTTCATGGATGATCTTGGGATTGGCCAGTTTCTTCGGAAAGCCCCACAGCTCGCGGCCGCCGGCGATCGGCGCGTCGTCGTCGAGATACATCGAGTGGACGTAGCCGCCATGCTGGCCCTTGTACTTCACCGGAATGACCTGGCCGGTCTCGGTATAGTCGCCGAAGCCGGTGGAGTCGGGCATGCGGATGAATTCATACTTGACCAGCGGTTCGTCGATCTCCAGGGGCGCCGGCACGACGGCCTCCAGCGCCTCGCGTGTCGTGCGATAGGTGATGATGATGTATTCGCGGTCGAAGAACCGGTAGGGACCTGGCGGGAAGGACGGGTTGGTCAGCGGCATCGCATAGGCGCGCTTCACGACATCGGCGATTTCCAAGCTGCACCCCCAAGGTTCTGTCGGATGAATTTCGTTCAGGAATGACCGCGCGAATGCGCAACCGATTATGTTGCACGGCACCATGACAGTGCCGTGTCAGCCAAACGACCGTGGTTTCGCGGCGGGCGAGGCCGTGCCGGCGCTGTCGTCTGGCTGTAATCGCATCGACACATGGCTCTGTCATTGTCATGTTGCGACGCACAATTATATGCTGTCATTCCCCTCCCACCTCTCGCGAGATCACCATGGGTTCCCTGTCTTCGAAGAATGCCCTCGTCACCGGCTCGACCAGCGGTATCGGCCTGGCCATTGCCCGCGCCTTCGCCGCCGAGGGCGCCAACGTCACAATCAATGGTCTTGGCGACCCCGCGGCCATCGAGCAGGAGCGCTTGGGCATCGAGAGGGATTTCGGCGTCAAGTGCCGCTACTCCGACGCCAACATGATGGATGGGGGGGCGGTAAGCGCCATGGTGCATGATGCCGAGGCGGCGTTCGGCAGTCTCGACATCCTAGTCAACAATGCCGGCATCCAGCATGTCGCGCCGATCGAGGAGTTTCCCGACGACAAATGGGAAGCCATCATCCGCATCAATCTTCTGGCGGCCTTCTATGCCATCAAGGCTGCGGTGCCGGGCATGAAGGCGCGCAAATGGGGCCGCATCATCAACACGGCTTCGGCGCACGCGCTGGTCGCCTCGCCGTTCAAATCGGCCTATGTGTCGGCCAAGCATGGCATTGCAGGGCTGACCAAGACGGTGGCGCTGGAAGTCGCGCAGGACGGCATCACCGTCAACGCCATCGCGCCCGGCTATGTCTGGACGCCGCTGGTCGAAAAGCAGATCCCCGACACGATGAAGGCGCGCGGCATGACCGAGGAACAGGTCAAGCATGACGTGCTGCTCGCCGCACAGCCGACGAAGGAATTCGTCACTGTCGAGGAACTTGCCGCGCTGACGCTGTTCCTGTGCTCCGATGCCGCCAGGCAGATCACCGGCACGACCTTGCCAATGGACGGCGGCTGGACGGCACAGTAGAGGGGCAATCGAGCGTCGCGTGTTCTGGCCGGCGCCACGCGGCACCGGCGGGAAGGGTACGGCCAGTTCCATGAAAATCATCCAGCTCTCCGATCCGCATCTGATGACGCCGGGTGGCCTGCTCTACGGGTCCGATCCGCTCGTAAGGCTGGAGGCCTGCCTTGCCGACATCGGCAAGAACCACGCCGATGCCGAACTGGTGGTGATCTCAGGCGACCTGACCAATGACGGCGAGCGTGCGGCCTATGCGGCGTTGCGGGACGGGCTGGCGCAATTTTCGCCGCCCTGCCGGCTGATGCTCGGCAACCATGACGACCGGACGCTCTTCCTCGAAATGTTCCCCGATGCCGCCGCCGAGCAGGGGTTTGTGCAGAGCGTGTTCGATGGCACAGAGGGCCGGCTGATCCTGCTCGACACGCTGGACAGCGGCCATGTCGAGGGCAGGCTCTGCCCGGCGCGCCTCGACTGGCTCGACGAACGGCTGCAAGAGGCGGGCAACCGGCCGGTCTTCCTGTTCATGCATCACCCGCCGTTCCGGATACACATGCCGGTGCTCGATGAGGTCAGGCTTGCGGACGCCGATGCCTTCCATGACGTGCTGTCGCGCCACGGCAATGTCCGCCATATCTTCGCCGGCCATGTCCACCGGCAGATCGCCGGCAGCTGGCGAGGAATACCGGTCAGCACGCTGCGCAGCACCAACCACCAGACCGCGCTCGATTTTTCGCAGAGCTGGAGCCTGGGGCACGAGCCGCCCGCCTATGCCGTGATCTTGATCGATGCGGAGGGGGCGATCGTGCATTTTCACGATTTTCCCGTCGGCGCTGCTGACCGGGCTCCGTAAGGCCGTCCATCCCTGGATAGCGGTCCTGACGACACAGTCGCCATGGCCGGTGGACAAGTCCTGTGCCGCCGTCGCGGCTGTGGGCTTTTACACTTGTTCGCAGTCTGCGCAGCGACGTCAAAAAGCATTCGGATTTGGACATTAGTCTTGACAGAAATACAGATGTTCAATACCCGTCAAGCGAATGAACAAGCCTGCAATGTGGGAGGAATGAGCGGTATGGCTTCCAATATTTCGTTGACGGGCCTTGCCCGCGATCTCGATGAGCGCGGCAAATCGGGCAAGCCCATCCGCATCGGCCTGATCGGCTCCGGCGAGATGGGAACCGACATCGTCACCCGCGTCGCCCATATGTCCGGCATCGAGATCGGCGCGATCTCGGAACTGAACCTGCCGGCCGCCAGCAAGGCGGTGGACATCGCCTTCCAGGAAACCGGCCATGCGCGTGAAGTGTCGAACGCTTCGGCGATGACGGCTGCCATGGAGGCCGGCAAGGTGGCGGTCACCAATGACGCCAGCCTGGTCATCAACAATGATCTGATCGACGTGGTGATCGACGCGACCGGCGTTCCCGCCGTCGGCGCCGAGATCGGCCTGCGCGCCATGGAGCATGGCAAGCATCTGGTGATGATGAATGTCGAGGCCGACGTCACCATCGGCGCCTATCTGAAGAGCGAGGCCGACCGGCTGGGCGTCACCTATTCGCTGGGCGCCGGCGACGAGCCGTCCTCCTGCATGGAGCTGATCGAATTCGTCTCGGCCATGGGCCATCCCATCGTCGCCGCGGGCAAGGGCAAGAACAATCCGCTCAACATCGACGCCACGCCGCCGGCCTACGAGGAGGAGGCCAGGCGCAGGCATATGAATGTGCGCATGCTGGTGGAATTCGTCGACGGTTCGAAAACCATGGTCGAGATGGCGGCGATCGCCAATGCCACCGGGCTGGTGCCCGACAAGGCCGGCATGCATGGCCCCGCCGCGACTCTCGGCGAGCTCTCGAAAGTACTGGTGCCTGAAAAGGATGGCGGCGTGCTGTCCAGGGTCGGCGTCGTCGACTACTCGATCGGCAAGGGCGTGGCGCCCGGCGTCTTCGTCGTCGCCGACATGTCGCATCCGCGCATTTCGGAGCGCATGGAAGACCTGAAGATGGGCAAGGGCCCGTATTTCACCTTCCACCGCCCCTATCACCTGACCTCGCTCGAAGTGCCGCTGACCTGTGCCCGCGTCGTGCTCTACGGCAAGGCCGACATGGTGCCGCTGGCCAAGCCGGTGGCCGAAGTCGCCGCCGTGGCCAAGAAAGACATGCAGCCCGGCGAGAAGCTCGATGCGATCGGCGAATATTGCTACCGCGCCTGGATCATGACGGCGCCGGAAGCGCATGCCGCCAGGGCCATTCCCTGCGGGCTGCTGCAGGGCGGCTCGGTCACCGCGCCGATCAAGAAGGGCGAGCTGATCACCTATGCCAATGCCGCCCCGGCCCCGGGCTCCAAGATCGCCGAACTGCGCGCCCGCCAGGACAAGCTCGTCTACGGAACCGTGGGAGCCTGATCATGGCCGGAGCCAGCAAAGCCGTCGCGGACAGTCGCGCCAACCTGCCTTTCGTCTATCGCCAGTACAGCGCTGAGCAGCTCAAGCAGGTGCTCTACAAGATGTACCTCATCCGCCGCTTCGAAGAGGGCGCGGAGGAGAGCTACACGCGCGGCCTGATCCACGGCACCATGCACCTGTCGATCGGCCAGGAAGCCAGCGCCATGGGCATCTGCATGCCGCTTGGCGAGGATGACCAGATCACCTCGACGCATCGCGGCCATGGCCACTGCATCGCCAAGGGCGCCGAGGTCAAGCGCATGTTCGCCGAGTTCTTCGGCAAGACCACCGGCTACTGCAAGGGCCGCGGCGGTTCGATGCACATCGCCGATGTCGCCAAGGGCAATCTCGGCGCCAACGGCATCGTCGGCGGCGGCATTCCGATCGCCGTCGGGGCGGCACTCTCCTCCAAGATGATGAAGACCGGCAAGGTCGTCGTCTCCTTCTTCGGCGACGGCGCCAACAATGAAGGCGCCTTCCACGAGGCGCTCAACATGGCGGCGGTCTGGAAGCTGCCGGTCATCTTCGTCTGCGAAAACAATGGTTACGGCATGTCGACTTCGACCGCCCGTTCGACCGCGGTCAAGAACATCGCCGACCGCGCCGCCGCCTATTCGATGCCCGGCGTCATAGTCAACGGCAACATTTTCTCGGAGGTCGCCGAGGCCTCGTACAAGGCCGTCGAGCGCGCCCGCGCCGGCGAGGGGCCGACGCTGATCGAGTCCAAGACCTACCGCCATCGCGGCCATTCCAAGAGCGACCGCAACCGCTACCGCACCAAGGAAGAGATCGAGGACTGGATGTCGAACCGCGACCCGATCACGCTGTTCGAGAACGAACTGCGCGACTTCGGCTTCATCGACGACAAGGGCATCGAAGCCATTCGCAGTGAGGTGGCGCAGGAGATCGCCGATGGCATCGAGTTCGCCAAGGCGAGCCCGTCGCCTGACGTCAGCGAGACCGGAAATTACGTGTATACGGAGCAGGCGTGATGGACGCGATGGTGCGTGAACTGAGCTACGCCCAGGCGATCCAGGAAGCCATGGCGATCGCCATGGACATGGACGAACGCGTCTTCCTGATGGGCGAGGATATCGGCGTCTATGGCGGCGCCTTCCAGGTGACCGGCGATCTGGTCGAGCGCTATGGCACCGAGCGGGTGATCGACACGCCGATCTCGGAACTGGGCGGCGCGGGCGTTGCGGTGGGTGCGGCGCTCACCGGCATGCGGCCGATCTTCGAGTTCCAGTTTTCCGATTTCGCCACGCTCGCCATGGAGCAGATCGTCAACCAGGCGGCCAAGATGCGCTTCATGCTGGGCGGCGAGGTTTCGGTTCCCGTGGTGATGCGCTTTCCCGCGGGCTCGGGCACAGGCGCGGCCGCGCAGCACAGCCAGAGCCTGGAGGCCTGGCTCGGCCATGTGCCAGGGCTGAAGGTCATCCAGCCGGCGACGCCCTATGATGCCAAGGGCATGCTCCTGGCCGCCGTCGCCGATCCCGATCCGGTGATGATCTTCGAGCACAAGCTGCTCTACAAGATGAAGGGTCCGGTTCCCGAGGACTATTACACGGTGCCGATCGGCAAGGCCGACATCCGCCGCGAAGGCCGCGACCTCACCATCGTCGCCACCTCGATCATGGTGCAGAAGGCGCTCGACGCCGCCGCCACGCTGGAAGCCGAAGGCATCGACGTCGAAGTCGTCGACCTCCGCACCATCCGGCCGATGGACAAGCAGACCGTCATCGACAGCGTCAAGAAGACGTCGCGGCTGATGTGCGTCTACGAGGCGGTCAAGACGCTGGGCATCGGCGCCGAGGTCAGCGCGATGATCGCCGAGAGCGAGGCGTTCGACTATCTCGATGCGCCGATCGTGCGGCTGGGCGGTGCCGAGACGCCGATCCCCTACAATCCGGAGCTCGAAAAAGCCACGGTGCCACAGGTTCCCGACATCATCAGCGCCGCGCGCGACCTCGTCAAAGGGGTTCGCTGAGACATGCCGACCGAAGTCATTCTTCCCAAGGTCGACATGGACATGGCGACCGGACAGATCTCGCGCTGGTTCGCCGAGGAAGGCGCGCGCGTCAAGAAGGGCGATGTGCTGTTCGAGATCGAGACCGACAAGGCGGCGATGGAGATCGACGCGCCGGCCAGCGGCGTGCTGCGCGACGTCACCGGCAAGGAAGGCATCGACATTCCGGTCGGCGCGCCGGTTGCGTGGATTTATGCCGACGATGAGGCTTATGGGGCTGATGTCACTGCGGCAAAGCAGGACAAAGGGCCAATCTCCCCACCCGTGGAGGAGATGTCGGCGAAGCCGACAGAAGGGACCCCGCCAACGTCGCATTCGGTCACGCCCCCCTCTGCCCTGCCGGGCATCTCCCCCACAAGGGAGGAGATTGGCCAATCGCCGTCGGGCGCACGCGCGACACCGCTTGCGCGACGTCTGGCTCGCGAGGCAGGACTTGCTCTTGCAAGCATCATCGGCACCGGCCCATACGGCCGCGTGGTCAAGGCGGACATTGACGCGGCGATTGCCAAGGGTGGCTTCAAGGAGGCGGTGATCCCTGAGGCTCCCGCCGCTGCTATCGCAGCAGTCCCGTCAGCAAAGCCGATGTCGGACGACCAGGTGCTGAAGTTGTTTGAACCCGGCTCCTACGAACTCGTCCCGCACGACAACATGCGCAAGACCATTGCGCGTCGCCTGGTCGAGGCCAAGTCCACCATCCCGCATTTCTACCTCACGCTCGACTGCGAACTCGATGCGCTCCTGGCCTTGCGCACGCAGATCAATGCGGCCGCACCAATGAAAAAGACCGAGAAGGGTGACGTGCCTGCCTACAAGCTGTCGGTCAACGACATGGTCATCAAGGCGATGGCGATGGCGCTGAAGGCGGTGCCGGATGCCAATGCCTCGTGGACCGAAAGCGCCATGGTCAAGCACAAGCATGCCGATGTCGGCGTCGCCGTGTCGATCCCCGGCGGCCTGATCACGCCGATCATTCGGCATGCGGACGAAAAGACACTCTCCACCATCTCCAACGAGATGAAGGATCTGGCCAGCCGCGCCCGCAGCCGCAAACTGAAGCCGGAAGAGTATCAGGGCGGCACGACGGCCGTCTCCAATCTCGGCATGTTCGGCATCAAGGATTTTGCCGCCGTAATCAACCCGCCGCATGCGACGATCCTGGCGGTCGGCGCCGGCGAGGAGCGGGCGGTGGTCAAGAATGGCGAGATCAAAATCGCCACCGTGATGTCGGTGACCTTGTCGACCGACCATCGCGCGGTTGACGGGGCGCTCGGCGCGGAACTGCTGGTCGCCTTCAAACGGCTGATCGAGAACCCGATGGGCATGCTGGTCTAGAAGCCTGTCAAAGCAGCCCTGAGGCTCGTGGGACGCCCGTTCCGCGGGCCCGTATCGTCATGCCGTGAGAGCATTCAGCGCTAGGCTGTTGCCTGATCTGTTTGCGCATGCGCAGTGTCATCCACCAGTCATATGCGCCGTGCAGGGAGGAAGAGACGGGGAGCCGGCCAGGGGCCGGACCGGTCATGCACAGACAAGACAGGAGGTCTCATGAAGACGCTACTCATCAAGCTGCTGGCCAGCCAGCTGGCGCTCGCGGCAACTTTGTTTGCCGGCGTGGCAAACGCCGAAACACTGACGCTCTACACATCGCAGCCGGAAGCCGACGCGGCCAAGACCGTGGACGCCTTCAAGAAGGCGCAGCCCGGCACCGACGTGACCATCTATCGTTCCGGGACCAGCGACATCCTCACCAAGATGGCGGCCGAGTTCGCCGCCGGCAGCCCGCAGCCCGACGTGCTTTTGATCGCCGACGCGGTCTCGATGGAGCTGTTGAAGAAGGACGACCGGCTGCTGCCTTATCCCGAAGCCAAGCTCGATGGCATCGAAGCCGATGCCTATGACGCCGACAAGACCTATTTCGGCAGCAAGCTGATCACCACCGGCATCGTCTACAACACTGCGGCTGCTGAAAAGCCGCAGCATTGGGCCGATCTCGCCAAACCCGCCTATGCCGATGGCCTGGTCATGCCGAGCCCGCTCTATTCGGGTGCGGCCGCCTATCTGCTTTCCGGCTTTGCCGGCGATAGCAACTATGGCTGGGACTTCTTCCAGAAGCTTAAGACCAACAACACCGTCAGTGTGCGCGGCAACGGTGCCGTGCTGAAGTCGGTGGCATCAGGCGAGAAGCCCTATGGCATCCTCGTCGACTTCATGGCGATGAACGCCAAGAAGAAGGGCTCGCCGGTCGAGTTCGTGTTCCCGAGCGAAGGCGTGCCGGCGGTGACCGAACCGGTCGCCATCATGAAGACCGCGAGGGATGTCGACGGCGCCAAGAAGTTCGTCGACTTCATTCTGTCGGATGAAGGCCAGAAGCTGGCGCTGTCCATGGGCTATCTGCCGGCGCGTGCCTCGGTCGGCCGTCCCGAATGGCTGCCGGACGGCGTCAAGGTCAAGGTGATGCCGTTCGACACCAAGGCGATCGTCGCCAAGACCGACGCCGACAAGGCGAAGTTCCAGGAACTGTTCGGCGGCTGAGCCGGCAATCGCGGCGGGATGTCGTTTCGGCGGCATCCCGGATCTCAGGAAACACAACCATGCCAACACGCATCAGGGAAAGCCGGGGCCAGGAAATGGCCCTGACGGCGGCGGCAGCCATCGTCATCGTGCTGCTTTCGCTGCTGCCCATGCTGCGCCTGGTCAGGGAGATCGTGGCACCTGGCGGCACGCTGTCGACCGTGGCCATTGCGGCCGGGCTGAGAAGCCCGGCGACCTGGATCGCGACATGGCATACGCTGGTCGTCGGCATCGGCGGCACCTTGCTTGCGGTGCTGTCGGGAACGCTGGTGGCGGTGCTGGTCTCGTTGACCGACATACGCGGCCGCAGCACACTGGTGCTGTGCTACGTCATGCCGCTGATGATCGCGCCGCAGGTGACGGCGCTGGCCTGGCTGCAGCTGTTCGGCCCGGCAAGCCCATTCCTCAAGCTGTTCGGAGCCGCGCCGCCGCTCGGCACGAAAAACCCGCTTTACTCGACGTCAGGCATCATCCTGCTGTTGGGCGTCCAATATGGCCCGCTGGTGTTCCTGCTGGTGCGTGCCGGCCTGCGCAAGCTGCCGCGCGAACTGGTGGAGGCGGCACGCGCCGGTGGCGCCGACTGGTTCACGGTGCTGGTCACCATCGTGCTGCCGCTGATGACGCCGTCGATCATGGCGGCGGCGGCATTGGCCTTCGTGTCCTGCGTCGGCAATTTCGGCATTCCGGCTTTCCTCGGCATTCCCGCCAACTACCTGGTGCTGCCGACCCTTATCTATCAGAAGCTGGCCGGCGGTGGTCCGGCCGTGCTCGGCGAGACCGCGTTCCTATCGGTGCTGATCGGCGTCATCGCCATGGCTGGCATTCTCGCCCAGGAGGTGATGGGCCGCCGCCGCGACTACCGCATCTCCTCGACATCGCTGCCGGCCGAACCCTACGAACTCGGCCGCTGGCGGGCTATTGTCCAGGCCGGCCTGTGGCTGCTGATCGTGCTGGTGCTGTTCCTGCCGCTGTTCGGGCTGGTGCTGACCTCGCTGGTGCCGGGCTATGGCATCGCGCTCACCGCCAAGACGGCGACGCTCGACAATTATCGTTTCGTGCTGTTCGAGCATGACGCCGCCAACCGCGCCTTCTTCAACAGTTTCTGGCTGTCGATCGCGGCCGCCTTCTTCGCTGTCGTGGTCGCCGTGCTGATCGGCTACCTCATCGCCTGGGGCAAGCAGCGCTGGGTGCGGCTGCTCAATCTGGCGGTCGAACTGCCCTATGCCTTGCCCGGCGTGGTGCTGGCGATCGCCTCGCTGCTGCTCTTCCTCAGGCCGATCCCACTGACCGGCATCCAACTCTACAACACGGTCTGGATCATCCTCTACGCCTACCTCGCCCGCTTCCTGGTGCTGGCGCTGCGGCCGACCATCAGCGGCTATCACCAGATCGACCGGGCGCTGGAGGAGGCCGCGCAGGTGGCGGGCGCCGGCCTGTTCACGCGCATGCGCACCATCATCTTTCCACTGGTCGCGCCGGCGGCGATCGCCGGTGGTCTGCTGATCTTCATGACGGCGCTCAGCGAACTCACCGTCTCGGCGCTGCTGTGGTCGTCAGGCTCGGAGACGATCGGCGTGGTGATGTTTTCCTTCGAACAGGGCGGCGATTCCAACTATGCGGCGGCGATGTCGGTCATCACGGTCGCGGTCACCTTCGTGCTGATGCTGGTGACCAATCTGCTTGCCCCTTACCTTCCCAGCGGAGTGTTGCCATGGCGCGACTGAGCCTGGACCATGTGACCAAGAGCTTCGCCAACTTCGACGCCGTGAAGGACGTCTCGATCGACGTTGCCGACGGCGAGTTCCTCGCCGTGCTCGGACCTTCCGGCTGCGGCAAGACGACGTTGCTCAGGCTCGTCGCCGGATTCGAGAAAGTGAGCTCGGGCGAAATCCGCATCGGCAGCGATGTCGTGTCGAGCAGCGTCGGCAGCGTCGCGCCGGAAAAGCGGCGCGTCGGCATCGTCTTCCAGAACTATGCGCTGTGGCCGCACATGACGGTGGCCGAGAATATCGGCTATTCGCTGAAGGTGGCGAAGCTCGACAAGGCGGTGGCGCGCCAGAAGGTGGAAGACGCGCTGGCTCTGGTCAATTTGCAGGGACTGGGCGAGCGCAGGCCGGCCAATCTTTCCGGCGGCCAGCGCCAGCGCGTGGCGCTGGCGCGCTGTCTCGTCGCCGCACCGTCGCTGGTGCTGTTCGACGAGCCGCTCGCCAATCTCGACGTGCATCTGAGGGCCTCGATGGAGGATGAGTTCGCCGCTTTTCACAAGCGCACCGGTACGACCATCGTCTACATCACCCACGATCAGGCCGAGGCGATGGCGCTGGCCGATCGCATCGCCGTGATGGATCATGGCCGCCTGGCACAGCTGGCGACGCCGCGCGAGCTCTATCATGAGCCGGCAAATGAGATGGTGGCGTCTTTCATCTCGCAAGGCATCCTGCTGCCGGCGGATGTCCTGACGGGCGAAGACGGCGGCCATTGCAAGGTCAGGGTCCTGGGAACCGAGCTGGTGGTCCGCTGCCGCCCCGGCGAACGGCCGCGTGCGGGTGCTAAGATCTGCTGCCGGTCGGCCGATCTCGACGTCTCGCCGGATGGGCCAGGCTTTGACGGTCTCGTCAAACGGGTGATCTACCAGGGTGGCGGTGCGCGCATCGAATTCGCGCCCGCCGCGGCGCCCGACCTCACTTTGCATTTCGAGCAGCCAGACCCGGTTGCGCTCGGGAGCGGAGCCCAGGCACGGCTGCGCATAAGATCCGGCTGGCTGATCCCGGCGGGGCCCGGTTCGTGATGATGCTGGACCTGCTTGGCGGCTTCGGGGAAAAGGGCCGGACCAGCCTTGCCGTCGGCAGCGGCGGCGACCGCATCCTGCTCGATATAGGCATCAAGGTCGGCGCCTCCGGCGCGGAATATTATCCGGCGCTCGACGGTCCGGTCGACGACATAGACGCTCTTCGTCTCGCACGCCCACGAGGATCATGTCGGTGCGCTGAGCTGGCTGTTGTCGCGCGTGAAGAATCCTGAGTTCACCGACGGCGACGACCCATGGCTTGGCGCGCTGATCGCGTCATTGTGGCAATCGCGCCAACTGGGCGACAGAAGGCCATTGGTTGAGCGTGAACCTGCCGACCGCGCTGCCGGCGGAAATCCGGCAGCCGCGCATCGGCCGTGACAAGATCGGCCGCACGGCCGAGATCGTGGAAAGCGAAGGCGATCGTACCGTCATCACGGTGCCGCGCGGGCGCGCTCACGCCAGTGAGCCGGGCGACAAGAACGAGGCGATCGATACCGGCTTCGTCAGCATCAACAGGCTGAACTGGTTTGGCGAAACGCGGCTGGACGAACGGTTTGTGGGCGGGATTCTGGACTGAGCTTCCTATGTCCGACCGTCCCGATCACCAAGCTGTCAGCGGCTAAACCGCGCCAATCCGATGCCTGTGCTTGAAGCAGCCGCTATTTCATTCCACATCGGGCGCAATGAACGGCAAGATACGAGAGTGGTTTCGCAATTGGCGATGGGCCATGGCCGCATCGCTGATCCTGCATGCCTTGATCGCAGCGTTCTTGTTCTTTGGCGTGCCGAGATCCGAGCAGCAGCCGCAACAGCAGGAACAGCCCGTCAATGTCGCGATTGTGCCGCCGCCCGAGAAGCCTAAGCCGAAACCTGCTCCAAAGCCACCTGAGCCGAAACCCGAAAACAAGGCTGAAAAGCCGCCTGAACAAAAGCCGCCTCCGGAGCCCCCGAAACCGCCAGACGACCATGTTCTGAAGCGCGTTTTCCAGTACGGCCAGAAAGATACGGGGCCGGAGAAATCGCTCGACGGAAGCAGCGCCAAACCCAACACGCCGTCACCGGACAAGGATGAGGCGGCGAAGCCGCCTATAACACCGACACCCGCGCCGACCCAGCCCGCCCCGGCTGCAACGCCGCAGCAGAAGGCAGAGCCCAGCAAGCCTGACGAGAAGCCGGCTACCGCCGCGCCGGACGAAAAGCCCGCGCAAGGCGAGGAAAAGCAGGAGGCCGCCTCGCCGGACGCCAATCCCGCGCAAAACGAGGAGAAGCAGGCGACCGAGGACGCTGACAAACAGCAGCCGGACAAACATGGGGTCGCACCGCAGCCCGCCGAAAAGCAAGCGGTTGTGACACCAAAGCCATTGGCGGCCGAGACTGGTAGCAAGCCAGCGCCTCCAGCCTCAACCGGAAAGGCAAAGCCCAAACCGGCCAAGACGTTGACGTTCAAACCCGCAAGGGCCTTCAAAGCGCCGATCGGGAATGCTGGAAGGTCAAATCCCGCCAACGACGATGTTGCAGGATCGCCAATCTATTCCGGCCTTCCGGGTGTCAGAAAGCTTTACTCGCAGGGAGCAACCGGCAATGCCTTCGCCACAACCTCCATGGAGAATGTGCCGCGCGGTCAGCGCGTGGCCACCCTTTGCGGCAATGTTCTGAGCCAGGAACTGCAAAGCGCCGACTATTCGGTCAAATGGGTGCCAACCATTACGCTGGACAAAGGCAATGTTCTCAACCCTAGCCAAGCGGCCTTCAGCACCAGAAACACCTGGTACAATCTAAATTTCCGATGTGAAGTCGATCCCGATGCGACCAGGGTCCTATCCTTCAACTTTCGTGTGGGGTCATTGGTCCCGCCTGGCGAATGGGCTAGCCGTGGATTCACCAAGTATCCGCTGAATTAGGCCGGCACGCCGAGCCCGGATAATTGCCGGCTAATTCTTGCCAGTCCGCGCAGACGAAATCGGCACCGGCCGCCGTCAGCCGCGCGGTGTGCCCGGCACAGGTGTGGCCGTCGCCGGTATAGCCGATCGCCGTCATGCCGGCGGCGGCGCATTGAGCCGCCCGGGCGCCTTGGTCGGGCCGCCCTGGGTGTGGTGATGCAAATCGACAAGCTGTCGCGGCCATATGCGCAAATCCGGTGCTTATGCTTGAAGCCGCCGCTATTTCATTCCACATCGGTCAGGATGAAGGACGAGGCACGAGAACGGCGCCGGTATCTGTTGTGGGGCATTCCCGCATCGCTGATCCTGCACGTGCTTGCCGCGGCGCTCCTTGTGTATGGCCTGCCCGTGCCTCTCCAACCGCCGCGCGAGGAGCAGCCAGTCAATGTCGCGATCGTGCCTCCGCCCGATCAGCCAAAGCCGAAACCTGTTTCGCCTGCGCCAAAGCCACCGGAACCGAAGGTTGAAAAGCCGCCTGAGCAGAAAATTGAAAAACAACCTCCGTCGGAGAAGCAGCCGCCAGGCGAGGTCCTGAAGCCTGTCTTTCAGTTCGGCGACAAGGATACCGGCCCGAGGAAATCGCTGAACGGGACCAGCGCCCAAGACAGCTCGCCGTCGCCGGCCAAGGATGACGATCCGAAGCCGCCTGTCGGGCCGAAGCCTGCAGACAGCCAACCTGTCACGCCGGCAGACGCCGAGGGGCAGGCAGCTTCAAGCGCGGAGATGGATAAACAACAGGCAGCTAAACAGGAGCCAGACAAGCAGGCGGCGCTCGACGACGCCAAGCAACAGGGCGGGGCACCAGCGCCTTTGGCTGCCGATAGCGGCGGCGAGATCGAGCTTCCCACATCAGCCGAAGCACCAAAGCCCAAACCCGCAAATGCGCCGAAGCCCAGCCCCTCGAAGGCCTCGAAGTCTGCATCTCGCAACGACTCGGGCCTTCCGGGTGTTCGCAGGCTCTACTCGCAGGGCGCCACCGGCGATGCGCTGGCCACGACCTCGATGGGCGGGGTGCCTCGCGGTCAGCGTGTGGCCAAACTCTGCGCCAGCGCGTTGCAGCAGGAGTTGCTGGATGCTTCCTATTTTCCCAAATGGGTACCGTCTCTTCCGCTGAAGGTGGGCAATATTCTAGACGCCCCGGATGTCGCTTTCAGCACGACAACCACATGGTACCATCTGGGCTTTCGGTGCGAGGTCGACACCGATGCGACGAGGGTCCTGTCCTTCAACTTCCGCGTGGGGGTACCAATCCCGCCCAGCGACTGGGGCGGTCTTAGATTACCCAGCCCCTACTAGATCAGGCCGGCACGCCGAGCCCGGACAATTGCCGGCTAATTTCTTGCCAGTGCGCGCAGACGAAATCGGCACCGGCCGCCTTCAGCCGCGCGGCGTGCTCGGCATAGGTGTGGCCGCCGCCGGTGTAGCCGATCGCCGTCATGCCGGCGGCAACCGCGCCCTGGATGCCGAAGGGCGAATCCTCGATGACGATGCAGTCGGCCGGATCGGCGCCCATCCTGGCGGCGGCGAACAGGAAGATGTCGGGCGCCGGCTTGCCGTTCTTGACCATGGAGGAGCTGTAGATCGCCTCGCCGAAGAACGGCGCCAGCCCGGTGACGGCCAGGCTGTGGTTGATGCGCTCGACGGAGGACGACGAGGCGACGCAGCGTTCGCCCTCGAGCGTCTCCAGAAACGCCGCGATCCCCGGGGTCGGTTTCAATTCCTCGGTAAACAGGATCTTGGTCTCGGCCCAGATGTCGCCGTCGGCGGCAGCGGGAAACTGATGGCCGGTCAATTCCCTGATCCTGGCGATGATGTCGGACTGCTTCATGCCGACGCATTGGGCGATGATGCCGCCATGGACGCCCGGCATGCCGTGCTTTTCATAGACGCGTTCGTAGGCCCTGGCGGCCAGCGGCTCGCTGTCGACGAGAACACCGTCGCAATCGAAGATGATAGGCCTTGGTCGCGTCACGCGCTTGTCTCCTCACGTCAAATTTCGCACATCGCTATCGGCAAAAAGTCAAATGTTCAATAGTGCGATGTCTTCAGCGCGTTTTGGGGCTGCAACGGCGGGCAGTCAAAGCTGGCGCAGCGCATCGCTTGCGCGGCCGGATCCGAGCGCCCGTTGCATGGCTTGCCGGGATTGTGCGCGGTCGGGCGTGATCCAGTTCGGCTCCGCACCGAGGAAGCGGTCGAGGAACGCCACCGCATAGGCCGGCATCTCGGTCACATTCTCGCGATAGGACCACCAGGTGCGCAGATCGTCGGCGCATTTGTCGATGCTGGGCGCGTTGCCGAACTCCTGCTCATAGATCGCCGAAATCACCGAGACGCAGTAGTTGGTGTAGAGGAAGCCTTCCGGCCAGAAGCGGATGATGTCCAGCGTGCCGGCATTCTGATCCGTTTCGATGAGTTGCGCGAGGCCGGAGATCTCCCTGGCCGGCGCCTGTTTGATCAGCTCGCGCAGCACGAGGCCGGCGGCAAAGACGATGAAATCGGCGCGGTCGATCGCGGCGAAGCGCTTCTGCGCTTCCATGATCTCGACCCAGTCGAGAAAGGCCCGCGTCAGCTTCGCCTCGTCGATCTCGAAACGCACGCCGAACGTCTCCGAGACCACCTTGGCGCTGCCGCGGAAAGTGGCGCGAAACCAGCGCAGCTGCCGCAGCCGGTGGCGCAGGTCGGGCATAAGGGCCAGTTCATCCCTGAAGGGCAGTTCCATTTCATGCATCCCGTTTGACGACAGGCTAGCACAGCCATGCCGCCGCCGAAATCGGCAGACGGCTCTGTGGATGGCGTAGCGGAGACTAATATCTTACATATTGACATTCGCGGAAACAAATGTTCTCACTTTGATGTTGTCGCGTGCCGGTCCAAGGTGCGGTTCAACGGAGGCTTCGGGAGGAGAACCGAATGGCGATTTGGCAGTGGGGACTGCTTCTGCTGGTTATTGTGTGGGCGCTGCAGTCGCTCGGCGTCTGGCTGCAGATGCGGCACTATTCGGATGTCTTCCGGGGCGTCACCGACCAGTACAAGGACGGCTTCATCGGAGCCGGCAATTTTCGCGGCCGGCTGGCCAAGGGCACCATCGCGCTCGTCGTGGTGACGCCCGACCTGATCGTGCGCCGCCTGATGGTGATGAGCGGCCGGTCCGTCTTCACCAAGTTCAAAAGACATGAAGAATTCGAGGGTGTTCCCCTCGATCGACTCCGGTCCAACCCTGCGATCATGGGGGAGGGGGAACCCGGTGTGGCCGAGGCCGTGAAACGGGCGATCGAACAGATCGACAAAACACGGTCGGAGCCGGGGAAGAAGCCGGGCCTGGCCGGCTTGAACGTAGCAAGGGCTTAGAGGACGCCGCGCACCGACTGGGATAACCGGCGGGCGGCATAAGGAGGAGAAATGTCTGTATTTTCGTTGTTGGCGCAGCATGCCGACATGGCCGTGCACAATCTGCATGTCGCAGGTACTATGGTCTCGGATGCCGCATTGCATGGCAAGCTCGCCGTCGAGCATGCTTCCGACCATCTCGTTGTCCTGGCACAAGCGGACAGCGGACCCATAACCGTCGATCAGTTCAAGGAAAAACTGAAGGAAGTCCAGCAGGAAGAGCAGCTCGGCTGGCTGACCGCCATCGGCAAGTACTTCATCGGCATCTTCCAGAAGGGCGGCGAAGTGTTCGCCGGCTTCGTCACCGGCATCATTCCGACGTTGGTGGTGCTGATGACCGCGTTCTACGCCGTCACCGAACTGGTCGGCGAAGAGCGCGTGCATGGCCTGGCGCGCGGCGCCGGCAGGATTGCCTTGACCCGCTATACGCTGCTGCCGCTGCTGGCGGTGTTCTTCCTCACCAACCCGATGGCCTACACGTTCGGATCGTTCCTGGAGGAAAAGCACAAGCCGGCCTTCTATGACGCGGCCGTGTCCTACGTGCATCCGCCGCTTGGCCTGTTCCCACACATCAATCCGGGCGAATATTTCGTCTGGGGCGGCATTCTCGTGGCTCTGCTCGAGCTTGAGAAGAAGGGCGTTGTCGTCGCCGGTTACCACGTCAAGGTGGCGATCTGGTACGCCATTGTCGGCCTCGTCGTCATCCTGCTCAAGGGCATGCTCACCGAGCGCATCACCACCATCATGGCACGCCGCCAGGGCGTCGAGCTGTAAGGGCGGGGAGGACATCATGGACAGGACATTCAAAGCCGTAAAGATCTCCCGGGGCAACACAGGCTGGGGCGGCCCGCTCGTCATCGAGCCGACCGCGCAGCGCGACAAGGTCGTCTCCGTCACCGGCGGCGGCATCCATCCCGTCGCCCAACTCATCGCCGACATGACCGGCGCCACGGCGGTCGACGGCTTCAAGGCGCCGCCGATCGAAGGTGAGATGGCAGTGGTCGTCGTCGATTGCGGCGGCACCGCACGCTGCGGCGTCTATCCGCGCAAGCGCATCCCGACCGTCAATCTGACGCCGGTCGGCCAGGCTGGGCCGCTCGCCCAGTTCATCACCGAGGACATCTACGTTTCGGGCGTGAAGCCGGCCAACGTCACAATGGCGGACGGATCCGAGGCGGTCACCACTGCGGGGGGAGCAGCATCGATGAGTTCAGGCAATAACACAGCAGCGGCGGCGCCACAGCCGCTGCCGAGCGAAGGCGGTCTGATCGGCCTGATCAGCTCGATCGGACGCGTCATGGGCCGGGTGGTCGGCATCTTCTTCAATGCCGGCCGCCGCACGATCGACCAGGTGGTGCGCAACGTGCTGCCGTTCATGGCCTTCGTGACCATGCTCATCGGCCTGATCCTCTACACCGGCATCGGTGACGTGCTCGCCCAGCCGATGGGACCGCTGGCCAACAACATCGTCGGCCTGCTGATCATCTCGGCCATTTGCGGCCTGCCGTTCCTGTCTCCCATCCTCGGGCCGGGCGCCGTCATCGCGCAGGTCATCGGCGTGGCCATCATCGGCCCGCAGATCGCCAACGGCACGATTTCGCCGGCGATGGCTCTGCCGGCGCTGTTTGCCTACAATACCCAGGTGGGCTGCGACTTCGTCCCCGTCGGGCTGGCGCTCGGCGAAGCCAAGCCGAAGACGATTGAAATCGGTGTGCCGGCGGTGCTCATCAGCCGCCAGATCATGGGCCCCGTATCCGTGCTGATCGCATGGGTCGTCAGCCTGATCGTATTCTAAGGACATGAGAGAATGAGGTTCGCCACATGACGGTTCTGCTGAGAACACGGGTCACTTCCATCGGGCCCGAAGTGGCGGATCTTGCCGAAGGGGGCGTGGTCATCCTGTTTGCGGATGGCTCGCCGCCGGAGCTTGCCGAGGTTTCGGTGCTCCACAAGACGGAGGTCGGACCGAGCGACGGTGCGCCGCAAAAGGGCGCTTCGATCACCCTTGGTCCGGTTTCCGCAGTCATAACCGCCGTCGGCTCCAGCGCGTGGAGCAAGGTGCTCGAGATGGGCCACGTCGTCATCTCGTTCAACGGCGCCACCGAGGCCGAGAGGCCGGGCGAGATCTGCGCATCGCAGGTCGATGCCCAGGCGCTCGTGTTCGCTCTGAAAACGGACGCGATCATCACCATCGCCGCCTGAAGCATTCGCGCCGCGACCCATCTGGTTTTGGCGCTTAAAAAAGCAGAGTATTTGCCATGGAACGCTCGACCATCGTCAGAGTGCATGAAGGTTTGCACGCCCGTCCCGCCACGCGGTTCGTCAAGCTCGCCAAGGGCTTCGAATCCGATGTCGAGCTGGTCAAGGACGGCAAGGCGGTCAGCGCCAAGAGCTCCGTCAAGCTGATGCTGCTGGCGGTCAAGGAAAACCAGGAAGTCACCGTGCGGGCGAACGGCGCCGACGCCATCGAGGCGATCGAAGCGCTGATCGGCTATCTCGAGAATCCCAAGGCGGGTCTCGACGACGAAGCCGAGCCGCAGCGCCCGGCGAATGATGCCGGCCAGGCGGCATCCTTGTCAGCACCCCAATCCGTGCCGGCTGCAACAGGCCAAACGAACGGCCTGCGGGGGGTCGCGGCAAGCGAGGGCGTCGCCATCGGGCCGGCCTTCGCGCATTTCCCGCTCGAGATCGCCGGACAGGGCCGCATGCTGCAGGCGGAAGAGATCGCCGGCGAGATCGACAGGTTCCGTGCCGCCGTCGCCGCCGTCCAGGCGCGCATGGACCGGACCTTGGCGCACGACAGCTTGTCTGCCGCAGACCGCGGCATCGTCGCGGCACTCAGGGATATCGCCGCCGACGACAGCCTGACCGGCGAGGCCGAAAAGGCGATCAGGGGCGGAAACGACGCGGTGTCTGCCGTCATCACCGCAGCCTCCACGATCGCCGCCGATTTCAGCGCGGTCGACGATCACTACCTCAATGCGCGGGCCGACGATGTCCACGCCGTCGGACGGCAGATCTGCCTGGTGTTGCTGGGCCAGGACGACGTCAGCCTCGAAAGCATTCCCGAAGGCGCCATTCTGATCGCCGACGACATCGGCGCCTGGGATCTGGCGCGGGCGCCGCTGAAGCGCATCGGCGGGGTTATTTGCGGCCATGGCGGCGCCACCTCGCACATCGCCATCATCGCGCGCTCGCACGGCATTCCGGCGGTGCTGGGCCTTGGCGACCAGGTCAATGCCTTGCGCACCGCGCGCGACGTGGCGCTCGACGGCAACACCGGCCATGTGATCATCGACCCGGACGCGGCGACGCGCGCCGATTATGCCGGCCGCGTCGAAGCGGCGGCGAAGGAGCGCGCCGGCCTGACCGCCTTCAAGACGGTGACGCCGAAACGCGCCGACGGCAAGGTGATCGAGGTCGCGGCCAATATCGGCTCGCTCGAGGAGATCGAGGCGGCGCAGGAGGCGGGCGCCATGGGCGTCGGCCTGTTCCGCACCGAGCTCCTGTTCATGCGCCATATGCATCTTCCCTCGGAGGACATGCAGGCCGAGACCTATGCAGCGCTGGCCAAGGCCTTCGCGCCCTATCCGGTCATCGTGCGCACGCTCGACATCGGCGGCGACAAGCCGATCGCCGGCATCGAGTTTCCCGACGAGGAGAACCCCTTTCTCGGCTGGCGCGGCATCCGCATGTGTCTTGACCGGCCCGATATCTTCAAGCGCCAGCTTAGGGCGCTGCTGCGGGCCGCCGTGCACGGCAACATCAAGGTGATGCTGCCGATGGTGTCCGATATTTCCGAAGTCACGCGCACCCGCGCACTGGTCGATGAATGCGCCGCCGAACTCAAGGCCGAAGGCGTGCCTTATGCGACATTCGATCTCGGCGTGATGATCGAAACCCCGGCGGCCGTGCTGATCGCGCCGGCGCTGGCCAGGGAAGTGGCCTTCTTCTCGATCGGCACCAATGACCTGACCCAATACATCATGGCCGCCGACCGGCTCAACCCGACGGTCGCCAGGCTCAACGACGTCACCAATCCGGCGGTCATGTCGGCGATCGAGCTGACGGCCAAAGCCGGCGTCGCCGCCGGCATCATGGTGGGCATGTGTGGTGAGGCGGCCGGACGCCCGGATCTGATCCCGGCCTTCATCGAAATGGGTCTGACCGAGCTTTCGATGAGCCCGGCCTCCATTCAGCGCGCCAAGAAGACGATCACGGCCATGGCAGCAGGGGATTAGCCATTCCAGGAAAAGTGTGAGCGGTTTTCCTGGGAAAAGCGCGTAGCGCTATCCCTTGGGAATCGCGTTAAAACAAAGAGTTAGAGCGGTTCGCCGTTTCCATGAAACGGTGAAACGCTCTGGATTTCCGGAAGCGCTGCTGGAGCTTACGGCAAATGCGCAAGCAAGATGGCGAAGACTGGCGTCAGTTCATCGACCGGGCTTGCCTTGGCGCAGGCCTGTACGATGCGATCGTGACGGATATCGGCAGCCAGGATCGCGATCTCCAGCATGTCGGGTTCCGGCGCGCCGTCACGGCCGGTTGTCGCCAAGCCGCAGGCCAGAACCACAGGCGCCAGGCAGCTTATGTCGAGCGCGCGCTCCCCGGCGATTCCCGGCGCGGCTTCGCCAAAGTGCACCGGACGCTGGCTGAGCAACTCGACCAGCAACGCCGCACAAGTGGCCGCGATTGCCTGCAGCCCGGAGCCCGGCGTGGTCAACGCGGACAGGAAATCACCATGGCGCTTGCGCATCGTGGCATGCGCGGCGGCGAAATCGGCTTCGTGGATGCGGGCGTTGTCGATCTTCAGCTCGGCGAGCACCGCCTTCGTCAAATAGTACATGTCGCGCCGGAACAGGCGCTCGGCGCTCAACTGCCGCTCTTCGTTTCCGGCCGGAAAATAGGTGCCGAGGCCTTTCACGGTCGTGCCGTCCACCTTGATCGGGCGCTCGTGCGGGACAAAGGATTCGGCGATCGACAGAGCCTCGTCGACGGCGCTTGCGGCATGGCTGAGCAGGCCTTCGATGCCTTTGCCCGGAAACGGCGGCAGATGGCTGGTCGCTTCGTGCAGCACGCTGGCGTCACCGGTGCCGTCATGGCGGCTTTGCCGGATGATGTCGCGGACCTCCCGCAACCGGTCCTTCAAATTGACGCGGACGTCTTCGGAGATTTGTCGGAGCATCGCGGTCTGCCTCGAAAGTGCCTTGCAGGACGGCCGGCCAGGGCCAGCCACCGACTCTACATTGTTCCTATCGATTGGTAGATCAATAGGCGATACTAGACCAGCATGCAGAATCGGCGACGGCGCGCTCGTCCGTCGCCGCGGGGGAGGGATGATTGGCCAGGCGACGACAAACCGAAGAAGGGCGGGCCGAAGAAGGGCGGACAGGAGCGGAGACGACCGAGCAGGTCGCTGGTGAAAGCCGGACGGACCGCCTCAGGATTCGCGCCGCCTGGATGTATTTCGTCGAGCAGATGACGCAGAACGAAATCGCCGACGTGCTTGGCGTCGGCCGCGTCACCATCGTGCGCATGCTGGCCGAGGCGCGCTCGCGCAACGAAGTGAAGATCACCATCGAGAGCGAATTGTCGGAGATCGTACGGCTGGAGCGCGCTCTGGAGCGGACCTTCGGCCTGCAGCAGGCGCTGGTCGCCCCGCTCACCGCGCCCAATGCCGATCCGATCCCCGCAATCAGCGCCAAGACCGGGGCTTTCCTGTCCGACACGATGAAATCCGGCATGCGCGTCGGCGTCGGCTGGGGCCGGACGCTGTTCTCCAGCCTGCCCTTCATCAGCGCCAAGTCGCTCTCCGATTTCAAGGTCATTTCGCTGCTGGGCGGTGTCGGCGTCGTGCGACGCTACAACCCGGCCGAGTTCGCCTGGCGCTTCGCCCAGATCTTCCAGGGCGACGGCTATCTGATCCCGACGCCGGCCGTTGTCGACAGCGTCGAGACCAAGATCGCGCTGGTCGAGCGCTGCGGCCTGCAGGAGGTCTTTGAGATGGCCAACGTGCTCGATGCGGTTCTGTTGAGCGTCGGCGGCATCGCCTCGGCCACCACCTTCTCTCGCGGCGGTTTTCTCAGGGAAGCGGACCGCGAGGCCCTGCTCGAGCGTGGCGCTGTCGGCGACCTTCTGTTCCATTTCTTCGACCGCAACGGCGATCTGGTCGACCATCCCGTCAACAGCCATGTGATGTCGGTGGAAGTCGACCGTCTGCGCGCGGCGCCAATCCGCATCCTCACCTCCGGCGGCGAGGAGAAGACCGAGGCGCTGCTCGGCGCGATGAACCTGATTGCACCGACGATCCTGATCACCGACGAGGAAAGCGCCAAGCGCATGCTCGAGGCGGTCAGCGCAAGCTGAAGGATGCCGTGATGTAGTCGGGCCAGGCCTGTTGCTCGTCGAAAACGGCGGCAAGGTCCGGCGTGTCCGCCAAAATGCCGCCGAGCACCAGCGCCGTGGCGACGCCGGCGCCGTTGCCGCCAGCTATGTCATGCTCGACGCTGTCGCCGATGCAGACGACGCTGCCGCGGTCAGGTTCGCCGGCCAGCGCCAGGGCCGCGTCGAAGATCGCCGGATAGGGCTTGCCGATGCGGGTGACGCTGCCGCCCAGGCTTTCGTAGAGGTCGGCGATCTCGCCGGCGCCGAAGCGCGGTCCGACCGCCGTCAGCATGATCCTGTCGGGGTTGGTGCAGAAGCACGGCACCTGTCGCGCCGCCGCCGGGGCGAGCAGCCGGCGATAATGGTCGAGGTCGTGGCGGTCGCCCTCGCTGGCCGAAATCAGTACCAGTTCGGCGTCCTCGCCGGCCTCGGTCAGCACAAAGGGCAGGCCCTCGACCGCCGTGCGGTCGTTGTCGCGGCTGATTAGCAGGCATTTTGTCCCCGGACGCAGCTTTCCCGATGCCGCCATCTCGTTGAAGGATCGCCACGCCACCTCGCCGGAGGAGACAAAATGGTCCCAACTGCCGGCGGCGAAGCCGAGCTTCAGCAAGCGGTCCTCATTGGGCCTGGCGCGTTTGCCGGAATTGGAGATCAGCACCACCGTCTTGCCGCCGCGCTTCAGCGCCGACAATGCCTCTACCGCGCCTGGATAAGGAGCCTGGCCGTCATGCAGCACGCCGAACTGGTCGAGCAGGAACACCTGATAGCGCTCGGCCAGCGGCCCGATACCGTCGAGGCGTTCGATTGCTTTCGCGCTCATGCCAGTCCTGCCTTGCTTGCAGCCTTTAGCGCCAGCCGCGCCGTGCCGGCGGCCGCCTCGTCGGAAAGTGCGGGCAGGAAATCGACGCCGAGCTTGCGTCGCCGAATCGCGGTCCAGGCCGGATTTGCGGCGCCGCCGCCGACGCTCCTGACCGAGGTCAGCGCCGGCGCGCCGAGGTCGGCCAGCCTGCGGTAGCCGAGCGCCTCGATCGCCGCCATGCCCTCGAACATCGCCTTGAGATAGTCGGTGTCGCTTTCCGGTCGCGGCGAAAGACGCGGCGGCAAAGTGGGATCGGCGATCGGAAATCGTTCACCCGTCGTACTAAGCGGATAGTAGTCGAGACCGGTTTGCGTCGTAGGATCGATTGCCGCGCTGAGTTCGATGATCCGCGCCAGCGGAAAATGCTGGGCCAGCACCTTGCCGCCCGAATTCGACGCGCCGCCGGCCAGCCAGGTGTCGCCAAGGCGATGGCTGTAGATGCCGAAGCGCGGTGCCGAGATCGGCCGGCTGGACAGGATCTTGATGGTGAGCGAGGATCCCAGCGCCGTGACGCCGTCGCCGGCCGTCGTGGCGCCCGTCGCCAGGAACGAGGCACAGCCATCCGTCGTGCCGGCGACCACGACCACATCGCGCGGCAGGCCGAACAGTTCCGCGGCGGCCACGGTGAACGTGCCGGTGACATCGCCCGGCTCGACCACATGAGGCAGCAAGTCCATGCGCATGCCGGTGGACGCGATCCAGTCCGGCCAGCGGCGCGCCTCGACATCAAAGCCCGTCTTCAGCGCATTGTTCTCGTCACTGACGTCGTAGTGGCCGGAGAAGTTTGCGGCGATCCAGTCGGCCTGGTGCAGCACGGCCGCGATGCCGGGCAGATGCTGGAACCGTAACGCCTTGGCCAGGCCTGAAGTCGCGCCGTGCGCGGCGCTCGCCTCAGGCGCCTCGCGGGCGATGGCTGCCAGGATGCCGGCGTCGTCGACCTTGTCGTTGTACATCAGCGGCTCGGCCAGCGGTTGCCCGGCGGCGTCGACGGGCAGCAGCGTGCCCGACGTGCCGTCGACGGCGATGGCGCGGACAGCAGTGCGGTCGATGCCCGAAAGCAGTTCTGTCAGAGCCGCCCGGACCGCTTGCCACCATGCCGCGGGGGAGCGGGGATTTTGGCCGAATTTGTCGAGCCGGACCGCCGACTGGCCGGCAATGGAAAAATCCGGACGCATGGCGACGGCGCGCGCGCCCGATGTGCCGATGTCGATGCCGATGACAAGAGGCATCATGTCTTCAGTCCTTTGCTAGCCGCCTGTGGCATTGAGCTTCTGGCGATACTGCTCGGCGTCCCAATTGACCAGTTCGTCGTTCTCGGCAGCGGTGAGATAATTCAACCGCGCCGCGACGTCGACGCGAGCCGTCACGTCGGCGAGGCAGCGCTGCATGGCGTCGGCGCCAGCACTGGCGTCGCCGCGCATCAGCACGCCGGCGCCGGGAAACAGGATCGCCACAGGGGCCGTGCCGAGGCGCGCGGCGACGCTAGCCGCGTTCTCGCCTGGCTTGGCCACCACCGAACCTTGGCCGAGGAAGATGACATGGTCGGGATAGAGGCTGCCGGCCTCCGCCATGCGGCGGCTTTGCGCATCGAGCGCAACTGCGTGGGCTTCCAGATCCACCGGCAGCCGGTAGGCGCTGTCGGCGGCAAGCGCTGTCAGGGCCGCGATGTCGGGCGCGGCGGTCGCGCGCGCCGGCCGTGCCAACAGCGAGCGGACGCGATGGAGCAGCCGCTCCGCCTCGGCCACAGTTTGCGCGGCGACGACCAGCCCATGATTGCCAAGGATCAGCACATCGACACCAGGCCGCAGTTTCTCGGCAATGCCGCGGGCGAGCGGCAGACCCGGCCGGCAATAGGGCACATAGGCACATTCGACGCCGCCGAGCCGCCTGGCGACCTCGGCCTCGCCGTCGGCCTGCACGGCAAGCGAAATCGTGTCGACGCAGTGGACATGCAGAACCACGCGTTGCGGCATCAAGGCATGCACCGTGGTTTCGATCGAGGGGCGCAGGCCGCGCGGATTGAGTTCGTCGATGGCGAAGGCCTGCGGCTTGTCGGCGGCGGGATCGCGCTCTTCGACCGCCTTGAGCAGCGGCGCCATCGCCACCGGAACCATGATGTCGTCGCTGAGCGCATCCTTCAGCCAGGTGCCGGAGGCCTTGATCCACAGCGTGTCGCCGGCCTTGAGCGACGTGTTGCCGCCCGCCGCCTGGGTCATATGCGGGTTGAGCCCGATACGGGCTGAAAGCGTCCGCAAGGCCGCCAGTTCCTGCGCGTCAGCTTGGGTTGCCATGGCGCCTTTCCTTCAACGCTTGCCCGGGATCCGCCGCCGGGACCGGGTGTTGGCGCTGATATCGCAGATGCGAGCGACTTACGTCAACAGTGATCTACTATCATCAAAACCAGCTTGCAATCTGACTAATGTTGAGTAAGTTGCACCAATTGCCGTGGAAAATGGCATTGGGAGGAAAAGAGTTGAGCGACTCCGGCCGCCAGCGTCAGATCGTCGAACTGCTGCGGGACCGCCCGTTCGCCTCGGTGCGCGAGCTGCAGGAGCGGCTTGGCGTTTCGGCGGCGACGGTCAGGCGCGACATCGACCGGATCGACGAGGCCGGCGAGGCGCGCAAGGTCTATGGCGGGATTTCCGCGCTCGACGGCGCATCGCATGCGGGTGTTGCCTATGCCCGGCCCTATGACGAGAACCGTGACCTCGCAGTCGAGGCCAAGCGGCAGATCGCGGCCATCGCGGCGACCATGGTGCGCGACGGCGACGCGGTCATCGTCCATGGCGGCTCGACCTGCTTCCATCTCGGCGTCAAGCTCGCCGAGCGCAACATCCGCCTCTACACCAATTCGATGCCGCTCGCGGCCTATCTGAGCGACCATGGCCATTGCAGCCTGACCGTTGCCGGCGGCGAGCTGCATCGCGAACCCGGCATCATCCATTCGTCGGTCCAGGCGACGCCCTTCTACGCGTCGAAATTCTTTCTCGGCGCGCAAGGCCTCAACCAGGAAGGCGTGCTGGAATCGCATCCGCTGCTGGTGCGCTCCATTGTCGATCTCAGCCTGTGCGCCGACCAGATCGTGGTGCTGGCCGACAGCCGAAAACTGTCGATCCACGCGCGCAATGTCGCTCTGCCGCTGTCGCGCATCGGCACGCTGATCACCGACGACGGTCTTTCGGATGCCGATGCGCGCATGCTGGAGGATGCCGGCGTCATGGTGCGGATCGCGTCCACCACGGGAGCCGTCCCGTGAAAGTGGCGGTGCTCGATTTTGGCAAGACCAATTCGAAGCTGTTCGTCTTCGGCCAGGATGGACGCATCCTCGACGAGCGCCGGACCCAACCGAAATGGATGCGCCAGGACGGCTTCAGCGTGCTCGACGAGGCCGCCCTCCATGACTGGGCGCTCGCTGCCGTCACGGAGGCGGTCGAAAACCATCGCGTGGAAGGGGTGATGGTGTCGGGCCATGGCTGCACCTTCGCCCTCGTGGACGACGCGGCGCTGACGCATCCGATCCTCGACTACGAACAGGAGCCGCCGGCCGAAATCGCTGCCCGGATCGATCGCCGCATTCCGGATTTTGCCGAGACGTTCTCGCCCCGCCTGCCGCTCGGCTTCAACTATGGCCGTCACATGCTGTGGCTGCAGGACGTCGATGCCGATGCGTTCGCGGCGGCGAAATCGGTCCTCGGCTACCCCCAGTACTGGAGCTGGCGCCTCGGTGGCAGGCCGATCTCGGAGGTATCCTATCTCGGTTGTCATTCGCATTTGTGGGCGCCGCGCAAACGGGACTTTTCCTCATTGGTCGATGCCGAGGGCTGGCGCCGCCAGATGCCGGCCTTCGCGCGCGCCGGCGCGGTCATCGGCGAGCGGCGTCTTGGCCGAGCGGCACGGCCAATCGCCATCCACAATGGCGTCCACGACTCGAATGCGGCGCTCCATGCCTATCGCCGCCAGGAGCTTGGCCCGCTGACCGTGGTGTCGACCGGCACCTGGGTCGTCGTGCTCAATCCCGACTGCCCGCTGGACGTTCTCGACCGTGACCGCGACATGCTGGTCAATGTCGATGTCGACGGCGGCCCGGTGCCGACCATCCGCTTCATGGGCGGGCGCGAATTCGCCGCCATCAGCGGCGACTGGCAAGGCGCGATCCCGCATGGCTCGATCCAGCAAGCGATCGATGCCGGCATCATGGCGCTGCCGAGCTTCGCGCCGGGCGGGCCGATGCCGGACCATCCCGGCCGCCTGGTCGGGCGCACGCCCGATGCCGCAGAACGCGCCGCGGCGGCGCTGCTCTATGTGGCGCTGATGGTCGATCGCTGCCTTGACCTCATCCATTCTCAAGACACCGTCATCGTCGATGGCGGGCTGAACGCTGGCGGCCTGCTTGCCGGAGTGTTGGCTGAGCTGCGTCCCGGCCAGGCCTTCCTGCAGGGCGCCACGCTGGAGGGCAGCGCCACGGGCGCGGCAGCACTTGCCTTCGAGGGCGTCGGACGCGACTTCGCCGCCGAGGCGCCGGAGCCGGTGCATGCGGCACGCTTCGCCGGCCTTGCCGGCTATCGCGACGCCTGGCGCGATCGCGTTGGCGGGCAGGGCGACGCCATCAAGGCGGCGGGTGGTGCACGATGAGCGCGGCGGCACAAAAGCGGGCAAGCGGCCATCCGGTGCTGGAGATGCGGCACATCTCCAAGACCTTCGGCGCGATCCGCGCCTTGCAGGATGTTTCGCTCACCGTCCAAGCCGGCGAGCTGCATGCTCTGATGGGTGAGAACGGCGCCGGCAAGTCGACGCTGATGAAGGTGCTGTCGGGCGCCTATCGGCCGGATGCCGGCGGCGAGATCCTGATCGATGGCGTGCCCGCCGCGACCGGCGATCCGATCAAGGCTCGCGCCGCTGGCATCGCGGTGATCTATCAGGAGCTGTCTCTGGCGCCCAATCTGACGGTGACGCAGAACATCTTCCTCGGCAACGAGCCGCGGAGCTTCGGCATTGTCGACCGCGACCAGTGCAACCGGCGGGCGAACGAAATCATAGCGCGGCTCGGCGTCTCCTTCTCGGCGCGTGCGCTGGTCTCCAGCCTGTCGCTCGGCGAGCGCCAGCTGGTCGAGATCGCCCGCGCGCTGTCGACCAATGCGCGCATCATCGTCATGGACGAGCCGACGACGTCGCTGACGTCGCGCGAGACCGACAGCCTGTTCGAGGTGATCGCGACGCTGAAGGCGCATGGCATCGCCATCATCTACATCAGCCATCGCATGGAAGAGGTCTACCAGCTCGCCGACCGTGTCAGCGTGCTGCGCGACAGCGGCTATGTCGGCACACTGGAGCGCGCCGACCTCAACGCCTCGCGGCTGGTGTCGATGATGGTCGGCCGCGATCTCTCCGCCTTTTACAAGAAGGATCATCGTCCGCCGGACGCGAAGCGCGCCATCGCACTCTCGGTGCGCGGCATGTCCGACGGACGTCTGCTGAAGAACTGCTCGTTCGACCTGCACAAGGGCGAGGTGCTGGCTCTGGCAGGTCTTGTCGGCTCCGGCCGCACCGAGCTCGCCCGGCTGATCTTCGGCGCCGACAGGCGCAGCGCCGGCACGCTGGAACTCGACGGCAAACCGATCTCAATCGGCTCGCCGCGCGAAGCGCTCGACGCCGGCATCGCCTACCTGACCGAGGACCGCAAGGAACTCGGCTTGTTCCTCGACATGTCGATTTCCGACAACATCAGCATGGGCGTGCTGGCCAGGGACGCGCGGACCGGCGGATTGCGCGACTTCGGCGCCGCCGACAGGCGCGCGGCTAAAGCCATCGCGGACCTGTCGATCCGCACCCGCTCGGCGCAGGCCAATGCCGGCTCGCTGTCGGGCGGCAACCAGCAGAAAGTGCTGCTCGCCCGGCTGCTTGAGACCGAGCCGAAGGTCGTCATCCTCGATGAGCCGACGCGCGGCGTCGATGTCGGCGCCAAGTCGGAAATCTACCGGCTGATCGACAACCTCGCCAACCGGGGCATCGCCATCCTGATGATCTCCAGCGAATTGCCCGAGGTGATCGGCGTCGCCGACCGCGTGCTGGTGATGCGCGACGGCGCCATAGCAGGCGAGGTGACGGCATCCGGAGGCGAGCCGCTGCGCCAGGAGGCGATCATGGAACTTGCGACGGGAGCGGCCCAGGAATGACCGACAGAACGACGACGAGCGTGGATCAGGCGGCGGTCAGTAGCCGGCGGCTGCGCACAACCTTCGCGGCGCTCGGCATGCTGCCGGTGCTGGTGCTGCTGGCGGCCGGCTTCCAGTTCATCAATCCCCGCTTCCTCACCGAGACCAATCTGCTCATCGTCACGCAGCAATCGTCGATCAACATCGTGCTTGCCGCCGGCATGACCTTCGTCATCCTGACCGGCGGCATCGACCTGTCGGTCGGCTCCATCCTCGCCGCGTCGGCGATGGTGGCGGTGCTGGTGTCGTTGGTGCCCGACTGGGGTCTGCTCGGCGTGCCGGCGGCCATCCTCGTCGGCCTCGGCTTCGGGCTCGTGAACGGGCTGCTCGTCGCCTATATCAGGCTGCCGCCGTTCATCGTCACGCTGGGTTCGCTGACGGCCGTGCGCGGCATTGCCCGCCTGCTCGGGCAGGACACGACGGTGTTCAACTCGGACCTGCCTTTCGACTTCATCGGCAATGGCTCGCTGTTCGGCATTCCCTGGCTGGTCGTCATCGCGCTGTCGGTCGTCGTGCTGTCCTGGCTGGTGCTCAAGCGCACCGTGCTCGGCACCTGGATCTATGCCGTCGGCGGCAATGCCGAGGCGGCGCGGCTGACCGGCATCAAGGTGCCGCTGGTGCTGCTCTTCGTCTATGGCGTGTCCGGCCTGCTCGCCGGGCTCGGTGGCGCCATGTCGGCGGCAAGGCTTTACGCCGCCAACGGCCTGCAGCTCGGCCAGTCCTACGAGCTCGACGCCATCGCCGCCGTCATCCTTGGCGGCACCAGCTTCGTCGGCGGCGTCGGCTCGATCTGGGGCACGCTGATCGGCGGCCTGATCATCGCGGTGCTCTCCAACGGGCTCATCTTGGCCGGTGTCTCGGACATCTGGCAGTACATCATCAAGGGATTGGTCATCATCGTGGCGGTCGCCCTCGACCGCTACCGGCTCCAGGCAGGGGCGAGAACGTGAGTGACCTGGTCGCCGGCATCAAAGACCGGCTTGTGTAACGCACCGTGAGAGGCTCGGTGCATCAGGAGGAAGTAAGCGTAATGAAGACCATCGCCAAACTGCTCTGCGGCGCCGCGTTCGCGGCCGTCGCCATCGCGCCGGCATCGGCCAAGGACCTCAACAAGGTCGGCATCTCGGTCGGCCTGCTCGGCAACCCCTTCTTCGTCGCCACCATCAAGGGCATCGAGGACGCGGCCAAGAAGAACAACCCGAAGGTCGAGGTGACGTCGGTATCGGCCGACTATGATCTCAACAAGCAGGTCTCGCAGGTCGATTCCTTCATCGCCGCGGGCGTCGACGTGATCATGCTCAACGCGGTGGACGCCAAGGCGATCGCGCCGGCGGTGAAGAAGGCACAGGCCGCCGGCATCATCGTCGCCGCCTTCGACGTTTCGGCGCCGGGCGCCGACGTCACCGTGATGACCAACAACGTCAAGGCCGGCGAGGAAGCCTGCCAGTACCTGGTCGATCATACCGGCGGCAAGGGCGACTACGTCATCCTCAACGGTCCGGCATCGTCGTCGATCCTGGAGCGGGTAAAGGGCTGCAAGAACGTGCTCTCGCAGCATGCCGACATCAAGATCCTGTCCGACGACCAGAACGCCGAAGGTTCGCGCGACGGCGGCCTGAAAGTGTTCCAGTCGCTGCTCACCCGCTTCGACAAGATCGACGCGGTGTTCGCCATCAACGATCCGACGGCGATCGGCGCCCAGCTTGCCGCCAAGCAGCTCAACCGCTCGGAATTCATCTTCACCGCGGTCGACGGCGCGCCCGATATCGAAAAGGAGCTCTCGTCCGGCTCCTCGATGATCAAGGCCTCGGCCTCCCAGGATCCCTATGTGATGGCCGGCCAGTCGCTGACGATGGCGGCCGAGCTGCTTGCCGGCAAGAAGCCGGCTGAGGCCACAGTGCTTCTCGATCCGAAGCTGATCACAGCCGAGAACCTGAAGGACTACAAGGGCTGGACCGCGGCCCGCTGATCACTCCAACAAGCGCGGCCGGACTTGTCCGGCCGCGCCTATTCTCATCGCCGCAAACCGGAGACGATCATGGCGCGCATCGGAATCCATTCTTTCGTCTGGTCGGCAAGCTCGGAACAGAGCGAGCTTGAACGCACGCTGGCCAACACTAGGGAGGCCGGCTTCGACCTGATCGAATTCTCCTACCTCGACCCGGCCGATGTCGATATTGGCGGGCTTGCCAAACGCATCGCCGATCTCGGCCTCGGCGTGGCGATTAGCATCGGATTGCCTGGTGACGGCGACATATCGAGCGCCGACAAGGCGGTCGCCGCGCGGGGCGTCGAGGTCCTCAACGAGACCATCGCGCTGACGCGCGATCTTGGCGGCCGCAAGGTCGCCGGCATCCTGTCGGCAAGCCACGGCCTGCAGGTCGAAGCGCCAACGCGCGACCAGTGGACCCGCAGCGCCGTAACGCTGGCCAAGGTCGCCGAGACGGCGAAGGCGGCCGGCGTCACGCTCAATCTCGAAATCGTCAACCGCTTCGAAAGCAACCTGCTCAACACCGCCGCGCAAGGTCTCGCCTTCATCGAGGATAGCGGCTCGGACAACATCTTCCTGCATCTCGACACGTTCCACATGAACATCGAGGAAGCCGATGTCGGGCTGGCCATCCGCCACGCCGCGGGCAAGATCGGCTATGTCCATATCGGCGAGAGCCATCGCGGCTTCCTCGGCACCGGGAATATCGATTTCGCCGGGATTTTCGATGCGCTGATCGCCATCGGCTATGCCGACGATCTCAGCTTCGAATCCTTCTCGTCTGAGATCGTCGACGAGAACCTGTCGAAGAAGACCGCGATCTGGCGCAATCTGTGGACCGACAATATGGCGCTCGCCAAGCACGCGCGCGCCTTCATCGGCCTCGGGCTGGAGACGGCGCGGCGCAAGGCGGAACTGGTCTCGGCCCGTCACAAGCCGTAGGGCGGCCGCGGGCGGCAGGCCCCCCGCAGGCGTGATGCCTGGATGCGTAAACGCTCTTCGTTCCCGGGGTGCCTGCATTGCCCCGGTCCCATGCATCGGCTATCCGACCTTGCGACACATGAAGCAGAAGGAACCCGGCATGACGAACAAGACGATCCTCAAATTCGGCCCGGTCGAACACGCGGAAGCCGGCGACCTGCCTGGCTGGGTCGTGGTCGAAGGCCAGCCGACCATGCAAACCGCTGTCCAGCACACGACGGAGGACGGCAAGGTGATGTCGGGAACCTGGCGGGCGTCGCCCGGCACCTATCACGCGACCTACACCGACTATGAGTTCGTGCACATGATCGCCGGCCGCATCATCATCACCCCCGACGGCGGCACACCGGTCGAAGTCGGCCCCGGCGACGCTTTCGTGGTGGAAGCCGATTTCAAGGGAACCTGGAAGATCATCGAGCCGGTGACCAAGCATTTCGTCGTCCGGGTGGCCTGAGCCGGCCGACTCGGTTGTGCCAAGCTTGCAGGTCGGCAATGGGCCGACCTGCAAGTGGCGGGGACCATGCGGTTCGATTTACAACGCCGTGGCTTTATTTGTATCTGATCTGCTGATACATAACCCGTGTGACCAGTGCGGGGCCATATGTCAAATGAAATCATGGTTGTCGATCCGCTTGAGCGGCTCGACCTGTTGAAGAGCCTGGCGAGCGAGGTCCGGGTCCGGATTCTCGAACTGCTGCACCGCAAGGGGCCGAAAAACGTCAATCAGGTGGCCGAAGAACTGGGTCTTCCGCAATCGACGATTTCGGCAAACATCCAGGTTCTTGTCGATGTCGGTTTGATCGAGACGAAATCACAGAAGGCGCGCAAGGGAAGCCAGAAGGTCTGCTATTCGACCTTCTCCGAGCTGGTTGTCGTCTTCAAGGACCGCACCCCGGCGCAGGATCTCGGCGTCATAGAAGTGGCGATGCCGCTTGGGCTCTATACAAGATGCGAAGTTTCCGCTCCCTGCGGCCTGTGTTCAAAGGACGGCGTCATCGGACTTCTCGATGTGCCCGACACCTTCCTTGATCCCGACCGTATGCGGGCCGGGCTGCTGTGGTTCACGCGCGGCTTCGTCGAATACCAGTTTCCCAACAATGCGACGCTTGCCAATGCCAAAGTCGGTGGGCTGGAGTTGGCGATGGAGCTTTCGTCCGAGGTGCCGGGCACATCGAAGGATTGGCCGTCGGACATCACGGTCGCGATCAACGGGCACGAGATAGATACCTGGACGGCGCCGGCCGACTATGGCGACAAGCGCGGCAAGCATACGCCCGGCTGGTGGAAGCTGGCCGGATCACAGTATGGCGACCTCGCACACTGGCGCGTCACGAACAACGGCACCTATCGCAACAACACCAAGGTTTCCAAATGCTCGCTGGCTGACCTGGAGCTCGAGCGGCACCGCTCGATCCGGATACGAATCGGCGTGAAGGATGATGCGCGTCACCCCGGCGGCATAAACATCTTCGGCAGCGGCTTCGGCAATTACAGCAACGACATCGTCCTGCGCCTGCTGAAGGCTTGAGAGCATATTTGGCCCTTGACGGGCGGACGAACTCGACCCTTAACTGATCCACGACCCGGATATAGATCAGAAAGTCGGATTGATAATCCGCAGTGGGAGGGATCATGAAGGCCAGAGTCACGGCGAACGCGGCCTATGCCGTCGCGGATATCGACAAACGCCTTTACGGCTCGTTTCTGGAGCATCTTGGCCGGGCGGTCTACACGGGCATCTACGAGCCCGGACATCCGCAAGCGGACGCGGAGGGGATGCGCAAGGACGTGATCGAGCTGGTGCGTGCGCTCGACACTCCGATTTGCCGCTACCCAGGGGGCAACTTCGTGTCCGCCTATAATTGGGAAGACGGCATAGGCCCAAAGGAGAACCGCCCGCGGCGGCTCGATCTTGCGTGGCGCACCGCGGAGCCGAACCTGGTGGGCATCCACGAATTCGCCGACTGGGCCGAAAAAGCCGGCACCGAGATGATGCTTGCCGTCAATCTCGGTTCCCGCGGCCTCGACGAGGCGCGGGCCTTCGTTGAATACGTCAACCACCCGGGCGGCAGCTACTGGTCCGACCTCAGGGCCAAGAACGGACGCGCGCAACCCTGGAACTGCCGCCTCTGGTGTCTCGGCAATGAAATGGACGGCCCCTGGCAGGTCGGCCACAAATCGGCGAGCGAATACGGCCATCTCGCCAACGAGACCGCCAAGGCGCTGCGCGGCCTCGACCCGACGGTGGAACTGGTCGTCTGCGGCTCGTCGCATTCCAATATGCCGACCTATCCGCAGTGGGAAGCGACGGTGCTGGAGGCGACCTACGAACAGGTCGACTACATCTCTCTCCACATGTATTTCGAGAACTACGAGAAGAATACGGCCGAGTATCTCGCTCTTCCGGCCAAGCTCGACCGCTACATTGGCACGGTCGCGGGCATCATCGACTATGTGAAGGCCAAGACCCGCTCGAAGCGGGACGTGAAGATCTCCTTCGACGAGTGGAACGTCTGGTACCATCAGCGCAAGCAGGACGCCGCGCGCATGCGCAGTTGGGACTGGCCGGAAGCACCCAGGCTTCTGGAGGACATCTACAATTTCGAGGACGTGCTGCAGGTCGGTTGCATCCTCAACACCTTCATCCGCCGGTCGGATGTTGTTCGCATCGCCTGCATTGCGCAGCTGGTCAACGTTATCGCGCCGATCATGACCGATCCCGGCGGCAGCGCCTGGAGGCAGACGATCTACTGGCCTTTCATGCTGGCCTCCAGGCACGGCCGCGGCACCGCGCTGCAACTCGCGGTCGAGGTCCCTACCTATGACGCGGCTGCGGCCGACAAGGTGCCATGGCTCGACATAGCAGGCGTGCACGATTCGAACGCCGGCACGCTGACCTTCTTCGCAATCAACCGGCATGGGTCCGAGACGATAGAGGCCGACGTCGCCCTCGAGCGGTTCGCCGCCAAGTCCATCGAGCATACGATCATCCGTCATGACGATCTCGAGGCCTGCAATACGAAGGAGGCGCCGGACAACGTATCACCGGTCAAAGGCAATGGGGCAACGCTCAGCAGCAAGGGAATGACGCTGAACTTGCCGCCGCACTCCTATTCGATGGTGCGCGTGACGCTCTGAGTTAATATCCGACTATCAGATACATACCGTAAAATCCGTTGCAGGCGGATTGGTTTGGTGTAGCATTGAAACGTTCAAGGCGGATCTAACCGCCGTACTCGGGAGGAAGCTGAGATGAACTTTCGCAGGATGATGGCCATAGCGGTGGTTGCGGCCGGAGGAATTTGGGCCGTCGCGGCCCAGGCCGAAGAAACCGTCATGTGGTGGGATTTCCTCGGCGGCGGCGACGGTGTGCGCATGAAGCAGATGATCGCCGACTTCAACACCGCTCACGCCGGCAAGATCAAGATCGACGCCACGACGCTGGAGTGGGGCACGCCCTTCTACGCGAAGGTGCAGACCTCGGCGGCGGTCGGTGAGGCGCCAGACGTCATGACCTACCACGCCAGCCGCATCCCCCTGGCGGTGAGCCAGGACATTCTACAAGAAATCACCGCCGACGACATGAGCAAGATGGGCCTCTCGGCCTCGGACTTCGCCGAGACGACGATGGGCGCCGTGACGGTCGACGGCAAGCAATACGCAGTGCCGCTCGATACCCATCCGATCGTCCTGTATTACAATCGCGCCCTTCTGAAGAAGGCAGGCGTGCTCGGCGACGACGGCCGTCCCATGGGCATGAAAAACAAGGAGGAATTCACCGCGACACTGCAGAAGCTGAAGGATGCCGGCGTCGAGTTCCCGCTGGGCAGCGTCACCGCCGACGGCAACTTCATGTACCGCACCATTTACTCGCTGGTGTGCCAGCAAGGCGGCGAGCTTCTGACGGGCAACGAGTTCCTCGCCGGCGACAACGGCAAGAAGCTGGCGAACGCATTGACAGTCCTGCAAGGGTGGACGAAGGCCGGGCTGCAGTCGACCTACACGGACTATCCCGCGACCGTCGCCCTGTTCACCTCGGGCAAGGCCGCAATGATGATCAACGGCGTCTGGGAAGTTCCCACGATGACCGACCTCGCCAAGCAAGGCAAGCTGTTCGACTGGGGCGCCGTCGAGATCCCGGTGATCTTCGACAAGCCATGCACGTATGCGGACAGCCATTCGTTCGCAATCCCGAAGAACAAGGGCAAGGAGATCGGCCCGGAAAAGCGTGCCGCCGTTCTCGAGGTGATCTCATGGATGGACAAGCACTCGCTGTTCTGGGCCACGGCAGGCCACATCCCGGCATACAAGCCAGTCACCGAGACGGCCGAATACAAGGCAATGCAGCCCAATGCGACCTACTCGACGCTGACGGCCAACATGATCTTCGATCCTAAGTCGCCCAAGGCCGGTGTCGCCGGACCGATCTTCGACATCATGTCCAATTACTTCGTGCCGACCCTCAACGGCGAGATGGACCCGGGCGAGGCGGTGAAATCCATCAAGGAAGAGCTGAACAGCATGTAGGGCTCAAAGGCTGGGACCCCTCCCCAGGGTGGTCCCAGCCATCTCCAAGGAAGAGCCATGCTTCGCAACTCCCGCACTGAACGTCTTGTCGCGCTGGTGCTGATCGCTCCTTTTCTGGCGATCTACCTGCTGGCGTTCGTCTATCCGACGGTCCAGATGTTTCGCATCTCCTTCACCGATGCGCCGCTGATCGGAACGGGGCGGTGGGTCGGTCTCGACAACTACCTGCGGCTTGACAACGACCCGATGTTCCGGCGCGCGCTCTGGAATACCGCCTACTTCGTGGTGATGACGGTCGTCCCCGGGACACTCATCGCCCTGCTGATCGCGCTTGGCGTTTCACGTCTCAAGGGCCGGTTCCAGGCGATCGTGCTGGCGCTGTTCTTCCTGCCCTACATACTGCCGGTGTCCGTCGTCTATCTGATCTGGGACTGGACGCTGAATTTCCAGTTCGGGATCGCGATGCATGTGCTGGACTGGCTGGGAATCCCGCGCGTGCCGGTCTTCAAGTCGCGCGTCTGGTTCTTGCCTGCGGTGGCCGGGGTGACGATCTGGTGGACCGCGGGCTTCTCGATCCTCCTCTTCCTCGCCGGATTGCGGTCCATACCAATGGAGATCTACGAAGCCGCCGCACTCGACAACTCGACGCGATGGACGACCTTCCGGCGTATCACCTGGCCCCTGCTGTGGCCGATCACCTCGCTGGTATTCACCATTCAGCTCATCCTGCAGCTCAAGATCTTCGATCAGGTCTATCTGTTCTCGATAGGCGGCCGGCCGAACGACAATATGGTGCTTGTCTACTACGTCTTCCAGAAGGCCTTCCAGCAGAACCAGGGAGGCAGGGCGGCGGCTGTCGCCGTCACCCTCTTCGTGCTCGTGGTGGTCGTCTCGGTCCTGCAATTCCAACTGCTCCGGTTTGCCGAAAGGCGGCGCCGATGAACGCCATGGCAGCGAAACGCTGGAACGTCTGGGGCGGGATTATCACGGCGCTGACGCTCGTCTGGGCCATCCTGTGGGCGTTCCCGCTCTATTGGGGCGTGATCTCATCGCTCAAACCGGACGACGAGGTCATCCGGCCTTACATCGAACTCTGGCCCGAGACGCCGACGCTGGAGAACTACATTGACGCCCTGACCACCACCCAGATCGGCGCCTGGTACGTCAATTCGGTGGCGGTCGCGGTCGGCGTGACGATCATCACCATCTTCATCTCGATGCTGTGCGGCTACGCGATCTCGCAGTTGCGGTTCCCGGGGCGGATCGCGCTGTGGTATTTGATCCTCGCCTCCTTCATGGTGCCGACTTCGGCGCTGATCATCAATCATTTCGTGCTGGTCGCCAACCTTGGCCTGCTCAACAGCTGGGCCGGGATCATGTTGCCGCAGCTCATCCACCCCGTCATCATCATCGTGTACAAGCAGTTCTTCGACCAGGTTCCGAAGGACTTCCGCGAGGCCGCGGTCATGGACAATGCGTCTGAATTCGGGATCCTCTTCAAGATCTACATGCCGATGAACTGGGGGGTAACGACGGCGCTGTCGATCGTCTGCTTCATCTGGACGTGGAATGCGTTCTTATGGCCGTTCCTCTCGGTGACCCGCACCGAGATGATGACGATCACCGTCGGCATCACGCAGGTCAATGACGCCTTCGGTGTCTACTACGCGCGCCAGCTGTCGGCAGCCGTACTGGCCGGCCTTCCGGTGGCACTGGCCTACCTCTTCTTCCAGCGCCGGGTAACCGAAGCGATAACGCTCTCGGCAGGCATCAAGGGCTAAAGCGCGTCGCGTGGAACCGGATTTAGGCTCGGCAGGTTCAGGCCCCGTCAGCGCCCGCGTGCCAGGCCGATCCGTCCGCGGCGAAGAGATGCAAGGCCGTGGTGTCGAGCTTCAGCCGAACGGCGTCGCCCGGTTTGACGCTCGAAACCCCACGGTCCTGTGCCGTGACCTGCGTCCCATCCGCAAGCCGCGCATAGACCAGCGTTCGCTCGCCAAGGCGCTCGACGACGGTGGCCGTGGCCGATGTTTCACCGCCTTCGGCGACGACAGTCAGCGATTCCGGCCGCACCCCGAGTTCGCGCCAGTCCATGTTGACCTGCGCGCTGGGAAGTTCGACCAGCGATCCGTCGGTCAAGCGCGCATTGAGCCTGTCGCCCGAGCCCGAAACCGTGACAGGCAGAATGTTCATCGCCGGAGACCCGACGAAGGTCGCGACGAATCGCGACGCCGGACGTGCATAGACATCGACGGGTCTGCCCATCTGCTCTATCCGGCAATTGTTGAGGATGACAATGCGGTCGGCGAGCGTCATCGCTTCCACCTGGTCGTGGGTGACGTAGATCATCGTCGACTTCAAACGCTGATGCAGTTCGGCAAGCTCGACGCGCGTGCGGGCTCTAAGCGCCGCGTCCAGATTGGAGAGCGGCTCGTCGAACAGGAATGCCTTGGGCTCCTTGACGATCGCACGCCCGATGGCCACGCGCTGGCGCTGCCCGCCAGAGAGCTGCGACGGCCGCCGCTGAAGCAGCCCTTCGATCTCCAGGATACGCGCAGCCTCAGCGATCCGTTGGCGTATGACATCCGGCGCGACCCGAATGTTCCTCAGCCCAAAGGCCATGTTCTCCGCGACCGTCATATGCGGGTAAAGCGCATAGTTCTGGAAGACCATCGCAACGTTGCGCCTGCCCGGCGCAAGGTTCTCCGAGCGCACCCCGTCGATCGTCAGCGTGCCTTCGTCAATGCTTTCGAGGCCGGCGATCATCCGTAGCAGCGTCGTCTTGCCGGAACCGGACGGACCGAGAAACACGACCAGCTCTCCTGGCTCTATGTCCAAGCTCACGTCGCGGATCACCTCGACTGTGCCAAAGTGCTTTGATACGCCCGAAAGCGCGATTCCGGCCATGCCTGCGATCCTTCTTTCCTACATAATTTCGGATAAATACCCGATGTCAAGGAACTATGGGCGCCGTGTCGATCAGGCGGCCCAAACGCCGCATTGACGTGGCCAGGCATCGGCAGTCTCCTAGGACCCTTGGGTGTTCAACGACTGGTCGAGGAAACGAAAGATGCATCGGCGAGGTTTTCTGGCGGCAGGTCTTGCGACGGTTCTTGTGAGCAAGCGTGCCGTCGCGCAGATGAAGATGGACGACATGCCCGGCATGGATATGGGCGGTCACTCAGGCCACGACATGGCCGCCGTGCCGCAAGGCACGGTGGTTCTGCCCGAGGGCGAGGCGCTGCGCGAATTACCCCTGCTGGCGAACCAAGCCAGCAGGCCGGGCCTGTTCAAGGCGACGCTGACGGCCGGGTCCGCCACGGCACGTTTTGCGGAGGGATTGGACACGCCGATCCTCGCTTACAACGGCACCAGCCCCGGACCGCTGATCGAGGCAGTCGAGGGCGACCGCGTCGAGATCACCTTCGCCAACCGGATCGCGAACGAGGCAAGCACCATTCATTGGCACGGCATGCCGGTGCCGGCCGATCAGGACGGCAACCCGATGGACCCGGTCGTCGCCGGCACCGACCGCACCTACAGTTTCGATCTGCCGGAAGGCAGCGCCGGGTCCTATTGGTATCACCCGCATCCGCACGGCAAGACCGCCGAGCAGGTCTACCGCGGCCTTGCCGGCGCGTTCGTGGTCAAGCCGAAGGCCGATCCGATCCCGGCCGCCTATGGCGATACCGTGCTGGTGTTCACCGACCTGCGCCTTGCGGCCGATGGCAGCTTGCCCGACAACACGATGACGGACCTGATGAACGGGCGCGTCGGCGACCATGTGCTGGTCAACGGCCAGAAGAATCCCACACTGACGGTGCCCTTTGGTGCGAAGCGGCGCTTCCGGCTTTACAATGCGACCAACGCGCGCTTTCTGCGGCTCTCCTTTGACGGCGCGGCGATGACAATCATCGGAACCGACGGCGGTCTGCTGGAGACCCCGGTCGCGGCCGGCGACATCCTGCTCAGCCCGGCGGAACGGCTCGAACTGGTCGTCTCTTTCAACAAGCCCGGCGCGGCCGCGCTTACCACGCAAGATTATGACCGCGGCTGGATGGGTCCCGGGCGACCAGCCGATGCCGGACTGACGTTGCTGACGGTCAATGTCTCGCAGACCGAGGCGGACCCAGTTCCGCCACTTCCCGACAGGCTGCGGCCGATCGCGCAACTCGGCGCTCCGGCTGTCAGCCGCCGGTTCGTCTTCACCGAAACCATGGCCATGAACGCCAGCGGCATGGAGATGGGCTTCCTGATCAACGGCGCCGCTTTCGACATGAAGCGCATCGACGTCGTCGCCAAGGCCGGTCAGGTCGAACTCTGGGAGATCGTCAATGAGGCGGACATGGATCATCCATTCCATGTGCATGGGACGCAGTTCCAGGTGATCGAACACGAACGCGGCGGTAACGTATCAAAGCCGGCCTATCGCGCCTGGAAAGACACCGTCAATGTCGCGCGCGGGGAGACGGTAAGGCTGCTGCTGCGGCAGGACCGGCCGGGGCCGAGGATGTATCACTGCCATATCCTCGAGCATGAGCAGCTCGGCATGATGGGCGTAGTCGACGTGCAGGCATAGTCCGGCGTGGCGGCGCTCTATGGCGCACTGTTCCTCAGCGCCTTCCTCGCCGCAACCGTCCTGCCGGTTTCGTCGGAGGCGGTGCTCGCCGGCCTTGTCGTCTCGGGCCGCGGTGACCCCTGGCTGCTCCTTATGGTGGCAACGATCGGCAACACGCTCGGCTCCGTGTTGAACTGGGTTCTGGGGCGTGGCATTGACGGGCTGCGCAACAGGCGCTGGTTTCCGGTCACCGCCGATCGCTACGAGCAGGCGTGTCGAACGTTCCGGCGCTTTGGCGAATGGACACTGTTGTTTGCCTGGCTGCCGGTTGTCGGAGATGCTCTCACCCTTGCCGCGGGCGCTGCGCGTACGAACCTCGGTGTGTTCGTCGCTCTTGTCGCGACAGGCAAGGCTGCACGCTATGCAGTGATCGTCGCGGGAGGGTTGTGGGCGACGGCGTGAGCCATCTCCACATCATCGACCGCAAGCAGCATTGTCATCCGCGCGAGGCCTTTTTCGGCCGGCCGAAGACCATGCTTCGCATGACGCCATCGCGCAACAGCCCCAAATGCACCGTGGCAGCCAGGACGTGAATGCCGACAAGTCCAAGCATTATCCAGACCAGCTTCTGATGCACGAACGCGAAACCCCTTGCCGACAGCGCGCCAACCGATGGTGCCAGCGGCACGGGCAAGGTTCCAAAAAGCCGTGCGGGGGGCATGAAAGGCATTGGCCGGTAGCCCAGCCATCCCGTTATCAGGACGGCGAGGATGGTGACGTAGAGTAACATGTGGAAGAAAGCCGTCGCGAACCGCACGAACCGTGAGGTTGGCCTGGCCGGGGCCTGGGTGAAGCTGCGCCAGCAAAGCCTGAGGACGATGATGGCCAGGATCGTCGCGCCGATCGACATGTGAAGCGGCAGCCAGTTCATCATCGCCATGCCCGGCCCCCGCATCGGCCCGAAGGCAATGGCGATTTGCGCCGCGAGCGCCGCCACGGTCAGCCAGTGCAGTAGACGAATGCCGAAATGCCAATGCAAGCGAGGTTTCCCGCTCACCTTCGCGGTCCGACATCTATCAAGGGGGCGCATGAGGGCGTGATGTCTTCGTCCTCTTCAACGGACCTGATTTCGCAAAGAGGTACAGTACTTCTTCGCCAAGCACTTGAAAATGCATGGTGATCCCGACAGGAATCGAACCTGTGACCTACAGATTAGGAATCTGCCGCTCTATCCTACTGAGCTACGGGACCACGCGGCCCGACACATAACCGCTTCGGACCGTTTCGCCAAGAGGCCGGCCGCATGCAATCGGCCGGCCTCTTGTGCAGTGCTCATCACGCGGCCAGCGCGGTTTCCGCCAGCTTCACCCAGTAGCTCATGCCGTGCGGGATGGCCTCGTCGTTGAAATCATAGGCCGGGTTGTGAAGACCGGCGGTGTCGCCATTGCCGATGAAGATGAAGGCGCCGGGGCGGGCTTCCAGCATGTAGGAGAAATCCTCGCCGCCCATCACCGGCTGGATGCCGCGGTGGACATGGGCGTCGCCGGCGACATCGGCCGCTATATCGCTGGCAAACACCGTCTCATCGGCATGGTTGAAGGTCACGGGGTAGTTTGCCTGGTAGTCGATCTCGATCTTGGCGCCGAAAGCGGTCGCCAGGCCGTCACAGATGGTGCGGATGCGCTCTTCGGATTTCTTGGCGATCTCCTTGCGCAAGGTGCGCACGGTGCCGGCGATCTCCGCCGATTCCGGGATGATGTTGTAGGCGTCGCCGGCATGGAACTTGGTCACCGACACCACCACGGCCTCGACCGGATCGGTGCTGCGCGAGGCGATCGTCTGCAGCGCGCCGACCAGCTGGCTGGTGATGACGATCGGGTCGATCGTGCCGTGCGGCATCGCGGCGTGACCGCCCTTGCCTTTCACGGTGATGGTGAATTCGGCCGTCGCCGCCATGATGGGGCCAGGACGGATGGCGAACTGGCCGACGGGCAGGCCCGGCATGTTGTGCATTCCGAACACCTTGGAGATGTCGAATCGCTCCATCATGCCGTCCTTGACCATCTCGTTGCCGCCGCCGCCGCCTTCTTCCGCCGGCTGGAAGATCACCGCCACGGAGCCGGCGAAGTTGCGCGTCTCGGCGAGGTATTTCGCGGCACCCAAAAGCATCGCCGTGTGGCCGTCATGGCCGCAGGCGTGCATCTTGCCGGGAACGGTCGAGGCATAGGGCTTGCCGGTGATTTCGTTGAGCGGCAGCGCATCCATGTCGGCGCGCAGGCCGATGGTGGCGCCTTCGCCTTGGCGGCCGCGTATGATGCCGACGACGCCGGTCTTGCCGAGACCGCTGACCACATCGTCGCAGCCGAACTCTTTCAGCTTTTCGGTGACGAAAGCCGCCGTCTTGAAGACATCGAAGTTCAGCTCCGGCGTCTGGTGCAGATGCCGGCGCCAGCCGGCGACTTCGTCCTGCATTTCAGCGGCGCGGTTCAGGATTGGCATGATGGTTCCATTCGTTGTTGGAGCAGCCGGCTTCAGCCTGGTCTTCTGCAATTGTGCCCGGGGTTTTGCAATTGTGCCGGGGCTTTGGAATTGTGATTGTCAGGCACTTTGCCATGTTGGCGTCACATAGGGTAAATAGCACCGCACCGATGTGGTCCGTTTTTGAGGGTCGGACTCATTGTGCTGGCGGTCGCGTAACGAAATCTTACGGAGCCAGGGGCAATCAGGGCAAGAGGCGATTTCGGATTAGATCATGCGGCACAGGCATTTCCTCAAACTATTCTCGGCTGGCGCGATCATGCTGTCGGTCCTGGCCGGACCGGCGCTGGCCAATCCGGTGGTTGTCTTCGATTTGAAGAACGGCCAGATCCTGCAGCACCAGGATGCCTTCAAACGCTGGTATCCGGCCTCGCTGAGCAAGCTGATGACCGCCTATGTGACCTTCCGGGCGATCGCGGCCGGCGAGGTCCAGCTCGATTCGCCGATCAAGGTGACCAAGCACTCGGCCGGTGAGCCGCCAAGCAAGATGGGTTTCAAGCCGGGCTCGGTGATGCGGCTCGACAATGCGCTGAAGATGATGCTGGTCAAATCGGCCAATGACATCGCCATGGCTGTCGGCGAGAATGTCGGCGGCTCGCAGGCCGCCTTCGCCGAAAGGATGAATGCTGAAGCCGCACGGCTCGGCATGAACGGCACCCATTTCGTCAATCCGAACGGCCTCTATTCGCCCGACCAGTACACGACGGCGCGCGACCTCGCCGTGCTGGTGATGGCGATCCGCCGCGAGTTCCCGCAATATGCGCCGTGGTTCTCGATCGAAGGTCTTGCGGTCGGCAAGAAGGCCATTTCGAACTACAATCTGCTGATCGGCCGCTATCCCGGCGCCGACGGCATGAAGACGGGCTTCGTCTGCCCTTCCGGCTTCAACATGATCGGTTCGGCGACGCGCAACGGCCGCACGCTGGTCGCGGTTGTGCTGGGCGAGAAGTCGGCGGTCAGCCGCGCCGAAACCGCGGCAAAACTGCTCGACCAGGGATTTGACACGCCCACGACCGGTTCGGCCACCGTCGCCACGCTGGCGCCCTATGGCGACACGGTTTCGCCCAACGACATGCATGACGAGGTCTGCAAGAAGAAGACGAAGGAGGAGCAGTCCGAGGCGCCGCCGGCGGCCGCTGCCAAGGACGCGCCGAAATCGCCCTATCAGGAAAAGCTCGACCATGTGCCGACGCTGGTCGCCGTCGGCCTCGGCGGCGCCACCGGCCCGGCGCCGAAGGCGATGCTCGACCAGGGCGGCCAGGAATATGCCGACGTGCCGATCCCGAGCTGGCGGCCCGATCGGCCGGCGCCGACCGGCTCCGGTCCGGCCGTTGCCGGTTCCGCCGCGCAGGGCGACCAGCCGGTCAAGGTCGCGAACTAGAGCATGATCCCGAACAGTGGAATCCGGTTTTCGGAAAAGATCATGCTCAAACAAAGAGACAGAGCCTAATGAATGGGTTTCCGATCCCCGTCTCGGTGCTGACCGGCTTCCTCGGCGCCGGCAAGACGACACTGCTCAACCGGCTGCTGAAGGACCCGGCGCTGGCCGACACCGCGGTCATCATCAACGAGTATGGCGAGGTGGCGATCGACCATTTGCTGGTCGAGCAGGCTTCCGACGGGATCATCCAGCTTTCCGACGGCTGCCTGTGCTGCACCGTGCGCGGCGAACTGGTCGATACGCTGGCCGATTTGGTCGACCGGCTGCAGACCGGCCGTATCGCCCGGCTTGCCCGCGTCATCGTCGAGACCACGGGGCTGGCCGACCCGGCGCCGGCGCTGCAGTCGATCATGGCGCATCCGGCGCTCGTCCAGGCTTTCCGGCTCGACGGTGTCATCACCCTGGTCGACGCGGTCAATGGCAATGCCACGCTCGACGCCCATGTCGAGGCGGTCAAGCAGGTCGCCGTCGCCGACCGCATCGTGCTGAGCAAGCCCGACCTGGTGACCGATGCCGGCGATCTCGACACGCTGCGGGCGCGCCTGCGGCAGATCAATCCGGGTGCCGAACTGCTTGATGCCGGCCATTCAACGACCGGCGTGGCGGCGCTGTTTGATTGCGGCCTCTACAATCCCGCCACCAAATCCGCCGATGTGCGCCGCTGGCTCGGCGAGGAAGCGGCGCATGACCACGACCATCACCACGATGGTCATGACCATGATCACAGTCATGGGCATGGCCATCGCCACGATTCCCGCGTGCGCTCCTATTCGCTTGTCCATGACGGTCCGGTGCCGTTTTCAGCGATAGAAATGTTCCTCGACCTGCTGCGTTCGACGCATGGCGAGAAGCTGCTGCGCATGAAGGGCGTGATCGAACTCAGCGAAGATCCGTCACGCCCGCTGGTCATCCACGGCGTGCAGAAGATCCTGCATCCGCAGGCAAGGTTGCCCGCCTGGCCGAACGGCCAGCGCGGCGCGCGGCTGGTGCTGATCACGCTCGACATGCCGGAAGACTATGTGCGCAGGCTGTTCGCCGCCTTCACCAACCGGCCGTCGATCGACACGCCCGACCGCGCGGCGCTGGAGAACAATCCGCTGGCGATCGCCGGAAGATAGCGCTTCACACTGAAATTCAGATGGTCCCGCCGCGCTCGACCAGGAACCGATGGCCGCCTGATACTGCGGCTGTTTCAATCAGCTGGTGGCCGGCATCCGAGCAAAAGGCGGGAATATCGATGACGGCGAGCGGGTCGGTGGTCTCGAGCCAGAGCCGGCTGCCCGGCTGCATTCCCGCCAGCCGCTTCTTTGCCTTCAGTACCGGCAAAGGGCAGTTCAGCCCTTTCAGGTCGTAGACAGCGGTCCCCCCGGCCAAGACCAAGCTCAGCCGCCGAACATGCCGAGCAGCTTGTTCTTCAGCTTGGTCACCCGGCTCTCATCGGCGCTCGCTGCCTGCGTTTCGGCTTCCGGCGCGGCCTCCGTCGGGGCGGCTATGGTGGCGGTGGCGACCGGGGCTTCCTTGGCGGCCTTGGCCGCTTCCTTTGCCGCCACGGCTTGCGCCTTGGCCGCTTCCTTTTCGGCCAGCGCCTGTGCCTTTGCGGCCTCCTTGGCTTGCTTGGCGGCCTCTATGGCGGCCAGCCTCTGCTCCTCGGCCTTCTGCTTGGCGGCCTTTTCGGCGTCGAGTGCCGCCATCTTGCGACCGGCCGGCGAATCGATGCGGCCCATGCGCGCCGTTTCGGTCACCGTGCCGTCATTGTTGAGCGAAGGCGGATCGATCGGCACGCGCTCGCCGCGCGCCCGGCGCTTCGACCAGTCGGAGACGATGCTGGCTTCCTTGATGCCGGCGATGGTCGGCTTCGGTGGCGGCACGCTTGCCTTGAGCGCGCTGTTGAAGGCCGCGTCATAGGTGCTCTGATAGGCGTTGTAGGCGCTCTTCAGCGAATCCGGCTGGGTGGTTGCCGGGCATGGTCCGGTCGGATCGAATGTCTGGCCATCGGCGGCGACCTGGTTGAAGACGTAGCGCTTCTCGCAGACATCGACCTTCGGCGGCACCTTGGTGACCTCGAAATTGTCGTAGCCGACCTTCAGCATCTTCCAGAACTCGTAGTTCGGGTCGCTGCGATAGCGGGCCATGTTGGCGGCGGTCATGCGGAATGGGAAGGCCTGAACCTGGAACTCGGTCTGGCCGCCCTGGAAAGCGTCGCGGCCGAAGGCATAGATCTGCTCGATCTGCGCGTCGGTCATCGAATAGCAACCCGAGGATGAACAGGCGCCATGCACCATCAGGTTCTGGCCGGTACGGCCGTTGGCGCGGTCATAGGCGTTGGGAAAGCCGATGTTGAAGGACAGATGGTAGTTGGAGCGCGGATTCATCTGCGACGGGCGGACCGTGTAGAAGCCTTCAGGCGCCTGGCGGTCGCCTTCGGTGTATTTGGGACCGAGCTTGCCCGACCATTTGCAGATGTCGTAGCTCGCCACCATGTCGTAGCGGCCATTGGTCTTGGCCTTCCAGATCTCGAGCTTGCCCTCTTCCTTGAAGATGCGCGCCATCACCGAGGAGGTGCGCACCATGCCCTTGGCCTTCATGTCGGCAAGGATCTTGTCCGGCAGCGGCTTGTTGGCTTCCGGGGCAAAGTCCTTCATCGACGAATCATTGCAGCCGGCGATGGCTATCGAGGCGGCGAGGACTCCGGTGCGGGCGAGCTTGGCAAACATGGATACGGCTATGTCTTTTCCCTCGGGCCAGGCTGCGAAACTGCCGAGCCCATATGCTGAACACCGACGGACCGTAAGCCCGTTAACCTTGAAAATTCCTTACCGCAAGCGTCGACCAACCCCTCACGGCAATTTCATTGACCCGAATCCGGCGGCATTTTTGTGGCGAAATTGCACATTGCCGCCACATTGCCGCGCGCGCGGGGCTTCCAATGGCCTTGTCCGCTGGCGGATGCCGTCAGAGGCTGCGGCCCATCGCCAGATATTTCTCGCGGCGCTGTTCGCGGAAATCGGTGTTGGCGCCAGCAAATTCCTTCATCGTCCTGGCAATGAGGTCGCCGGTCGCGGCAATCACCGTTTCGGGCGCGCGCTGGGCGCCGCCCATCGGCTCGGGGATGATGGCGTCGATGATCTTCAGTTCCAGAAGATCCTGCGCGGTGATCTTCATGTTGGTCGCCGCGTCCTTGGAGCGCGTGGTGTCGCGCCAAAGGATCGAGGCCGCCCCTTCCGGCGAAATCACCGAATAAATGGCGTGTTCGAGCATGTAGACGCGGTTGGCGGTGGCGATGGCGATGGCGCCGCCCGAACCGCCTTCGCCGATCACCACCGAGATCGACGGCACCTTCAGCGCAAGGCAGGCCGAGGTCGAGCGGGCAATGGCTTCGGCCTGGCCACGCTCCTCGGCTCCGACGCCGGGATAGGCGCCTGCCGTGTCGACCAGCGTCAACAGAGGGATCTTGAAGCGGTCGGCCAGTTCCATCAGCCGCACCGCCTTGCGGTAGCCTTCCGGGCGCACCGAACCGAAATTGTGCCTCAGGCGGCTGGTCGTGTCCGAGCCCTTCTCCTGGCCGATGATCGCGACAGGCTCGCCGCGAAAGCGGGCAAAACCGCCAACGATCGCCTGGTCCTCGCCGAAATTGCGGTCGCCGGCGAGCGGCGTGAAGTCGCTGAACAGGCCCTTGATGTAGTCGACGCAATGCGGCCTGTCGGAATGGCGGGCCACCTGCACTTTCTGCCAGGGCGTCAGCGCCTTGTAGAGATCGCGCAGCGCGTCGCGCGAACGCTTCTCCAGCCGGGTGATCTCATCGGCGACATCGACCGCTTCGCCATTCTCGGCAAGCTTCTTGAGCTCGAGGATCTTGAGCTCGAGATCCTGCACCGGCTTTTCGAAATCGAGGTAATTGTACATGCTTGAGCGGACCGATACGTCGGAAGGCAAGGACTGCGGAACCCTTGAAACCAAGGCCCCCGGCGGTGAAATGTCGTCCTCACATAGCGATATGAGGCCTAGTCGGCAAGCGGATGATGATCGTTGACCAGCCGCACCAGCCGCTCCTCCAGCACATGGGTGTAAATCTGTGTCGTCGATATGTCGGCATGGCCGAGCAGCTGCTGCACCGCCCTGAGATCGGCACCGTTCTGCAGGAGATGGCTGGCGAAAGCATGGCGCAGCATATGCGGCGATATCTTCGCCGAGGCGATGCCCGCCCGCGCCGCCAGCCCTTTCAGATCGCGGGCAAAGACCTGGCGCGAGAGGTAGCCGCTGTCGGACGCTGCCGGAAACAGGAACGGGCTTTCGGCGAAAGCGGCCACGCCGGCCCGGGCGGCAAGCCAGGCGCGCATCGCCACCCGCGCCTTGGCCGACAGCGGCACCATGCGTTCCTTGTCGCCCTTGCCGCGCACCATGAAGAAACGGTCGTCGCGCTGCGCCACCGTCACCGGCAGGCCGACGAGCTCGGAAACGCGCAGGCCGGTGGCGTAGAGCACCTCGACCAGCGCATGCAGGCGCAGCGCGGCCAGCCTGTCACTGTAGCCGAGCCCGGCGTCGCCGGCTTCCACCGCGGCGCGGTCGATCAGCCGGCCGGTCTCGGCCTCGCTCATCGTCTTGGGCAGCGGACGGCCTTTTTTCGGGCTGTCCAGCGTGCCGGTCGGGTCGTCGATGCGCAGGCCCTCGGCGTAGAGGAATTTGAAGAACTGGCGTATCGCCGACAGTTTGCGCGCCTGCGACGTCGGCGCGAAGCCGCGCGCCGCGATATCGTCGAGATAGGCACGGATATCGGCGGCGGCAGCACCGGCAAGCCCGCCATCGATCCCGCTCGAAGCGTCTTCGAGGTCACGTCGGTAGGAGGACAGCGTGTTTTCGGCGGCGCCGCGCTCGGCGCTCATCATTTCCAGGAAGGCCTCGATGCGGGCGGCGCTGTTCATCCTCGGGGATCAGCTTTTCTTCTGTCAGTTTTTCTTGGGGCTCAGCTTTTCCGGCGGGATGCGTACGCTCATCTCCGCTTTTTTGGGCTCGACGAACATTACCAATGCGAACATCGTACCATAGGCAATGCCGGCCAGAATCGCGAGGATCACGACAAAGCGAAACAGTGTCGGCATCAATTTTCGCCCGTCTTCTTGTTCTGCGTTTCCAAACCCTGTGCCCTTATGGGACGCCAATCCGACCAATTCAAGGAAGAAGCGGAGGCCTGTCGGCAACTTCTGATGCAGGCATCCTCCGCCCGATATAAGCTTGCCTATACTCGGCACGCTTGACGCAAACCGGCTTTTCATGTCGATACGCCGGCAAAGAGGGCCCAAGAAACAACTGATGAACGCGCACCAGGCAAATCCTCCAGGCGAGAGCCACGCCGCGCTGCTTGGCCGGCTGGGCAGCCGGTCCATCGTCTTTGTCGGCCTGATGGGCGCCGGCAAGACGGCGATCGGGCGCAAGGTGGCGACGATGCTTTCGCTGCCTTTCATCGACAGCGACCAGGAGATCGAAAGCGTCTCGCGCATGACCGTGCCGGAGCTGTTCGAACGCTATGGCGAGACCGAGTTCAGGGCCCTGGAACAGCGCGTCATCCTGCGCGTGCTTGAGAATGGCCCGCAGGTGCTTTCGACCGGCGGCGGCGCCTTCATGAACGCGCAGACGCGCGAGGCCATCGCCGGCCATGGCGTGTCGGTGTGGCTGAAGGCCGAACTCGATCTTCTTATGGACCGGGTGTCGAAGAAGCAGAACCGGCCGCTGTTGAAAAGCGCTGATCCCCGCGCCGTGCTGGAGCGGCTGATGGGCGAGCGCTATCCGGTCTACGCGACATCAGATGTCACCGTGCCGACCCGCGACGACCGCAAGGAGGTCATCGCCGCGGAGGTGCTGAACGCGCTGTGCCGGCATTTCGGCATCGATGAAATTGCAGCGACGGGCGAGATCGAATCGTGAGCGTGGACCAGCCAGTCACCGTCGAAGTCGGCCTTGGCGACCGCGCCTACGACATATTGATCGGCTCCGGCCTTCTGTCGCGCGCCGGCGAGGAGATTGCGCGCCGGCTGCCGGGTACGCGTGCGGCTGTCGTCACCGACGAGAATGTCGCCGCCGCGCATCTCGATACGCTGAAGGCAGGGCTCGAGAAGGGTGGTATCCAGCCCACCGTCATCACGATGCCGCCTGGCGAGAAGACCAAGAGCTTTGCCCATCTCGAAGAGGTGGTCGACGGCGTTCTGGCCGCCAGGCTGGAGCGTGGCGACGTCGTCGTAGCGCTGGGCGGCGGCGTCATCGGCGATCTCACCGGTTTTGCCGCCGGCATCGTGCGGCGCGGTATGAATTTCGTGCAGATCCCGACCTCGCTGCTGGCGCAGGTCGATTCCTCTGTCGGCGGCAAGACCGGCATCAACAGCCCGCGCGGCAAGAACCTTGTCGGCGTCTTCCTGCAGCCGAAACTGGTGCTGGCCGACACGGAAGTGCTCGACACGCTGCCGATCCGCGAATTCCGCGCCGGCTACGCCGAACTCGCAAAGTACGGGCTGATCGACCGGCCGGAACTTTTCGCCTGGCTTGAGGCGAACTGGCAAAAAGTGTTCGCCGGCGGGCCGGAGCGGGCGCAGGCGATTGCCGAAGCCTGCCGTGCCAAGGCCGATGTCGTGGCCCGCGACGAATTCGAGACCGGCGACCGGGCGCTGCTCAATCTCGGCCACACATTCGGCCATGCGCTCGAAGCCGCCACGCAGTATGACGGCGCCCGGCTCGTCCATGGCGAGGGGGTCGCCATCGGCATGGCGCTGGCGCATCGCTTCTCCTCGCGGCTCAATCTGGCGAGTCCCGACGACGCGGCACGCGTCGAGACGCATCTGCGCGCGGTCGGTCTGCCGTGGCGGATGGCCGATATTCCGGGTGAATTGCCCGATGCCGAGGCGCTGCTTTCCTTCATCACCCAGGACAAGAAGGTGTCGCGCGGCGCGCTGACCTTCATCCTGACGCGCGGCATCGGCCAGGCTTTTATCGCCAAGGACGTTCCGGCTTCGGAAGTGCTGTCGTTCCTGCGGGAAAACCACCCAGCCAGCCGGAAAGCCGGCTGAAATGGACAATGGCTGGATCGTCGTCGCCGTTCTTGCCATCCTCATCCTGCTGGTCGTTGCCGTGCGCACACGCCTTCTCGCCATGTTCGGCTATGAGCTGTCGCGCATCGAGCCGCAGCGCTCGAGCCAGGATGAGTTGCGCGGTGCTGTCGACGATTTCCGCCGCGACGGCCAGGTGGTGCGCGAGGACCGCGACCGTATCGGCGGCCTGTTCGACCTCGAAGAGCTCGAAGTCTCCGATATCATGGTCCACCGCACCAACATGCGCTCGGTCAATGCCGACAACGCCCCGGAAGCAGTGGTGCGCGAGATCCTGCAGAGCCCGCACACCCGCATGCCGCTGTGGAAGGGCTCGCTCGACAACATTGTCGGCGTGCTGCACGCCAAGGATCTGCTGCGCGCGCTGAACGAAGTCGGCAACGACTTTTCCAAGATCGACGTGATGAAGATCGCCTCGAAGCCCTGGTTCGTGCCCGACACCACGACCTTGCAGGAACAGCTCAACGCCTTCCTGCGCCGCAAGGCGCATTTCGCCGTCGTCGTCGACGAATATGGCGAGGTCGAAGGGCTGGTGACGCTGGAGGACATCATCGAGGAGATCGTCGGCGAGATCGCCGACGAGCACGATGTTGACATCCAGGGCGTCAAGCAGGAGGCCGACGGTTCCGTCGTCGTCGACGGCAATGTGCCGATCCGCGACCTGAACCGGGCGCTCGACTGGAACCTGCCGGACGAGGAGGCGACCACGATTGCCGGCCTCGTCATCCACGAGGCGCAGTCGATCCCCGAGGAGAAGCAGGCTTTCACCTTCCACGGCAAGCGCTTCATCGTCATGAAGCGCGACAAGAACCGGATCGCCCGGTTGAGGATCAGGCCGATCGCGTAGCGCCACTTTCGGCCACCTTACCGATCCTTCATTGGAACTTCGGCGTCCCGGTGCATTTTGCGCCGGGCAGTCAGGAGAAGATGATGATCGATCGGCGAACCCTGCTTCTGGCTTCGATGGCGGCTTTTGTGCCGGCCACGACGCTCGCGCGCCAATCCTCACCATCTCCCAAAACCTTCGACTACGGACCGGCCAAGCTCGACATCTATGCGCCCGACGGCGCAAGCGGGTTGCCTGTCGTCTTCTTCGCCCATGGCGGGGCCTGGGAGTTCGGCAAGCGCAGCCAGGTCGGCGCTAAGCCGGCCTTCCTGCTCGCCAACGGCTTCTGCTTCGTCTCCATCGACTACCGCATGCTGCCCGAGGCCGATGTCGCCACGCAGGCCAGTGACGTCGAAAAGGCCTATGCCTATGTCAGCGCAAATATCGCCAAGCATGGTGGCGACCCCAAGCGCGTTGTCGGCATGGGCCATTCCGCCGGCTGCCATCTGATCGCGCTGACCGGCATGCGCGGCGGGCTGCCCGGCGTCGCCGGCCTGCTTCTCGACGACACCAGGGCCTATGATCTTGCGGCGCTCGAGAAGAATGGCCGCATGGTGCGTGCCTATGCGCGGGTCTTTTCCGACCCTTCGCAATGGGCGGCACTTTCGCCCGCCAGCTATGTCGATGGCCGCAAGCATCCGCCGACCTTCATCGCGTATTCGGGGGCGTCAGGCCGTGGCGAGGAGTCGAAAGCCTTCGCCGAGCGCTTGCGCGCCACGGGCACCGAGGTAACGCTGTTCGACGGCAGCGCCTATACGCACATGTCGATCAACCGCGATTTCGGCAGGGATGGCGACGCGCTGACCGCTGCCGCCCTGGCCTTCCTGAAATCGACGGTCGGCTGATCGCTGTCGACTTCCGCTCGCCAACTTCTGCGACTGGATCATGCCAAAAGCGGCGGCGGGATATTGCCGTGCGGACATCCCTAAGTGCATTTGGTCCTCATGACTTGGAGAAAAATTGCATGAATGGCGCCGATGTCCTGTGCGACGTGCTGCTGGCCAACGATGTGACGGTCTGCTTTGCCAATCCCGGCACCTCCGAAATGCATTTCGTTGCGGCACTCGATCGCAAGCCTGAGATGCGCTGCGTGCTTGGCCTGTTCGAGGGCGTGGTGACGGGCGCGGCCGACGGCTATGCGCGCATGACTGACCGCCCGGCCGCGACTTTGCTGCACACCGGTCCGGGCCTCGCCAATGGGCTGGCCAACATGCACAACGCCCGGCGTGCGTTCAGCCCGACGATCAACATCGTCGGCGACCACGCTTCCTATCATTTGCCGCTCGACGCGCCGCTCACCAGCGACATCGAAGGCCTGGCGGCGCCGATGTCCAACTGGGTTCGCCGCATCGCCGGGCCGGCCGATGTCCAGCCGGCCACGGAGGCGGCCTTCCGCGCCTCGCTGACGCCGCCCGGGGTCACGACGCTGATCCTGCCGGCGGATGCCGCCTGGGGCGATGCTGCCCCGGCCTCGCCGGGCAAGGTCATCCTTTCGCCGCCACCGGCCGTCGATAGCGACGCCGTGCGCGCGACCGCCGCGGCGATCCGTGCGGCTTCCGGCCGTGTCGGCATGATCGTTCGCGGGCGAGCGGCGCGCGCCGATGCGCTGGAGATCGCCGGCCAGATTTCGGCGGCCTGCGATGTCCAATTGTTCAGCGAGGTCCTGATCGCGCGGATGCAGCGCGGGCGTGGGCGCGTCGCGCCGACACGCATCCCCTATCCGATCGATGCGGCGACGGCGCTGCTGGCGGATATCGACGTGCTGGTGCTGGTCGGCGGCAAGGAGCCGGTTGCCTTCTTCGCCTATCCAGGAAAACCGGGGCGGCTTGTCCGCGACGGCTGCCAGGTGCTGACGCTCGCTGCCCATGGGCAGGATCTGCGTGCGGCGCTGGAAGCGCTGCGCGACGAACTCGGCGTCAAACCATCGCAACCGACCGACTTCGCAACCGCTTTTCCCGACGAGGCCGCGCCGCGCGGCGGGCTGACGGAAGACGCCATCGCGCTGTCAGTGGCGCGCAAGCTGCCGGAAAATGCGATCGTCTGCGACGAAGCAGTCACTTCGGCCCGGCGTTTCTTCGCCCTGTCGGCCTTTGCCGCGCCGCATGACTACCTGATGGGCACCGGCGGATCGATCGGCGGCGGCATCCCGATGGCGACAGGAGCGGCGATCGCCTGTCCCGACCGCAAGGTGATCAATCTGGAGGCCGACGGCAGCGGCATGTACACGGTGCAGGGCCTGTGGACGCAGGCGCGGGAAAATCTCGACGTGGTGACGATCGTCTTTTCCAACCGCACCTACGCGATCCTGCATGGCGAGATGAAGAATGTCGGCGTCAACGCGATCGGCGAGAATGCCAGGCGCATGCTCGACCTCGACCATCCCGCGCTCGACTGGGTGTCGCTGGCCAAGGGCATGGGGGTGGAGGCGGCGCGCGCCGACACATGCGAGCGGTTCGACGCGCTGCTGGACAGTGCCCTGTCACGGCGCGGGCCGTTCCTTATCGAAGCAGTGATCTGACCGCGCCGCGGAGGGTCGGGGCGGATTGAGCTACCAGCGGATCTTTTCGCCGGGCGCCGCCGGTTCGATCGCCAATGCATGAACGCCGGCCTTCAGTTCGTCGGCGAGCAATTCGTTGACGGCGCGGTGGCGGTCGATGCGGCTCATGCCGGTAAAGGCGGACGAGACGACGCGAACGCGAAAATGCGTCTCGCCGGTGCCGTCATAAGCGCCATGATGGTCCGAGCCATGGTGATGGTGGCCGGCGTGGAGATGGCTTTCGTTGATGATGACCAGCCGCTCCGGCGAAAATGCCTTGTTGAGCTTGTCTTCCATGGTCGCCTGTATGGACATTGCCGTCTCCGTTCACCACATATGGCTGGCGCGCTAGCCTGGGGGCCACTATCGCGCAACTAAATCCGCAATTCGCCTGCTTTATGCCGCGATTCAGCGGTTAGGGCGATGATCGCGGAAATGTCAATTCTTGTTTCGCATTTGCGAACGCCCCATAAATGGGTGAAATGAAGCCGTACCCCAAATATTTCGAGAAGATTCGCATCCGCCCGGAGAAGGATGCGGAGCTGAAGTCGCACTCGCCGATCTGCCAGTGGGACGGCTGCAAGGAGCCTGGCACCCATCGCGCGCCGGTCGGGCGCATGAAGGAGGGCGAGTATTTCCGCTTCTGCTTCGATCATGTGCGCGAGTACAACAAGGGCTTCAACTACTTCTCCGGCGTGCCGGACACCGAGGTCGCGCGCTTCCAGAAGGAGGCCATGACCGGCCATCGACCGACCTGGAAGATGGGCGTCAACGGCGCCTCGACACGTTCGTCACCCGATATGGCGCAGATGCGCTCCGGCCGTGCCGGCTATTACAACCGCATGCGCGACCCGTTCGACCTGTTCAAGGGGCCGAAGGATCCGCGCGAGGCGCGCGAGCGCAAGGCCAAGCCGCTTGAGGCCAAGGCGCTGGAAACGCTTGGCCTTGATACAAAGGCGACTGGCAAGGATATCAAGGCGCGCTATAAGGAACTGGTGAAACGCCACCATCCGGATGCGAATGGCGGCGACAGAGGTTCGGAAGACCGGTTCCGCGATGTGCTGCAGGCCTATCGCGTGCTCAAACAGGCGGGCCTGTGCTGAGCGACCCTACGGTTTGTGTCGCTTTCCAACTTTCATAAGGTTGGAAAAGGCTCTAAGACCGCCCCCGAACAAAATCGATTGCCGGCGAAACGGGACGTTTCGCCCGTGGAGACGTTGAGAGATATGAACAAGGTCGATCGCGACATCGCCAACCTGCCCGACACGACGGTGTCGGTGAAGGATAAATTCGGCTTCGACTCCAAGATGGTGGTTCCGGCCTATTCGGTGACATCGGAACATGTGCCTGACGTCGATCCCGACTATCTGTTCGACAAGGCAACGACGCTGGCGATCCTGGCGGGCTTTGCCTACAACCGCCGCGTCATGGTGTCGGGCTATCACGGCACCGGCAAGTCGACCCATGTCGAACAGGTCGCCGCCCGTCTCAACTGGCCCTGCGTGCGCGTCAATCTCGACAGCCATGTCAGCCGTATCGACCTCGTCGGCAAGGACGCTATCGTCGTCAAGGACGGGCTGCAGATCACCGAATTCCGCGACGGCATCCTGCCCTGGGCCTACCAGCACAATGTCGCGCTCTGCTTCGACGAATATGACGCCGGGCGTCCGGACGTGATGTTCGTCATCCAGCGCGTGCTGGAATCGTCGGGCCGGCTGACGCTGCTCGACCAGAGCCGGGTCATCCGTCCGCATCCGGCCTTCCGGCTGTTCTCGACCGCCAACACGGTCGGCCTCGGCGACACGACCGGCCTCTATCACGGCACGCAGCAGATCAACCAGGCGCAGATGGACCGCTGGTCGATCGTCACCACGTTGAACTACCTGCCGCACGACAACGAGGTGAACATCGTGCTGGCCAAGGCCAAGCACTATCGCGACAACAAGGGCAAGGACATCGTCAACAAGATGGTGCGCGTCGCCGACATGACGCGCTCGGCCTTCATCAATGGCGATCTGTCGACCGTGATGAGCCCACGTACCGTCATCACCTGGGCCGAGAACGCCGAGATTTTCGGCAATATCGGCATGGCGTTCCGGCTGACCTTCCTCAACAAGTGCGACGAGCTGGAGCGCTCGGTGGTGGCCGAGTTCTACCAGCGCGCCTTCGGCGAGGATCTGCCCGAGAGCGCCGCCAACGTGGTGCTGGGCTAAGCAGAGCCTCGATGGCGGGTCCGGGCGACAACACGCGCAACAAGTCGAAGACGGGGTCTGAAGCCGACGGCTTCAAGCGCGCCGTCACCGTCTGCATGCGCGCCATTGCCGGCGACAAGGACATGGAAGTCGGCTTCGCCAAGGACAGGCCGGCGCTCGCCGGCAGCCGGGCGCGCTTGCCGGAACTTCCGAAGAAGGCATCGAAGACCGATATCGCGATTACCCGCGGCCTCGGCGATTCCATGGCGCTGAAGCGCGCCTGCCATGATGCGCGCATCCACACCAAGCTGGCGCCGGAAGGCAAGGCGGCGCGCGCCATCTATGACGCGGTCGAGCAGGCCCGTGTCGAGGCGATCGGCAGCCGCGCCATGCAGGGCGTTGCCGACAATATCGGCTCGATGCTGGAGGACAAATACGCCAAGGCCAACCTTGTCGACGTCAAGGACAAGGCCGACGCTCCGATCGAGGAAGCGCTGGCGCTCATGGTGCGCGAGAAGCTGACTGGCCGGGCGGTCCCGAAAAGCGGCGAGCGGCTGGTCGAGCTCTGGCGCCCCTGGGTCGAGGAAAAGGCCAAGGCCGACCTCGACGGCCTGTCGGCTAAGCTCGACGACCAGCAGGCGTTCGCCCGCGTCGTGCGCGAGATGCTCGCCTCCATGGAGATGGCCGAGGAACTCGGCGACGACCAGGAGACGGAAGATTCCGAGGACAATGACGACAACCAGCCGCAAGGCGAGGAGCAGAGCGAGGAGGGCGGGGAAGACGATTCCGGCTCCGAGCAGTCGCAGTCCGAGGACGCCGAGGCTTCGGCCGATGACGAGCAGTCGTCCGAGACGGAAGCCTCCGACGCCACCGCCGACGATCTGTCCGATGACGACGATGCGGATGCCGAAACGCCCGGCGAGGCGCGCCGCAACGACAACCCCTTCACCAATCTGCCGAAGGAAATCGACTACAAGGTCTACACCGCCGCTTTCGACGAGACGGTCGGCGCCGAAGAGCTTTGCGAAGAGGAAGAGCTCGACCGGCTGCGCGCCTTCCTCGACAAGCAGCTGGCCAATCTGTCTGGTGTCGTCGGGCGGCTGGCCAACCGGCTGCAGCGCCGGCTGATGGCGCAGCAGAACCGGTCGTGGGATTTCGACCTGGAAGAGGGCTATCTCGACCCGGCGCGGCTGGTGCGCGTCGTCATCGACCCGATGCAGCCGCTGTCCTTCAAGCAGGAACGCGACACCAAATTCCGCGACACGGTGGTGACGCTGGTGCTCGACAATTCGGGCTCGATGCGCGGCCGGCCGATCACGGTCGCCGCCACCTGCGCCGACATTCTTGCCCGTACGCTGGAACGCTGCGGCGTTTCGGTCGAGATCCTCGGCTTCACCACGCGGGCGTGGAAGGGCGGGCAGGCGCGCGAGAAGTGGCTGAAGGACGGCAAGCCGCCGAACCCCGGCCGCCTCAACGATCTGCGCCACATCATCTACAAGTCGGCCGACCATCCGTGGCGGCGGGCAAGGCGCAATCTTGGCCTGATGATGCGCGAAGGCCTGCTCAAGGAAAACATCGACGGCGAGGCGCTGCTGTGGGCGCACAACCGCCTGATCGCCCGGCCCGAACAGCGGAAGATCCTGATGATGATCTCGGACGGTGCGCCGGTCGACGATTCGACGCTTTCGGTGAATCCCGGCAATTATCTCGAACGCCATTTGCGCGCCGTCATCGAGCTGATCGAGACGCGCTCTCCGGTGGAGCTGCTGGCCATCGGCATCGGCCATGACGTTACGCGCTATTATCGCCGCGCCGTCACCATCGTCGATGCCGAGGAACTGGCCGGCGCCATGACCGAGCAACTGGCCTCGCTGTTTGCCGAGGAAAGCGCGCGCGACACGCGGCGCGGCGGCATGCGGCGCGCCGGATGATCCTTTCGCGCGGCGGGTTTCGGCAAACGCTCTTCGCCGCCATCGCCCTGTTCGCCGGCGTGGCTTCGGCGCCAGCCGGTGCGGTTGGCTCGGCCTCGGTTGAACCCATCGAGGTTTCGTCCCGCCCGATCACCGAGTTCCGCATTGGCCGGACCGACAAGCAGTTCGGCGCGCTCGAATTCGTCGGCGGGCTGGAAATGACCTCGAAATTGCGTGATTTCGGCGCGCTGTCGGCCCTCCGCTTTCTGAAAGCGGGCAGCGATTTCATCGGCGTGGCCGACACCGGCTACTGGTTTTTCGGCACGGTGGCCCGCGATGCCGACAGGCGGCCCGTGGGCATCCAGAACTTCCGCATGCAGCAGATGGTCGACCAGGGCGGCCAGCCGATCGACGAGAAATGGGAAGTCGACGCCGAAGGCCTTGCGGTCAAGGATGGCATCGCCACCGTCGGCTTCGAGCGCAACCACCGCGTCGCCCAGTTCAAGATCGATCCGACTGATATGAAGGCGCCGTACCGGCAGCTGGATTTCCTGGTGCCGGCGCGCGAGCTGCGCCAGAATCGCGGCTTCGAGACCGTTACCCATGCCAATGCCAACGGCCAGCATCAGGGCGGTCTGGTCGTGGTGTCAGAGAAAAGCCTCGACAGAGCCGGCAACATCTACGCCGCCATCATCGAAGGGCCGCACAAGGGCGTCTTCACCGTCAAGCGCAACGGCGACTTCGACATCACCGACGGCGCCTTCCTGCCGGACGGCGACCTTTTGCTGCTGGAGCGCAGTTTCACCATGGCGGGCGGGCTCAAGATGCGGCTGCGGCGCATCCATGGCGAGAGTGTCGAGAAGGGCGCCGTCGCCGACGGACCCGTGCTGCTGGACGCCGACATGGGCTACCAGATCGACAATATGGAAGGTCTCGACGTCTGGACCCGCGATGACGGCGCGGTGATGGTGTCGCTGATCTCCGACGACAACCACTCGATCCTGCAGCGCAACCTCTACCTGGAATTCGTCCTGCATCAGGACTGAGAAGCGGTCCAACTGCCAAGCTGAAGCGTTTTCAACGGCGGGTTCGATCTGGTCAGGCGCCTTCCCGGGAGCCGTTGGTGGCGATCCAGATGACGTGGCGCGCGCCGCGCTTGCCGTTGGCGCGCGTGTTGACCTCCTCCACGGCGAAGCCTGCCTGCTTCAGCCGCCGCGTGAAGCCGCTGTCAGGTCCTTGCGACCACACCGCCAGCACGCCGCCCGGCTTGAGGGCAGTGCGTGCGGCGCCGAGGCCTGCGAGGCTGTAGAGCGCGTCATTGCCCTTGTGGACGATGCCTTCGGGGCCGTTGTCGACGTCGAGCAGGATGGCGTCCCAGGTCGCGGACCCAGACCGGATCAATTGCCCGACATCGGTCTCATGGATGGCGACGCGGGGGTCGTCGAGACAGCCGCCAAACACCTCCGCCATCGGGCCGCGTGCCCAGGCGACGACCGCCGGCACCAGTTCCGCGACAACGATGCCGGTATCCTTGCCAAGTTCGGCCAGAGCGGCGCGCAATGTAAAACCCATGCCGAGGCCGCCGATCAGGATCCTCGGCTGGCGATGGCCCGCAATCCTTTGGCACGACAGTTTCGCCAGCGCTTGCTCGGAGCCGCTGAGGCGGCTGTTCATCAGTTCGTTGGTGCCGAGCATGATCGAGAATTCGCTGCCGCGACGCTTGAGGCGAAGTTCCTGGACACCATCCCCGGTCTTTGCCGAATCGAGGTGAACCCAGGGGATCATGGTTTAAACGGCCAGCGCCGGCTGGCTCCAGCGAGCGGCGAGCAGCCGATAAGGGATGAGCGCGACCACCGCGATGATCAGCTTCACCGAGAGATCGCCCAGCGCCCAGGAAACCCAGCGCATGGCCTCGACGTGGAAGACGCCCATCAGCGGCGCCGTCTCGAGCGCGAAACTGTCGTTCGGGCCAGCAAAAGCGAAAGCGGCCGAGAAAGCGACGGTGAAGAACACCATGGTGTCGAAGACCGACCCGACCAGTGTGCCGACGATCGGCGCGCGCCACCAGCTCTGCCGGCGCAGCCGGTTGAACACGGTGACGTCGAGCAGTTGCGCGGACAGGAACGCCGCGCCTGAGGCGGCTGCGATGCGCACCAGCCGGGCGGCCGCGGTCTCGAATTCGATCAGGCCATGGCGAAACAGGAAGGGCGGGACAAGGATCGAGCAGACCACCGCCGTCATGAAGCCGACGAAGACTATGCGGCGCGCCACGGCAGGGCCATAGCGGCGGTTGGCGAGGTCGGTGACCAAGAAGGAAAAGGGATAGGTGAAAGCCCCCCAGGTCAAAAGGTCGGCCAGCGACAGGCCGCCGATCTGGCCCTGCATCGGGAACTGCACGAGAATGTTCGATGCCACGACGACAAGCGCCATGGCGGCCACGAAGGGCAGATATCGCGAGAAGGAAGTCATTTTTTTATCCTGGGTAATGGAACCAGAGGAGCATCATGCCCATCGGGCGCTGCTCGCTTCGTAGTCGAGCACCGGATTGTCGAACCTTGCGGATCCATCCGATGCTCAAGGCCAACAAAGTTGGCCCGGGCGGTCCCCCGCCTTTATACGATGTCAGGCAGCGACCTGTTCGGCCAGCTTCTTGGCAATCTGCTTCTTCAGCAGGCGCGCGCGCTGCGACAGCTCCTTGACGTCGGCCTTGGCCAGGAAGGCGTCGAGGCCGCCGCGATGTTCGACCGAACGCAGCGCGTTGGCCGAAATGCGCAGGCGCACATTCTGGTTCAGCGCTTCCGAGATCAGCGTCACATTGACGAGATTCGGCAGGAAGCGACGCTTGGTCTTGTTGTTGGCGTGGCTCACATTGTTGCCGGTCTGGACTGCCTTGGCAGTGAGTTCGCAGGTGCGGGACATAATTCTAACCTTCAATTCTCTCGGGACCTGCCAAACCTTTGTGCCCACGCCGGGTGGCGCGCGGTTCTGGTCAGGCGGCCTTATGGAAAAAGTTGGCGTTCCATAGTTGCATTTCACCGGGGCGTCAAGCTCCGGGTTCGCCACGGAAGCGCCCGGCATTTCATATTAAGGCCGGATTTCATCCTATAAGCGGTCTCATAGGGACACGCCAGACCGGAGTCGCCCGCCTCCGGCCGAAAATCAAGGATCCAATCCCGCCATGCTTCGTTTGTCTCACGCGCTTGTTGCCGTGCTCGCCGTCGCCTTGCCGTCCGCCGCGTCGGCTGCCTCGCCGCAGTCGTTCAAGGGTGAGTACACGGTGTCATTCCTTGGTCTCTCGATCGCGAAATCGACCTTCTCCAGCCATTACGAGAACGGCGCCTACGCGATCGAAGGTAGCGTGACGGCTGCGGGCCTCGCCAAATTATTCGACGACACGCGCGGCACGGTCTCGTCGAAGGGCACGATTTCCGGCAAGAAAATGGTGCCCCAGGCGTTCCGTGCCGATTATACCTCCGGCAAGAAGGTGTCGGCGATCGACATTCGCTTTGCCAACGGCGCCGTCACCTCGACGCAGGTCATCCCGGCGCCTGGCAAGCGCGATCCCAACGACTGGGTGCCGATCGGCGCCGGCGACCTGGCATCGGTACTCGATCCGATGGCCGCCACCGTCATCCACGCCGACAGCCTCGATCAGGTCTGCGGCCGCACGGTCAAGTTCTATGATGGCGAGATGCGCGCCGACCTGACGCTGACCTATGATTCGAAAGGCACCATCTCGGTGCCGGGCTACAAGGGCGACACCATCACCTGCCGGATGGGTTTCGACCCGGTGGCCGGCTATCGCAAGGGCCGCAAGGCGCTGAACTATCTCAGGAACAAAAGCCGGATGATGGTGACGTTTGCACCGCTCGGCCAAACCGGCGTATATGCGCCGATCCACGCTACGGTAGGGACCCAGATCGGTCCGCTGACCATAAGCGCGAGACGGTTCGAAGCAGTCGAGTAATCTTACGCAATTTCGGGACGACCACCGCCACGCGGTTTCCCGAGATTGTGGTGGGCGCCTCGGTGCGCTGTCGGGGGCAGAAATGGGGCGCGCAACACTGATCGGTTTTTCAGCGGTCGCCATGTGGGCGCTTCTGGCGCTGCTCACCGATGCGTCCGGCAAGGTGCCGCCGTTCCTTTTGTCGGCGCTCACCTTCTCGATCGGCACCGGCGTCGGCCTTGTCGCGCGGTTGTTCATGCCGGCCGCCGAGAGGAGCCAGAAAATACCGCCGCAGGTCTGGCTGATCGGTATTGCCGGCCTGTTCGGCTACCACTTTTTCTATTTCACAGCGCTGCGCAACGCGCCGGCGGTGGAGGCGAGCCTGATCGCCTATCTGTGGCCGCTGCTGATCGTGCTTGGCTCCGCCCTTATGCCGGGCGAAAAACTGGCGTGGAACCATGTCGTCGGCGCGTTGCTCGGCCTGGCCGGCACCGTGCTGATCGTCACCAAGGGCGGCGGGCTGGCCTTCGATGCGCGCTACGCCTTCGGTTACGCCATGGCGGCCGTCTGCGCCCTGCTCTGGTCGTCCTATTCGCTTTTGTCACGGCGCTTTCCCTCGGTGCCGACCAGCATCGTCACCTGGTTCTGCGCGGCGACCGCCGTGCTGTCGCTCGTCTGCCATCTGGCGCTGGAACAAACCGTTCTGCCAAATGGCGCGGGCCAGTGGCTGGCCGTGCTCGGACTTGGCCTGATGCCGGTGGGTGCGGCCTTCTATGCCTGGGACATCGGCGTCAAGCGCGGCAACATTCAGGTGCTGGGCGCGGCAAGCTACTTGGCGCCGTTGCTCTCGACGCTGGTGCTGATTGCGGCCGGCGTTGCCGAGCCGTCGCTGCGTATCCTCGCCGCCTGCGTGCTCATCACCGGTGGCGCGGCCCTGGCGGCGAAGTCGCTGTTCCTGCGCAAGCCGGCCCAGGCCGAGAGCCAAGCCAAGGCATCCGAAAGCGGAGCCGCGGCATGACGATGCCGTTTGCCGGCGGCATCGACGCCAATGCCAATGCGACGCTGATCTTCTCGCTGGTGGCGGCGGTGATCTATGCCTTCACGCTGGGCATGCCGCCGAGCCTCGCCCGCTCCGCGGCCAAGACGCTCGCGGTCGCGATGCTTGCCGTGCTTTCGGCGCTGCAAAGCGGCCCGCTGCTGCTGGTCGCGGCCCTTGCGCTCAGCGCGGTGGGCGACGCGTTCTTGTCGCGCGACGGCGAAAAGGCGTTTCTCGGTGGGCTCGCCAGCTTCCTTGTCGCCCACATCGTCTACATCGCGCTGTTCCTGCGCAGCGGCGGCGGGTTGGGACTGCTTGGGGCCGAGCCCTGGCGCGGGGCGATCGCGCTGGCACTGGCGGTGTTCGTCATCGTCATGCTGGCCGCGCTCTGGCGCCGTGTCGGCCCCGGCCTGCGCGTGCCGATCGCCATCTATGTCGTGGCGATCCTGGCGATGGGCATGGCGGCGCTGACCACCAACAGCGCCTGGGTCATCGGCGGCGCGGTGCTGTTCATGGCATCGGACGGTCTGCTGGCTACCGAGAAATTTCTGGTGGCGGCCATCTCGCCGCATCGCGCCTGGATGCGTTTGGCCGTCTGGGTGCTGTACTACGCAGCCCAGCTTGGGATTACGCTGGGGTTCCTCCTGGGTTAGGATTCCAGCCCGGCTCGGCCAGTTCGAAGGCGGCGAAATCAAAGCCCGGCGCGACGGTACAGCCGACCAGCGTCCATTCGCCCAGGCTGCGCGCCGACTGCCACCAGCCCGCCGGCACGACGATCTGCGGCCGTTCGCCGGCCGCGAGGCCGATGCCGAGCACCTGCTCAATGACGGCAGCGCCTTCTTGCCACATCGACAGCGCCAGCGGCGCGCCGGCATGGAAATGCCAGACCTCGGCTGCGTCCTTGACCCGATGCCAGGCCGAAAGCTGGTGCTGTTCCAGCAGGAAATAGATGGCGGTCGAATGGCCGCGCGCTCCGCCGGCCTCGTCACGAAAGGTTTCCGCGTACCAGCCGCCTTCCGGATGCGGCTTCAGTCCGAGGGTGGCGATGATTTCTGCTGCGCTGGTCATCGGTCGGAGCTGCTCAGAAATTGTCCTTGCGCTTGCGGATCTCGGCGAACACCTCGGCGTCCCCGGCCTTTTCCATGCCGAGATGCTTGCGGATCGCCGGATCGTGCCAGCGCAGGAAGGGATTGGTCGACAGTTCCTCGCCGACCGTCGTCGGCAGTGTCGGCTTGTTGTCGACCCGCAGTGCCTCGATCCTGGCGGCGCGCTCCTTCAAGGCCGAATTGGTCGGGTCGACGGTCAGCGCGAAACGGGCGTTGGCGAGCGTGTATTCATGGCCGCAATAGATCGTCGTCGCGGCGGGAAGGGCTGCGAGTTTCTTCAGCGAGTCGTACATCACCGGCGGCTTGCATTCGAACAGCCGCCCACAGCCCAGCGCAAACAGCGTGTCGGCGGTGAACGCCACCTGCGATGCCGGCAGATAATAGGAGACATGGCCGGCGGTATGGCCGGGTGTGGCGATCACCTCGATGCGCTCGTCGCCAAGATGAAGGACGGAGCCCTCCTCGACGGTTTCGTCGATGCCGGGGATCTTGGCCTTTTCCGCCTCCGGGCCGACGATGCGCAGCTTGAAGCGCTCCTTCAGCGCCAGATTGGCCTCGACGTGGTCCATATGATGATGCGTGGTCAGGATCATCGTCGGCGTCCAGCCGGTGCGCTTGATCGCGGCCAGGATCGGCGCTTCCTCGGGCGCGTCGATGATCGCCGTCTGCCCGCTTTTGGGGTCATGCACCAGCACGCCGAAATTGTCGCTCCGGCACATGAACTGTTCGATTTCGACCGCCATCTCGGCTTTCTCCATTGTCGCCGCAGACATAGGGCGCCAGCGCGGGAATGTCATCCAGGGATGTCGAGTAACATCTCGTGACGCGGACCTCTTTCGAGGCCTTTTGTTGAAACACGCCGATATCGCGGCTACATCCCTCACATGCATTCCGACATCGTCGACCTTCGCTCCTTCTATTCGACAACGCTTGGCCGGTTCGCCGAGCGTTCGATCACCATGGCACTGTCGTCGATATGGGCGGCTGTCCCCAATGAACGGCTGGTCGGGCTCGGCTATACCTTGCCCTGGCTGGAGCGTTTCGGCTCCGATGCGGAGCGGGTCTTTGCCTTCATGCCGGCGACGCAGGGTGCCGTGGTCTGGCCGGCAGCCGGGCCGACGGCGACCGCTTTGGTCTTCGACGAGGAGCTGCCGCTGGTCGATTCCTGCATCGACCGCATGCTGCTCGTCCATTCGCTCGAACATGTCGAAAATCCGCGCGAGACGCTGAACGAGATCTGGCGGGTGCTGTCGCCCGCGGGGCGCGTCGTCATCGTCGTGCCCAACCGACGCGGTGTCTGGGCGCGCTTCGAGCACACACCGTTCGGCAATGGCCGGCCGTTCTCGCGCGGGCAACTGACGGAACTGCTGCGCGAGGCGAATTTCACGCCGGCCGCCTGGTCGGATGCGCTGTTCTTCCCGCCATCGCGGCGGCGCTTCATGATGCGCTTCCACAATGTGCTGGAGCGCGCCGGCCGGCGGCTGTGGCCGATCTTTTCGGGCGTCATCGTCGTCGAGGCGCAGAAGCGGCTCTATCAGGGCGTGCCGGTCGCCCAGCGCGCCTCGCGCCGCGTCTTCGTGCCGGTGCTGTCGCCACACGGCGCGACGCGGCTCGGCCGCCGGGCCGAGGCGACCGGCGGGGCCATGCCGTCTCGCCAGGTGAAACCTTCGTGATCGTGCTAGAAACGCGCGCGGCGCGTCCCTCCTCGACCTATCTGTCGTGGTGAACTCGCAACCTGCCGGATATGCGGATGCCGTCACCATGCGGTTTCAGCATCGCACCTGAACGCAAGGACCTCTGACATGGCTGATCAACTTGACAATCAGGCCACCGTTCAGCCGGTCGCTGTCGAGGCCAGCAGCCTGCGTGATCAGGTTGCGACGATCAGGCGGGCGCTGGTGGTGTCGCCGGTCCGCAAATGGCTGCTGTGGACGTCGGTCGGCATCATGGCCGTCATCATCGCGACCTCGATCGGCCAGGTCCTGCTCAACCGCTGGAACCAGCCCTTCTACGATGCGCTGGCACGCCGCGACATGGCGGCCTTCGTGCACCAGCTCCTTGTCTTTGCGATGATCGCCGGCGGGCTGCTGGTGCTCAATATCGGCCAGACCTGGCTCAACCAGATGATCCGGCTGAAGCTGCGCGAGGCGCTGACGCTCGACCTGATCGACCAGTGGATGCGGCCGGCACGCGCCTTCCGGCTGGCCAATGCCGGTGCCATCGGCGTCAATCCCGACCAGCGCATGCAGCAGGATGCGGCGCATCTGTCCGACCTGTCGACCGATCTCGGCGTCGGGCTCCTGCAGTCGCTCATCCTGCTCGTGTCCTTCGTCGGCGTGCTGTGGGAACTGTCTTCGGGTTTCGTCTTCCACATCAACGACTGGTCGCTGGCCATACCGGGCTACATGGTCTGGGCGGCGTTCCTCTATGCCGGCACAGCCTCCTGGCTGAGCTGGCTGGTCGGCCGGCCGCTCATCAAACTGAACAGCGACCGCTACACACGAGAGGCGGAGCTGCGCTCCTCGATGGTGCGCGTCAACGAAAATGTCGATGCCATCGCGCTGTACCATGGCGAGGCCGACGCCAGGCAGCGGCTCGAACTCGACCTCGGCACGGTGCTGGGCGCCATGCGGCGCATCTATACCGCGCAGATCAACCTGTCCTGGGTGACCGATACCTATGGCTGGATTACCGTCGTGGCGCCGATCCTGGTTGCCTCGCCCGTCTATTTCTCGGGCGATATCAGCTTTGGCGGGCTGATGATGGCGGTCGGCGCCTTCAACCAGGTCCATTCCTCGTTGCGCTGGTTCATCAACAATATCGGCAGCATCGCCGATTGGCGGGCCACGCTGATGCGTGTCGCCGACTTCCGCATCGCGCTCGATGAAACCGATGTGCTGCACGACACCGAAAGGCGCATCACTTTCGATCAGAACGCCAATGGCAGCCTGACGTTCGAGAAGCTCCAGGTGGCCTCGCCGGAGGGCTGCACTAAGCTCTCCGAGCAGCATGTCGAGATCCGCGCCGGCGATCGCGTGATGATCACCGGCGAACCCGGCGCCGGCAAGACGCTGTTCTTCCGCGCCATTGCCGGCCTGTGGCCCTGGGGCAGGGGAAAAATCGGCCTGCCGGCCGGAGAACCCCTCATCTTCGTGCCACGCGTGCCGTATTTGCCGGCCGGCACGTTGCGCGACGTGCTCAATCACGCCAACGGGCATGCGCCCGCGAGTGACGCCGACATTGTGGCGGTGCTGGCCGAGGTTGGCCTGGAACGGCTGTCGTCCTCGCTCGACCGCGTCGGGCGCTGGGACCATGAACTGGGCGATGACGAGCAGCGCTTGCTGGGCGTGGCCAGGCTCGCCTTGCGGCAGCCGAAATGGGTGATCATCGACGAAGCCATGGATGCGTTCGACGGCCCCTCGCTGCGGCGTGTTCTGGCGATGCTGGAAAAGCATCTGAAGGGCGCCACGATCATCAACATCGGGCGCGGGCAGCACAATATTCAGTTCTTTCCGCGCGGCCTGACGATCGTCAAGGATTCCGGTGCGCCAGCGCTGAAGCCCGCCCACGTCAGGGCCGGCGCCATCGATCCGCCGCCGGTCGCGGTCCGCCGCAAGAAGTAGGGCCGTTTCCCGCACTCTCGCTGCAAGCTTTATTTCGCCGCGATCGCGAAGGAAGATTTCCCCGAGAAACAAAACGTGGCGGTGGCGATGCTTGATGCTCTGCGCCTGCTTGCCTGTCTTGCCTGTGTCCAGCCAACGCCCGTTGCCTCGCCATCGGGTGCGTTGACTGTCGACGTCGAATTGGTGTTGGCGGTCGATATATCCCTGTCGATGGACGAGAAGGAATTCGCCCTGCAACGCGCCGGCTATGTCGAAGCGCTGCGCCATCCCGACTTCATCCAGGCCGTCCGGTCCGGCAATACCGGCCGCATCGCGATTGCCTATTTCGAATGGGCCGGCACGGTGCGCGACGACGCGGTCATCGACTGGCAGATCATCGATGGCGCGCAAAGCGCCAACAGCTTTGCCGACAAGGTGGCGGCGCGCCCGTTCCGGAGTTTTCGCGGCACCTCGATTTCCACGGCAATTGCCTTCGGCACGGGGCTGTTCGGCAGGACGAATTTCGCCAGTGAGCGCAGCGTCATCGATATATCGGGCGATGGCCCCAACAATATCGGGCCGCCGGTCACCGCGACGCGCGATGCGGCAACCGCAAAAGGCATCGTCATCAACGGCCTGCCGATCCTGATCAATCCATCGCCCACCTTCAAGCATCTCGACCAGTACTATGCGCAGTGCGTGACCGGCGGACCCGGCTCTTTCGTGCTGCCCATCCACTCGGCTGCCGAATTTTCCACCGCCATCCGGCGCAAGCTGATCCTCGAAGTGAGCGGTATTCAGGACAAGGCCAGGATCATCCCCGTCGACGCGGACGCGCCGATCGACTGCCTGCAAGGCGAACGCGACAGGCGGTTCCTGTCGGATCCGTATTTTCCGGAACTCGACCGCTGAAATTGCGCAAGCGCGCCTGCGGCCAGCCGTGGAAGGCGCCGATTCCATTACCCCAGGCGTAATCGCATCGCGATCGCCGCTCCGGCAGATTGCCCTTGCGAGGCCGCTTGGTCGGTCTCGATGCCAAGAGACGCGCCTTATCGTTTCAGCAGAAACACCGCCTGCTGGCCAAAGAAGTTCCAGAACCACCAGGGCATGGACAGGCCGATCTTCTGGCCGGCGGCGTCGAGCGCGGTCGCCTTTTCCACCGTCGCGCCAAGCTCGTCGCACAGGTTGACGAAGTCGCGGATGGTGCAGAAGTGGATATTGGGGGTGTCGTACCAGGAATAGGGCAGGTCCTGGGTCACCGGCATGCGGCCCTTGACGAACAGCGACAGACGCACCCGCCAATGGCCGAAATTGGGGAAGGAGACGATCGCCCGGTTGCCGATGCGGAGCAACTCGTCGAGCACCAGCTTCGGGTTGCGGGTGGCCTGCAAGGTCTGCGACAGGACGACGAAGTCAAAACCCTTGTCGGGATAGAACTCGAGATCCTTGTCGGCGTCGCCTTGGATGACGGAGAGGCCGCGCGCCACGCATTCGTTGACGCCGCGCTGCGACAGTTCCAGTCCGCGGCCGTCGACCTGCTTGGTGTCCTGCAGCAATTCAAGCAGCGAGCCGTCGCCCGAACCAACATCGAGCACGCGGGACTGCGGTGGGATCAGATTGGCGACGACCTCGAGGTCGACGCGCTGGCTGCCGTTGACGCTCATGATGTCGTCTCCTTTGCGGCGCATGATCCCGATCCTGAAAGGCTGCAACTTTCCGGGGTCATGCGCTTAGCCCTCTCGCCCGCGCCGCGGAGCCGATGAAGCCGTTGATGGCGGCGAACAGTTCCGGCTCGTCGAGCAGGAAGGCATCGTGGCCACGGTCGGTCTCGATCTCGACGAAGGACACGGACGCGCCGGCGGCGTTGAGCGCGTGCACGATCGAGCGGCTTTCTTCGGTCGGAAACAGCCAGTCCGATGTGAATGACACCAGGCAGAAGCGGGTCTTGGTGCCGGCAAAGGCATCCGCCAGCCGCCCGCCATGATCGGCGGCGAGGTCGAAATAGTCCATCGACCGCGTCATGTAGAGATAGGAATTGGCGTCGAAGCGGTCGACGAAAGTCATGCCCTGGTGGCGCAGATAGCTTTCGATCTGAAAATCGGCGTCGAAGCCGAACGTCAGCGCTTCGCGGTCCTGCAAGTTGCGGCCGAATTTTCGATGCAGGGCGGCTTCGGAGAGATAGGTGATGTGGGCGGCCATGCGCGCCACCGCCAGGCCTTTTTCCGGGCGCTTGCCGTGTTCGAAATATTTGCCGCCATGCCAGTCCGGATCGGCCATGACGGCCTGCCGGCCGACCTCGTGGAAGGCAATGTTCTGTGAGGAATGGCGCGCGCCGGTGGCGATCGGCAGCGCCGAAAAGACGCGCTCGGGATAGCTCGACGCCCATTCCAGCACCTGCATGCCGCCCATCGAGCCGCCGAGCACGCAGAACAGTTTCTCGATGCCGAAATGGTCGATCAGCATCTGCTGCGCCCGCACCATGTCGCGGATAGTGATGACGGGCAGGTCAAGCCCATAGGGCTTGCCGGTGGCGGGGTTGGTGGAAGCTGGCCCGGTGGAGCCCAGGCAGCCGCCGATGACGTTGGAGCAGATGACGAAGAAACGGTTGGTGTCGATGATCCTGCCGGGGCCGATCAGCACTTCCCACCAGCCCGGCTTGCCGGTCACCGGATTGGTGCTGGCGACATGCTGGTCGCCGGTCAGCGCATGGCAGACGAGGATGGCATTGGAGCGGGCATCGTTCAGCGTGCCGTAGGTCTGGTAGGCGATCTGGAACGGCGACAGCAGCGTGCCGGCGTCGAGCTTGAGCGGCTTGTCCGCCCCGAAGCGCAACACCGGGCTCGACGGCTGGTCGGCCTCGTTGTTGGTCTTTCCTGCGCGCAGAGCGGCCATTCTCGTCTCACCTATTGCATCATATCGGGCGAAAAATCGCCGCCGATGCGTCCGTCCGGCCGGCCGCGGACAATAAAAAACCGGCATTGCCATTCGCAAAGCCGGTTACGTCACGCAAACGGCCCTTTAGCGAATTGTTTAACGTGGCTGCAAGCCGACCGGCCAAATCACCACGGAACTGTTGCTGCCCTTCTAGAACTCGCCCGCCCTGCCGTCAATGCCGACATCCGGGCCGCTGCTGGCACCACTGCCACCCCTCGACATTATCGGCCACGGCTTGTATTTCCGCTGCGGCCTCCGGAGCGAGGCATTTTCGACGGATTTTGCAAAAATGAACCAGACACCGGATCAGGCACGTCCAACCCCGCGCGCGGGCATCATGGACATTGACGCCTATGTGCCGGGCAAGAGCGCCGCACCCGCCGGTGTCGCCAAGGTCTACAAGCTGTCGTCCAACGAGAACCCGCTTGGCCCGTCACCGAAGGCGATCGAGGCCGCGCGTGAAGTCGCCGCCAGGCTCGACATCTATCCCGACGGCACCGCCAGACGGCTGCGCGAGGCGATCGCGGAAGTGCATGGCCTCAACGCGCAGAACATCATCTGCTCCAACGGCTCAGACGAGATCCTCGGCCTGCTGGCGCAGACCTATCTGGCGCCCGGCGACGAGGCGATTTTCACCGAACACGCCTTCATGGTCTACAAGATCTACATCCAGTCGGCCGGGGCTGCGCCGATCGCGGTCAAGGAGACCGATGAGCGGGCCGACATCGATGCGATACTGGCGGCCGTCACGCCGCGCACGAAGATCGTGTTCCTTGCCAATCCCAACAATCCGACCGGCACCTATGTGCCGTTCCAGGAGGTGCGCCGCCTGCATGCCGGCCTGCCCAAACATGTGCTGCTGGTGCTCGACGCGGCCTACGCCGAATATGTCCGCCGCAACGACTATGAGGCCGGCATCGAACTGGTTGGCAGCGCCGAGAATGTGGTCATGACCCGCACCTTCTCCAAGATCGGCCTCGGTGGCGCGCGGATCGGCTGGATGTATGCGCCCATGCACATCGTCGACGCCATCAATCGCGTCCGCGGTCCCTTCAACGTCAATGCGACGGCGATCGAGGCCGGCATCGCGGCAATCCGCGACCGCGCCCATGTCGAGCGCAGCGTGGCGCATAACGAGACCTGGCTGACCTGGCTGAGCCAGGAGATGACCGGGCTCGGGCTGCGGGTGACGCCCAGCGTCGGCAATTTCCTGCTCATTCACTTTCCCGACGATCAGAAGCATTCGGCGGCCGCGGCGGACGACTATCTGACCGCGCGTGGGTATATATTGCGGCGCGTTTCCGGCTACGGCTTCCCCAACGCGCTGCGCATGACCGTCGGCACGGAAGAGGCCAATCGCGGCGTTGTCGCCGCGCTCACGACATTCCTGAAAAGCTAGAACGCCCGAAAAGCAGGAACACCATGACATCACCGATGTTTGAAAAGATCGCGCTGGTCGGCATCGGCCTGATCGGCTCGTCGCTGGCCCGCGTCATCCGACGCGAAGGCCTTGCCGGCCACGTTGCCATCTCGACCCGCAGCGCCGCGACGCTGAAGCGGGCGGAGGAACTTGGACTGGGCGATTCCTACACGACGGATGCGAAGGAAGCGGTCCGCGATGCCGACCTGGTCATCGTCTCGGTGCCGGTCGGCTCGTCCGGCGCGGTGGCTGGGGAGATCGCGCCGGCGCTGAAGAAGGGCGCCACCCTCACCGATGTCGGCTCGACCAAGGCCTCGGTCATCGCGCAGATGCAGCCGCATGTGCCTGATGGCGTTCATTTCATTCCCGGCCATCCGCTGGCGGGCACGGAAAAATCCGGACCGGATGCCGGTTTCGCCGATCTGTTCGACAATCGCTGGTGCATCTTCACGCCGCTGCCGGGCACCGATCCGGACGCGCTCGAGAGGCTGTCGGAATTCTGGCGCCGCTGCGGCGCCAACATCGACACGATGGATCCCCAGCATCACGACATGACGCTGGCCATCGTCTCGCATCTGCCGCACATCATCGCCTACAACATCGTCGGCACCGCCAACGATCTGGAATCGGTGACCAAGACGGAAGTCATCAAATATTCGGCCTCCGGCTTTCGCGACTTCACCCGTCTGGCCGCCTCCGACCCGACCATGTGGCGGGACGTCTGCCTGCACAACAAGGATGCGATCCTGGAAATGCTGGCGCGGTTCTCGGAAGATCTGGCATTCCTGCAGCGGGCGATCCGCTGGGGCGATGGCGACAAATTGTTCGATCTGTTCACCCGCACCCGCGCCGTGCGCCGCTCGATCATCGAGGCCGGCCAGGATATCGACGTGCCCGATTTCGGCCGCCAGGCGGTGGAGCATCCGTCGAAGAACTAGGCTGTTTCGGGCCAGGTCGCCATGACCATGGCCAGCGTCTCGGCCCGGTCCGGCGCGCCGAGCCTGCCGCCAAAGCGCAGGCATTTGAGCGCGGCGGCGGCACTTGCAAAGCGCAAGGCCTGCTCGACCGGCATGGCCTCCGCCAGTCCGACGGCAAAGGCGCCGTGAAAGACGTCGCCGGCGGCGAGCGTGTCGACCGCCTTGATCCTTGGCGCCGCGACATGGCGGGATGATCCCGACGCGCGATCGAACCACCAGGTGCCTGCCGCGCCGCCGGTGACGGCGACGAACGCATCGGTGCGGGAAGCCATTTCGGTGCAAGCGCTCGCCAGATCCAGCGCCTGGCCGCATATGATGCGCACCGCGGGCTCCGAGGCGACGATGTGCGAAGCCAGCGGCAACAACTGCTCCAGCACCGCCAGCGGCGCCGTATCGGCATCGAGGATTGCCGGCCGACCGGCCGCGCGCGCCGCCTCGAGGGCAAGTGTCGCTGCACCGGGCCACCGCACGTCCACCAGCACGGCATCGAATGCCGTGATGTCCGCGAAAGGCAATGCCCCGGGGTCGGCCTGGGCCAGGCTGTCATAGAAAGGCACGATGATGCGCTCGCCATGCGCGTCGACCAGGATCGAGGCTAATGCCGAGCGGGCGCCGCTGACGCGGCGGACATAGCTGCAGTCGACACCCTCGGCCTCGATCCCGGCGATCAGCTGATCGCCGACCGGATCGTCGCCGGCGCTCGCCCACAGCGACACCTCGGCGCCCAGCCGATGCGCGGCGCAGGCAGCGCTGGTGGCCATGCCCGAGGCGATCTGCACGCCATCGGCGGCGATGAACTTTCCCTGATGCGTGGGCAGCGTCTCGACACGCAGGATGGTGTCCAGCGTCAGCGCGCCGACACTGAGGAGCCTCGGGGGTCCCGGCATGGCGCGCTATTGCACCGGCTTGATCTTGCCGAGCGGGATGAAGCCGAGCGAGGCCTTGCCCTTGACCACTTTCAGCGGCATCGACGGTTCGCTGCCGAGCATGGCAAGCGCGGCAAAACCCTGTTCGATCGCATTCTTCTGCTCGGGTATGGCACCGGCCAGAATGGCCGCCACGGCCTTCGGATCCTTGATCCTGATCATCAGATCTGCGTCGACCAGGCCTTCGGCGTCGACCGACAGCGGCCCGGAAACAGTGACTCGCGCCGTGCCTGACGACAAATCGAGGTTGCGGATCTCGACCCTTTGGCCGCGAAGGCTCTTCACCTGCGTTCCGATCAGCGCGACGCCATTCTTCAGCGTGGCGTCGCCGCTGGCATCGAGCGCCGGCAGCACGCGGCCGCCGATCGCATCCGGGTCGATTTCCAGATCGGTGAAGCTGCCGACATAATCGACGTCCTGACCGTTCGGCTGCAGCTGGCCGGCCGCCCTGCCGGCGCTGAACAGTTCCACCGGATCGGTGTCGTCGGCTGGATCGGTCTGGCCCGACAGGCCTTCCGCTTGCAGCGCGATGCGCTGCGGCAGCGGCCATGACAGTTTGACCTTTGCCTGCAGATTGTCCCAGTCGATCCACAGCGGCACCATGCCGGGGACGGAGGTCCTGAGCGGACCGCGCAGATCGGCGACCGGCGACAAGGGCTGGATGATTTGGGCGACGGCATTGAAGGAGCCGGCCGAGGCCGCGATGTTCTTGGCATCGTCCTCATACGCCAGATTGTCGCAAGAGACGGTAAAGCTCAGGGGATAGCCGCTGACCTGGAGATTGGCGCAGCCGGCTTCGATGCCGCTCTTGTTGAGCGTGGTGACCGCCTTGTCGGCCTCGGTCCTGACCCTTTTGGCCAGGTAGAACCAGCCGCCGCTGTAGATGGCGAACAGCACAACGATGAACGCCACAAGCCAGAACAGGCCGCGGCGGGACTTTGGTTGGCGTTCGTCACTTGACGTCATGCTTTGGCTCTCATTAACCCACGGTGTTGGTGGACGGACCTTCGATTCCGACAACACTTGGTAGACATTGACGAATAGGTAGCCGGGGACGGACGGAAAAACACCGGATTCCGGTGCGGTGTGGCCATTCTTTTTGCAATCAGGCACGGCGATATGGGCGATTTTTGGGTGTTTGGCTACGGTTCGCTGATCTGGCGGCCGGGTTTCGCACATGTCGAGACGCGGCGCGCCCATTTGCACGGCTATCGCCGCTCGTTGTGTGTCTATTCCTTCGTGCACCGTGGCACGCGTGAGCGGCCCGGGCTGGTGCTTGGCCTCGACCATGGCGGCTCCTGCGTCGGCCTGGCTTTCCGCGTGCCTGGACAATTACGCGACGAGGTGATCGCCTATCTGCGTGAGCGCGAACTCGTCACATCAGTCTATCTCGAGCGCACGCTCAAGGTCCGCCTCGACGGCGGCGGCACGGTCGAAGCGGTCGCCTACATCGTCGACCGCAAGCATGAGCAATATGCCGGCGCGCTGGATGCCGCGCATGCGGCGGCGGTGGTGCGCGGCGCCGCCGGCCAATCCGGCAACAACGAGGATTATGTGCTCAGCACGCTGAAGCATCTGGAGGCACTGGGTATCCGCGACCACTGGCTGGAGGATGTGGCACGGGGGATAGCGCCATCGTGAAGCACTGGCTCTGCTCAAATAGGCGGTGAGGCCTTTGACCTCGACGCGGGACGACCTAGCTTAGGCTCCGAACCCAGCCAGCGGGCGGCATGCGCCCCAACCCAATCATCACGGAGAACCATCTTGCAGAAACGCCGTCTCGGTCGCACCGACCTTTCCATCGCGCCGCTGGTTCTGGGCGGCAATGTCTTCGGCTGGACCGCCGACGAGAAAACCTCCTTCGACCTGCTCGACCGCTTCGTCGCGGGCGGACTGAACGCCATCGATACGGCCGACGCCTATTCACGCTGGGTGCCCGGCAACACGGGCGGCGAATCGGAAACCATCATCGGCAACTGGATGAAGGACCGTGGCAACCGGGACAAGGTCGTGGTGATCACCAAGGTCGGCTCGGATATGGGGCAGGGGCACAAGGACCTCTCCGCCGCCTATATCGAAAAGGCCGTCGAGGCCTCGCTGAAGCGACTGCGGACCGATGTCATCGACCTCTATCTGTCGCACTGGCCGGACCCGGCCACGCCCTATGAGGAGACGCTTGGCGCCTATGAGAAGCTGCTTGCCAAGGGCAAGGTCCGCCATATCGGCTGCTCGAACCTCGACGCCGGCCAATTGCGCGCCGCGCTCGATGTGGCGAGCCTGCGCAGCTTGCCGCGCTACGAGGTGCTGCAGCCGGAATACAATCTCTACGACCGCTCCTCCTTCGATGGGCCGTTGCGCGATCTGTGCGTGGCCGAGGATATCGGCGTCATCACCTATTTCAGCCTGGCCAAGGGTTTCCTGAGCGGCAAATACCGCAGCCAGGCCGATCTCGGCCAAAGCGAGCGCGGCGAGGACGTCGGCAGCTATCTCAATGCGCGCGGCATGCGCATTCTGGCCGCTCTGGATGCCATATCCGCCAAGCATTCGGCGAAACAGGCGGAAGTCGCTCTTGCCTGGGCGATCGCGCGGCCAGGTGTCACCGCACCGATCGCCAGCGCCACCAAGCCCAGCCAGATGGACAGCCTGATCAAGGCGGCGTCGTTGAAGTTGACCGCCGACGACATGGCCGAGCTCGACAAAGCGAGCGACTGAGGCTTCGGCCGCCCCACGCACGAACGTCCAAGACCACGCTCCCGTCTTGCCATAGCGTCCTTCGCCATTGGCAAGACGGAGGGTGCGATGACGGAGCCGCTTCTTTCGCAGTCGCAGCTTTGGCGGCCTCTGCTCGCCCTGGTGCTGGCCGCCACGGTGGTCATGGGCAGTCCGGGGCCGGCAACGATAAGCGTCACCGCTGTTGGCGCCGCCTTCGGTCTGCGCGATTCTGTGCGCTACACCTTGGGGATCGTTCTCGGCACGGTCGCCGTGCTGCTGGTCGTGGCGACCGGGATCATGGCGGTGCTTGGCTCGATGCCGAAGCTGGCGCCGGTGCTGGTTGTCGCCTCGGCAGCCTATATCCTCTATCTCGCGTTCAGGATCGCCACGGCGCCACCGCTGGCGGCGCGCACGGCCGACGCTGCGCGCCCGACCTGGCTGGCCGGGTTCCTGCTGGCTGTCGCCAACCCGAAAGCCTATGTGGCGATCGCCGCCGTGTTCGCCGGCGCCTCGTCGAGCCAGGACGGCGCGGAACTCGGCCTATGGCTGAAGCTGGCGGTTCTGGCGGCGATGATCGTTGTCATCCATGCCGTGTGGCTGCTTGCCGGTGCGGCGTTCGCGCGCTTCCTGCGCAGGCCTATCGCTTCGCGGATCATCAATCTGATCTTTGCCGCGACGCTGGTGCTGACCACGCTGCTGGCCGTCTACGGCTGATCGCCTGGCTGGAGGCGTTCAGGCCTTCGCGCCGAGCTCCCGCAGCCGCTTCAACGCTGTCGGCGGGAAGGCGGGCGGGTTGGGGGCGCGCGATGCCTCGATGAGGAGCTGGTCGCAAGCCGCTTCCGTCTCGCCGATCAGCCTCGCCATGAACTCGTCCTTGCCGAGGCCCGGTGGGATCGGCGGCAGGAAACGCGCCTTGATGGTGCCGGGATAACGCAGGAATTTGCGGCGCGGCCAATAGAGGCCGGCGACATGGGCAACCGGCACCACGGGAACACCAAGCTGCGTGTAGATTTCGACGATGCCGTATTTGTAGGCCGGCTCGTCGCCCGGCGCCCGGCGCGTACCCTCGGGATAGATGATCAGCTGGCGCGGGTTGCGCGCCATCTCTTGCTTGGTCGCCGCGACCACTGCCTTCAGGGCCTTGGAGCGGCTGCCGCGGTCGACCGGGATCATGCGCATCTTCATGATGTACCAGCCGAAAAACGGGATCCAGGTCAGCTCGCGCTTGAGGATGTAGAGCGGGTCCTGGAGGAAAGGGAAGAAGGCGATCGCATCCCAGAACGACTGGTGCTTGGGCGCCAGGATGAAGGAGCCTTCGGGCAGGTTTTCCTGCCCGGTGATGTCGTTCTTCGTTCCGGCGATCTTGTCGTAGAGCCACATGCAACTGCGCGACCAGAATTTCGGCACGAACCAGGCGCGGTGGCGGGGCGACAGGAAATAATAGGGGGTCCAGAGGATCATCTGGACGATCAGATTGACGTAGAAGACGAAATTGAACGCCAGCGATCTGACATGGAGCATGGGGGGAGGTCCGGTGAGGAAGTGTGCGTTGGTTACACCAAGCGCGGGGAAAAAGGAAATGGCGCAGCAGTGTCCCGGCCGATGCTGAAGCATGGCTCACGCCAGCGCAGGCACGCTACTCCAATCGCGCCAGCCGCTCCTTCAGACGCGGTGCGGCAAAGTCGAGGAAGGCGCGCAGCTTGACCGGCAGCAGGCCGTGGCCCGCATGCACCAGGCTCACCGGCCACGGTTCCGGCTCGAACTCTTGCAGCAGGATGCGCAGCATGCCGGATCGCACGGCGGCATCGACCTGATAGGAAAGCACTTTCGTCGGCCCGACGCCGGCAACCGCGGCATCGATCGCCGCCTCGGCGGTGTTGACCTGCAGGCGCGAGCGAACCTGGACCGTGACGTCCGTCTTGCCTCTGGCGAAGCTCCAACGGGCGGCGGAGGAAAGTCCCTCGAAGGTGATGCAACTGTGGGTGCCGAGATCTTCCGGGGTCGTGGGCGTGCCGTGCTCGGCCAGATAGGCCGGGCTGGCGCAGACGACGCGGCGAATCGAGCCGACGGCGATGGCGACCAGGCTCGAATCCGGCAACTGGTCGATGCGCAGCGCGAGGTCGAAATGGTCCTTGACCAGCTGGGTTATGCGGTCCGCCAGGGTCAGGCGGATATCCACGTCGGGATAGGCAGAGAGAAAGCCGGTGACCACCGGCAACACATGGAGACGGCCAAACACGACCGGCGCGGTGATGGCCAGTTCACCGGTCGGAGCGCTGTACTCGCCGGCGGCGGCGCGTTCAGCCTCGCCAACGTCATCAAGGATGCGGCGGCAGGCCGCAAGATAGGCCTCGCCGGCATTCGGTCGGCGTCAGGCGGCGGGTCGAACGGTTCAGCAGCCGGGTGTTGAGATGGCGCTCAAGATCGGAAACCTTGCGGCTGACGGTCGCCAGGGGAATGCCGAAACGGCGGGCCGCGGCGGAATGGCTGCCGGCCTCCACCGCCGCGACGAAGAGCGACATGGCTTCGAGACGATCCACAACTTCTTCCAGAAAATGGAAGGAACGGTTGCAAATATGCCATCTCCATTTCAGGAATGGAAGGGGCTATATGTCAGTTCGCAGCAGAGCCGCGCCATGGAGTTCTCATGTCTGAAAGTCGCCCACCCCTTCCGCCGTTCAACGCCGAGACCGCCGCGCAAAAGGCCCGCATGGCCGAGGATGCGTGGAATTCGCGCGATCCGGCACGGGTGGCGCTCGCCTATACGATCGACAGCCGCTGGCGCAACCGCGCCGAATTCCTGCAGGGCCGCGATGCCATCCAGGCTTTCCTGACGCGCAAATGGAGCCGCGAACTCGACTACCGGCTGATCAAGGAGATCTGGGCCTTCCACGGCAACCGCATCGCCGTGCGCTTCGCCTATGAATGGCACGACGACAGCGGCTCCTGGTTCCGCAGCTATGGCAATGAGAACTGGGAGTTCGACGAGCACGGGCTGATGCGTCTGCGCATCGCCAGCATCAACGACCTGGCGATCAGCGAGGCTGATCGCAAGTACCATTGGCCGTTGGGGCGTCGCCCGGACGACCATCCGACTTTGTCGGCGCTCGGGCTTTAGAGCAGTTCCAGGAAAAGTGTGAAGCGGTTTTCTGTCCGGAATTGCGTCGGCTGGAAGCCGGTTTCAGGCAAGGAGGTTTCGATGGACGCGCATGCTTTCACCAGCGATGTCGCCTTCACGCCGACCGTCAAGGCGATCCAGGCGCGCAAGGGTTCGCGCCAGTCCTACGCCCGCGTCGAGGAGCGTGGTGGCTGGCAGGCTGTCATCACGCCGGACCTAGCCGCCTTCATTGAGATGCAGACCAGCGTCTTCCTGTCGACGGCCAATGGCGATGGCCAGCCCTACATCCAGCATCGCGGCGGCCCGGCCGGCTTTCTCAAGGTGCTGGACGAAAAGACGATCGGCTTCGCGGATTTTTCCGGCAACAGGCAGTTCATCACGCAAGGCAATCTGGCGGACAATCCACGCGCCTTCCTGTTCCTGATCGATTACATGCTGCGCCAGCGCATCAAGATCTGGGGCACGGCGCGCGTCGTCGAGAACGATGCCGAGCTGATGGCGAGCCTGATGCCGCAGGATTACAAGGCACGTCCCGAGCAGATCATCCTGTTCACCGTCTCGGCCTGGGATGCCAATTGCCCGCAACACATCCCGCAGCGCTTCGAAGCGGCTGATGTGGCGGCAGCGCTTGGGGAGCGGGACAGGCGCATTCAACAGCTCGAGCAGGAGGTCAGCCGCCTGAAGGCCGTGTCGAAGGGGACAGACAAGGAATGATGATGGAACGCCGGGGGCTCAGCCGCCGGCCGCGGTCTCGGCCAGCGCAATGCCGTCCGGGGTCGGTTTCACCGGCACGATGCCGCGCGCCAGCGCCAGCAGGTATTTGGTGTATTCGGTGAACAGCACGCGCAACGCCCGCGGCTTGGTCAGCCAGCCGCCATTGTCGAGATTGGAATTGACCACTGGATAGGGTTCCAGCTTGGCGCCATGCAGCAGGCGGCCCATTTCCAGCAGGCTGCGCGGCATGTGGTAATTGTTGGTGACCAGGATCACCGTGCCATAGGCGTGGCTCTCGACCCATTTGGCGCTTTCCTCGGCATTGCCGATCGTATCCAACGCGGCACGGTCGATGTCGACGCAGCAGGAAAACAGGTTCTTGTCGCCGCCGGTGGCTGCCTGGAGCTGGCGCCGGCTGGCGGACGGATGCACGCCGCTGATCAACAGCCGCTCGCCCTTGCCGGATGCCAGCAGATCCATCGCCGCGTCAAGGCGCGACTGGCCGCCGGTCAGCACGATGATGGCATCGGCCTTGGCCGGATTGGCTGGCGTGGTGAGATGGGCGACCTTGTTGGCGAACCAGCCGAAGCCGCCGGCAAACAGCGTTGCGAAAATGAGGAGGGAGAGCGCGGATATCCGCACTGCGGTCTTTAAACGGCTAATCCCGCTATGGTCGCGCAGACGCGCAACCACCACTGGCATCTGTCCAACCGTCCCGGTCGAATCCCGCACGTCCATGGCCATATGGTTAATCCTGAAATGCGGCCTTGGGTAGGTAAAAGACGCACTTTGCGTTACGTCGTTTCTCCATCCGTGATCATCCTGCTTCGATTTCCGCCAGAGCAAGTTGCTTTTCATGCGTCCGGTTGGCGAACATCGATGTCGCTGAGATAGGCGACGACGGTGGCATGCGAGGTTGCCGCCGTCAGCGCGCCGATCACCAGCACCATGAGGACGACGCCGAGATAGCCCGCCGACCCAATGGCGAAATTGCCGAACAGGGCAGTCGCCTGGTCGGCCTGCGGCGTCGCCATATTGCGTGACGACCACCAGGAAAAGACGATGAAAACCAGCACCGCCGCAGCACCTCCGGCGGCCGCGCCCTTCATGCCGGTGACCAGGAAATGCCGGCGGAATTCGCGCGCGATGAAGGCGGCCTCGGCGCCGACGAAATGCAGCACCTCGATGATGTGGCCATTGCCGGCCATGGCGCCGCGGGTCGCGAACACCACGGTCAGCACCGTCGCCGACAGCATCAGCGCCAGCACGGCAATGCCGATGGTCACCGTGGTGCGGGCCATGGCCACCAGCCGGTCGACCCAGGTGCGGTGATCGTCGAGCGACGCGCTCGGCAGTTTCGGCGTGATGGCGGCGCGCATGGCGGCGAAGTCGGGCGGGTTGTTCTCATCGATGGTGACGATGATCAGGCGCGGCACCGGCAGCTCGTCGATGTTGAGGCCCGAACCAAGCCATGGCTCCAGCAGCCTGGCGGTCGCATCGCGGTCGATGATCCTTGTCGACTTCACGCCGGGGAATTCGCCGGCGATCTGCGAGGCCTGGGCAAGGGCGGCCTCCATGTCGAGGCCGTCGGCCGGCTTGATCTGGATCGTCGCCTCGCGCGAGATCTGGTTCTCCCAGACCGAGGCGGTGTCGCGCACCAGCGTCACCGCGCCGAAGGTCAGGCAGGACAGGAAGGTCATGATGGCGATGACCAGCACGAGCGCACGGCCGGCGATGTTCTGCGCCGGGACGATCGGCGCCATACGGCGCTGGGCGCGCGGTCTTGCTTCAGCCGCCTCGGCTTCCTGCTCATGCTCTTCGAAGTGTTCGGCGGACAGATCAGTCATAGATGTCCAGCCTTCCGCCGGCCAGGATCATGCGGCGTGCATCGACCTGTTCCATCAGGCCAAGGTCATGGGTGGCGATCACCACGGCGGTGCCGAGACGATTGAGCTCGATGAAGAGCCGCAGCAGCCGCCGCGCCAGCGGCGGATCGACATTGCCGGTCGGCTCGTCGGCGAGCAGGATCTCGGGCTGCTCGATCAGGGCGCGCGCGATGGCGGCGCGCTGCTTCTCGCCGCCCGACAGGACCGGCGGCAGCACATGCATGCGCTCGCCCAGCCCCACCCATTTCAGCAACTCCGTGACATCGGTGCGGTAGCTTGCTTCCTCGCGCCCGCGCACGCGCAGCGGCAGCGCGACATTCTCATAAGTGGTCATGTGGTCGAGCAGGCGAAAATCCTGGAACACCACGCCGATGCGGCGCCGCAGATGCGGCAGTTCGGTGCGCGAAATGCGCGATCGGTCCTTGCCGAAAATGGTGATCAGCCCGCGCGTCGGCTTCAGCGACATGAACAGAAGCCGCAGCAACGTCGTCTTGCCGGCGCCCGAAGGGCCGCTCAGGAACTGGAAGGAGCGCTCCGGGATGTGCAGGGAGATGTCGCGGAGGATTTCCGGACCCATGCCATAGCGGAGGCCGACATTTTCGAAGCGAATCAATTTCGACGACCTGAAATTCCTGGCAGTGCTGAGCCTGCCTGTTCTGCGAAAAGACCATCGGCCGGCATGGTTAACCGGCGGTTAATTCCTGGCTTGTTTCGGCGCGTCACGAGGGCTCCGGTGGGGAAGCGTTAACCATTTTTGTTTACGCAAAAGAAACGAAAAGCGAACACGCGCAATAACGGGGCCATGATGGCTGACGAACGAACCGCGCGCCCGGTTTCCGGCGAAATCATGACCGATCCCCCGGCAATCGTCGCGGCGGAGCGGATCGTGCGCGGCCCGGCGGCTGATATCGTCGATGCCGACTATGAAGTGATGCCGCGCTTTGTCCCCGCCGTGGAAAGCGTTTCACCGCCGCGCCTGATTGCCACGCCGTCCATCGAGGGCATGGACATGCTGCGCAAGCCGGAAGCGCCGGCGGAACGGCCGCCGGCCGCGCGCGGCGGGCCGATCTTCTGGATCGCCGGCGTCGGTGCCGCCTTGGCCGCTTTCTGGGTCTCCGGCGGACATGCGCTGGTGCGCCAGGCGCCGTTCCTGACCGGCGCGCAAGCCTCGGCGCTGACCATTTCAGGCGTCACCTCGCGTGTCGACGCCTCGGGCGCCAATCCGGTGCTGTTCGTCGATGGCGAGGCCGCCAATGACGGGGCGGGGCCCGCGACAATGCCGTCGCTCGAAATCCACGTGACCGGCAATGATGGGCGCGTAACCCGCTATACGTTGGGGACATCCGGCCATTCGCTGGCATCGGGCGAAAGATTCGGCTTTGCCAGCCGGCTCGACGTGCCTAAGAACGGCGTAAGGACCGTTTTGGTTACTTTCGCTGAGTAGCGTGTGTCGATATTCAGGTGAGGCCGGCCTGCAAACGGCGGTTCCCTGCGCTTCCGGTGCTCACGTACTTAAGTACGCTCCGCTCCGGTTCTCGGAAACCACCGTTTTCGACTCGGCCTGACCTGAATCTCAACACACGCTCGGTGTGAAGGCGTTTGGGCAAAAAACTTGAGGGGCGAAAAATGCCAATCGTACGCGACAAGGACATCGAAGTCCTGTTTTCGGCGTCGGCGATCGCGCGGCGCAATCTCGAGCTCGCCAAGGAGATCGCCGGGCACGACTATCATGATCTCCTGGTGATTTCGGTGCTGAAGGGCTCGTTCATCTTCGCCGCCGACCTGATCCGCGCCATGCACGATGTCGGCCTGTCGCCGGAGGTCGAGTTCATCTTCATTTCCAGCTATGGCGCCGGCACCACCAGTGGCGAGGTGAGGGTGCTGCGCGACATCGACAATGAGGTCGCCGGCCGCGACGTGCTGCTGATCGACGACATTCTGGAATCGGGCAAGACACTGACCTTCACCCGCGACCTGATGCTGTCGCGCGGCGCGAAAAGCTGTTCCATCGCCGTGCTGCTCGACAAGCGCATGCGCCGCCAGACCGCGCTCGTCGCCGACTATGTCGGCTTCGACTGCCCCGATTATTTCGTCGTCGGTTACGGCATGGATGTCGCGCACGCCTTCCGTGAATTGCCGTTCGTGGGTGTTGTGAAAGGCGATGCGTGAGGCCACTGCCTTGCGCCGACAAGTTCTGAAAAAGGCCTTAACGGCGCCGGAAAAATTAGCCCGGTCGGAGGCTGGGCGCTTTCAGGAAAAGTCAACTTTTCGCGGCCAAATTGCCGGCCATGGCAAAGCTTTTGATCGTCGAGGACGATGAGTCCGTCCGCACCCTCGCTGCCCGCGCGCTTGAACGCGCAGGCCACGCAATCGATATCGCCGCCGACGGCGCTCAAGGCCTGGCGCTGATACGCGCCGCGCATGGTGGTTACGATCTCGTCGTCTCCGACATCCGCATGCCCGAGATGGACGGCATCGAGATGGCGATCGCTGCGGCCGCCCTTTTTCCGGCGATGAAGATCATGCTGATGACCGGTTATGCCGACCAGCGCGAGCGCGCCGAGGAGTTGAACGGCATCATCCTCGATGTCGTGCAGAAGCCGTTCACGCTGGCCGAAATCCGCTCGCGCGTCGAGCGGGCGCTGATCTGCTTCGCCTGATCAGGCCGGATCGACGGCGGCAAGCACGGGCGCCGCGCTCTTGCGCCGCCCAGTGTTGAGCGCGAGCAGACCGGCGCCGATGATCAGCGCCGCGCCGATCACGGTCGTCGACCGCGGCACCTCGGCGAAGAACAGGAAACCCCAGAGCGGCGACCACAGAATGCCGGTGTATTCGAAGGTCGCTACCCGGTTGGCCGGCGCCAGCCTGTAGCCCTGCGACAGGAGGATCATGCCGGCGGAGGCGACGAAACCGCAGGCGGCCATCTTGAGGAAATCCGGCAGCGTCGGCCATATCCAGGGCCGCACCAGGAATTCGACGCTGGGGTGGACGGCGTGACTTATGCCGGCGAGATGGAACGTGCCGGCAACCACGGCGGCGCCGATGAGATAGGCGCCGTTCTGGTAGAAGGCCATGACGGTGGACGATTCGGTATCGCCGATCTTGCGCGCCATCAGTTGCGAGAAGCCGTAGAGCGCCGCCGAGCCGAGCGACAGCAGTGCCGCCCAGTCGAACAGGCCGGCGCCGGGTCGCACCATCACGATGACGCCAAGCATGCCGATCAGCACCGTTGCCAGCGTCCGCCAGGCGACGCGTTCGCCCAGATAGGGTCCGGCCAGCGCCATGATGAACAGCGGCGCCATGAAATAGAGCGCCACCGCGTCGGCCAGCGGCAGCGCGGCGATGGCCAGATAATAGACCGTGTAGGAGGTGAACTGGATGAAGGCGCGGATCGTCAGCAAGCCGAACCGTTTCGACAGGATTGCCGACAGCCCGACATCGGCATGGACGAGAATGGTCAGGATCGGCAGGGCGACGATCGATCGGATCGCCATCACCTCGGTCACCGGATAGCCGCTCGACACGGCCTTGACGAGCGGGTCCTGCAGCGAGAACACCAGCACGCCCAGGCACAGGCTCAGGATGCCGCGCACCATCCTATTCTGCATCTGCGTTCCGGCTCCTGCGCGTACGATCCGAAGCAGCCCGCCTCCAGATCAAAAAGAACCCGCCACCGTTTCGGGCAGCGGGTACGAGTGAGGACTCTTTGATTGGTCCGCGGCCGATTTCGCAGCCGCATATCCAATGGGTAAGGCAACTATCGTCCGGTGTTTGACATGTTGCAAACGAATTGGAATGATGTCTGCAATCAAATCTGCTTATGATGGATAGCATGCGTCCAACCCTCGACAGCGATCTGCTGCGCACCTTCGTCGCCATCGCCGAGACCGGCAATTTCACGCGTGCGGCCGAGCAGGCCGGGCGCACCCAGTCGGCCGTGTCGATGCAGATGAAGAAGCTCGAGGAACTGGTCGGCGACAGCCTGTTCGAGCGCGGCTCGCGCGGCGTCGCGCTGACGCGGCGCGGCGGCGAACTCATCGTCAACGCCCGACGCATCGTCTCGCTGCTCGACGAAACGGCGGCGTCGATGGCGGCAGCGCCGCTCGGCGGACCGGTGCGCATCGGCATTCCGGAGGAATATGGCCACGCCATCCTGTCGCGCGCGCTCGGTGCGTTTTCGAAACGCCACACCAAGGTCGAGGTCACCGTGCGCTACGCGCATTCGGAGGCGCAACTGGCGGCGCTCGCCGCCGGCGAACTCGATCTGTGCGTGGTGTTCGAATGGCAGGATCCGGCCGGCGGCGAAGTGTTGATGCACGACCCGACGGTCTGGGTGACGTCGACCCTGCATCACATGCACGAGGAACGACCGGTGCCGATCGCGCTCTACAACCGGGTCAGCTGGTGCAAGGACTTCGCCATCAAGTCGCTGGAGCAGCGCGGTCTTGGCTATCGCGTCGCCTATACCAGCGACACCACCGGCGGCCTGAAGCTTGCGGTCACGTCAGGGCTGGCGATCGCGCCGATCTCGCGCAGCAACATCCCGGACGGCTGCCGCGAATTGACCTCCGCCGATGGATTCGGCGACATCGATTCCTCCAATGTGGTGATGCATCGCAACCCGAACGCGTCGGGCGAGGCGATCGACGGCATGCAGGAGGCGATCCGCGAGGCGTTCGTCAACCGGTAAGCTCAGTCTTTCACATCCTCATAGAAGGTCAGGCGGTTGCCGAACGGATCGTCGACCGTGACCTCTTTCGTCTTCCAGGGCGTCTCCTCCAACCCCGGCCTGGCGAAGCGGTACTTTCTTTCGGTCAACTCGTGGTGGAGCCCCGCAATGTCGGTCGTCTCGATCCGGATGTGAGAGCCCGGCGCGCCGTCGCCATGATGTTCGCTCAGATGCAAGACACAGCCGTCGCGTGAAACGCCTGTGTAGAGCGGCGCGTTGTCATCGTAGCGATGTTCGAACTGCACCTCGAAACCGAGAAAACCGACGTAGAATTCATGCGCCTTGGCAACATCGAAGATGCGCAGGATGGGCGTGACGGTACCGAGCTTCGGCATGGTGTTGCAACCGTTCGAGGGGGACGGGCGGGGTGTGGGGGCGGTCCCTATTTCAGCTCGAGCAGCCGTTCGAGATAGCTGCGCTCGATATCGGGGCTGAGCGCGTTGCCGAGCCGCTTGCGGATCGCTTCCAGGATCTGGCGGGCGCGCTGGACGTCGATCTCGTCGGGGACCTTCACCGAATCGCCGAAGTCGGGACCCTGGCTGGCGCGCGGCCGGCCGAGCGGGTCGCGGTCGGCATTCTGCTGACGCCCGCCTTCCTGGCTGCCGCCCTGGTCGCCCTGCATGGCCTGCATCTGCTTCATCATGTCCTTGGCGCCCTTGCGCAGCGCCTCGAGTGCCCGGCCCTGGTGGCCGACGGCCTCGTCGCCCTGGCCCTCGCCAAGCGCCTGCTCGGCGCTGCCCATCGACTTGCCGGCCTCACCAAATCCTTCATTGGGCTCCATGCCCATGCCTTCGAGGTTCTTCTTCAACTGCTCGAGATCGCTCTTCAGCTGGCCCTGGCCTTCCTGCAACTGCTTCAGTGCATCGGCGAATTCCTGCGGCGTCATCGGTTTTTGCCTGGCCAGCGGATCGCGGTCCTCGCCGGCGCCTGGCTTGTCCTGGTCCTCGCCACCGCCCTGGCCAAGCTGCTCATCGCGGTTCTGCCCGCGCTGGCGCTCGCCACGCTGCATCTGGTCCATGCGGAAAGTGTCGTTCATCATCTCCTGCTGGCGTCGCAGGATCTCGCCAAGCTTGTCCATCTGCTGGCGCATCTGGCTGTCCTGCTCGCCGCCCTGCGGCTGACGGCCGGCCTGGAGATTGTTCATCATGTCCTGCAACTGCGACAGCAATTGCTGCGCCTTGTCGCGGTCGCCCGACTTCGCCAGGTTCTCGATCTGGTCCATCATCCGGTCGATGTCGCTCTGGCGCAGTTCCTGGCCGTTCTGCTGCATTTGCGGCGCATTCGGGTTCTGCTTGGCGCGTTCGGCGAATTCCTGCAGGAACTGGTTCATCGCCTCGCGCAGTTCCTTCATCGCCTTCTCGATTTCGGCATCGCTGGCGCCGTTCTTGATGGCGTCCTGCAGCGCCTGCTGCGCCTGGCGCAACCGCTTCTCGGCGGCCGAGAGGTTGCCCTCCTCGATGCCGAGCGCGATTTCCCAGAGATAGGCGACCTCGCCGCGCAGCTGATCGTCGTTGCCGGCCAGTTTCAGCCGGCTGCGCGCGCTCATGATGGCAAGGTAGTGGGACATGTTGTCGAACGTGTCCTCCGGCCGCAGCGTGATGGCGTCGATCAGGTCGAGCACGTGCGGCTTGGCATTGGCGTCGAGGGCCAGCAGGCGGCGCTGTTCGATTACAGCCCGCGCCAGCGGGTTGGAGAAAGGCCGCTCCGGCATCACCAGCGTCCTGGTCTCGCTCGACGCGGTGTGGCCGGCGTCGTCGGTGGCGACCAGCGTCAGCTTGATGCTGCTGCCGGCCCAGACATGCTCGGTCAGGTCCTTGGTGGTCTTGGCGGCATTGGACTTGCCGCCGCGGCGCGGCAGCGCCAACGGCATTTCGGGCGGGCCGTAGAGTGGATGCGCGCCCGGCGCCTGCGGGTCGACCAGCGCGAAGACCGCCTTGGCGGTGGCGGCGCCATAGTCGTCGTCGATCTGGTAGTTGAGTTCGAAAGCGCCGTTGGCGGCGCGCTTGGGCTCGCCGACGAAGCGGATCTGTGGCGGTTTGTCCTCGATCACGGCGAAGGCCCAGCGGCCGAGCTGATCCTCGCCCGATTTCAGCGTCAGCGTGCCGTCGCCGGTCAGCTTGCCGATGAACTGGCGCACCTTCGACGGGGATGCGGGGGTCGGCGCCGCCGGGCTCGCGGCTGACTTGGCGCTGGCCGCCTGTGGTCCGGCGGGGTCGATGGTGCGCGCATTGCCATCCTTGTCGGCATAGGCGAGCGTTTCCTCGCCCGAGCCTCCGGTGACGCGCAGGGAGACGTCGCTGCCCTCGGGCACATGAAACGTCGGCGTTGCCTGGTTGGCGTCGGCGGTCAGGAAGATCGGCGGCTTGCCGGTATAAGCAGGCGGCGTTACCCAGGCATCGATGCGTGGCGGCACGGCATCGTGCGCGCCGTGGGTGCTGAAGCCGTCGGCTATCCTGCCGCCTGTCGGCCCGAAGGAGAAGGCAAAGGCGGTGACGAGCAGCAGCGCGGCCACGGCGCGCAGCCCCCAAGGATCGCGCTCCGGCACCCGGGTGCGCGGCAGGTCGGCGCCAAGGCTGTCGAGCCTGGCGGCCATGCGCTTCTGGTGTTCACGCCACAGCGCCTGCGAGAAGCTGCTTTCGCGGCCGCTTGGCCGGTCGGCCTGCACCAGCACCGGGCTGTGCAGCAATTCGTTGGCGGCCTCGATGCGGCGGTCGACCTCGGCGGCGCCGGGCACGCGGAAGAAACGCAGCGGATAGAGCGCCGCCAGCCCTGCCAGGCCGAATGCGGCGACAAGGCCGATGCGCGCGATATCCGGCAACCGGGAGAAAACGCCGAACCAGGAGATGCTCAGGAACAGGGTGGCGATAAGGATCAGCGGCAGCAGCAGCGGCCAGCCGCGCTCGACCATCATCGAGACCCGCGTCGCCAGCCGGCTGAGTGCAAGGCGCCCGGCGAGACCGCGATCGCTAGAGGTGGGTCGTTGCGTCATCGGCCCTTCCTGGAATCAGGCGGGATAGCCCGATCCTCACGACTCGAAGAATACCAGCAAACACGGCAAAGGCGAGGCGTTCTCAGAAAATGTGAACCCGGCCGAAATGGTTGCAATCAGAAATTGGCGGGGTTTGCGTTGGCGCCACAGACCAGCACGGCGACGCGTTCGCCCGGTGCCGGCGTGTAGCGGCCGGACAGGATCGCGGCGAAGGCGGCGGCCCCACCCGGCTCGGAGATGATGCGCACCCGATGCCACAGCGCCTTCTGCGCGGCGATGATGTCGTCATCACTGACCAGGATGGAGCGCTCGACGAAGGCCTCGGCGATCGGGAACATCATTTCGCCGACGCGCTTCGGCGCCAGCGAATCGGCGGCGATGCCTTCCGCCGGCGCGTCGACGGGATGGCCGGCCTCGAAGGCGCGATGAAGCGTCGGCGCGCCTTCGGGCTCGATGGCGACGATGCGGATGCGGCCGGCATACCAGGCGGCGATGCCGCCGATCAGGCCGCCACCGCCGACGGCGACCAACAGCGTGTCGATCTCGGGCAGGTCGCTCTCGATCTCGAGCCCAAGCGTGCCCTGTCCGACCAGCGTTTCCTCCTGGTTGAAGGCATGGATCTGCAAGGCGCCGGTCTCCTGCGCGAAACGTTCGCTGGCGGCCAGCGCCTCGGCATAGCGGGCACCACCAACCACCAGGTCGGCGCCATAGCCGCGAATGCGGTCCAGCTTGGCTTGCGGGCTCACTTCGGGAACGAAGATGGTCGCCTTGTGGCCGAGCCGCATGGCGGCATAGGCGACGGCAGCGCCATGGTTGCCGCCCGAGGCGGCGACGACGCCGGCCTTGGGAACCGGCCTTTCCAAAAGATTGGTGAAGGCGCCGCGCGCCTTGAACGAACCGGAATGCTGCAGGCATTCGAGCTTGAGGTCTACCGCCAGCGGCGGCCGGTCGAAGTCGGCCATGTCGACGCGCAGCACCGGCGTGTGCCTGATATAGGGACGGATGCGCGGTTCCATCGCGGCAATGCGCTCGCGTGTAACGGGGTTGCCCTGCGCCATGGCGATCTCCTTGGGATTGACAGCAATTAGTAACTTGGCAAAATGACTAAATGCAAGAGGTTGATGTCTTCAAGGCGATCGCCAACGAACGCAGGCTGCAGATCCTCAACTGGCTGAAGGATCCGCGCGCGCATTTCCCGGCTCAGGCCGACGGCGATCTGATCGAGGACGGCGTTTGCGCGCTGCTGATCGCCGAAAAGCTCGGTATCACGCAGGCGACGCTCTCCGAGCATATGCGCGTGCTCACCCAGGCCGGCCTGCTGCGGCCCAAGCGCATCAAGCAATGGACGTTCTACAGCCGTGACGAAGACAGGATCGCCGAGACAAGGACGCTCCTGCAGAACCGGCTGTAGCGCTGCCGGCTGTGGCTTCTATGCCAGCCAGTCAGGCACCGAATCCAGCCCGATCAAATCGTCATAGGTCAGGCGCGGGCGCACGATGTGGAACCGGTCGCCGTCGACCAGCACCTCCGGCACCAGCAGGCGGGTGTTGTAGGTGCCTGCCTGCACCGCGCCATAGGCACCGGCGGTGGAAACGGCAATGAGATCGCCGGCCTTCAGCCTGGGCAAGTCACGGTCGAGGCCGAGATAGTCACCGGTCTCGCAGACCTGGCCAACCACGTCGACCATCATGCGCGGCGTGTCGGCCGGCGGCTGCACGACCGGCCTGATGTCGTGGAAGGCATCGTAAAGCGTTGGCCGGATCAGATCGTTCATGGCGGCGTCGACGACCAGAAAATTCTTGGCGTCGCCTTCCTTCACGAAGATCACTTCCGAAACGAGGATGCCGGCATTGCCAACGATCAGCCGGCCCGGCTCGAACATCACCTTCAGACCGAGCTTGGTGACATGCTTCCTGACGATCTGGGCATAGGCGTCGGGCAAGGGCGGTGGGTTGTTGTCGACACGGTAAGGGATGCCGAGGCCACCGCCGACATCGACATGCTCGATGGCGTGGCCATCGGCGCGCAGTGCGCCGACCAGATCGACCAAAAGGGCGAAGGCGTCGTCGAAGGGCTGCAACTCGGTGATCTGGCTGCCGATATGGGTGTCGATGCCGGTGACCTTGATACCCGGAAGCGTCGCCGCACGGGCATAGACCTGCCGCGCGCGCTGCCAGGCGATGCCGAACTTGTTCTCGGCCTTGCCGGTGGAAATCTTCTTGTGCGTCTTGGCGTCGACATCGGGATTGATGCGCAGCGAGACCGGCGCCACCTTGCCGAGTGCCGTGGCTCGCGCCGACAACAGTTCAAGTTCAGGCTCGGATTCAACGTTGAAGCAAAGGATGCCGGCTTCGAGCGCAAGGTCCATTTCGCGCGCGGTCTTGCCGACGCCGGAAAACAGGATCTTGCTTGCCGGGATGCCGGCCGCCAGCGCCCGGCGCAGCTCGCCTTCCGAGACCACGTCGGCGCCGGCGCCGAGCCTGGCAAGGGTGCGCAGCACAGCCTGGTTGGAGTTGGCCTTCATGGCGTAGCAGACCAGCGCGTCGAGGCCGGCAAAAGCCTGGGCAAAGACGCGGTAGTGCCTGGTCAGCGTGGCCGTCGAATAGCAGTAGAACGGCGTGCCGACCTGAGCGGCGATATCAGGGATTGCCACGTCCTCGGCATGCAGCACGCCGTCGCGGTAGTCGAAATGGTTCACGAGGGTGATTCCGGAAGTTGGAGCACGATAAGATCGGGCTGGAAGCCAAACCCGGCCTGATCGGTTCTAGATCAGCGGGTCGAGGATGAACTTCTTGTCCTTGACTGGTTTTTCCGGCTCCGGCGGCAGCGGCTGCTTGGCCTTCTCGGCATCCTTGCGCGCCTGGACGGCCGCCTCATAGGGCGTGTCGAGACCGGCCTTGCGGCCGCAGGCGGTCACGGCGGCCATCGCCGCCAGCAGCGTCAGCGTCACCAAAATCCTGCTTCCGGTCATCGATCCATCCGTCCGAAACGTTTTGTCAGCCGCCGCTTTTAGCCGAGTTCTCGGCGCATTGCACCCCGGATATTGCCGGTTGCAATATCCGGGATATTGCCGTCGAAATATCGGCCTCAGGCTTTGACCAGCCGCTTTTTCCAATAGCGGATCTGCTTCCTCACTTCCGACGGCGCGGTGCCGCCGAAACTGGTGCGGCTCTTGACCGAATTCTGCACCGCCAGCACCGAGAAGATATCCGATGTGATGCCGGGATTGATCGACTGCAGATCCTCCAGCGAAAGCTTTTCCAGGCTTACCTTCTTCTCCTCGGCCAGCGCCACCGCACGGCCGGTGACATGATGCGCCTCGCGGAACGGCAGGCCCAGCGTGCGCACCAGCCAATCGGCGAGGTCGGTCGCGGTCGCGTGGCCGGAGCCTGCGGCCTTCTTCATCGCGGCCGCGTTGACCGTCATGTCCGAGACCATGCCGGTCATCGCCGCCAGCATCAGGTCGAGCGTCTCGGCGGCGTCGAAGACCGATTCCTTGTCTTCCTGCATGTCCTTGCCATAGGTCAAAGGCATGCCCTTCATCACCGTCAGCAGGCCGACCAGATGGCCGTTGACGCGGCCGGTCTTGCCACGCACCAGTTCGGCGGCGTCGGGGTTCTTCTTCTGCGGCATGATCGAGGAGCCGGTGGAAAAACTATCCGACAGCCTGATGAAGCCGAATTGCGGCGTCGACCAGATGATGATCTCCTCGGCCAGCCGCGACAGATGCGTGGCGCAGACCGCCGCCATGGCGAGGAACTCCAGCGCGAAATCGCGATCGGAAACGCTGTCCAGCGAATTGCGCATCGGCTCGCGGAAACCGAGCGCCCTGGCGGTTCTGTGGCGGTCGATCGGGAAGCTGGTGCCGGCAAGGGCGGCGGCACCGAGCGGGCTCTCGTCCATGCGTTCGATCGCATCGCGCACGCGCGACAGGTCGCGTGCAAACATCTCGACATAGGCCATGCAGTGGTGGCCGAAGGTCACCGGCTGCGCCGCCTGCATATGGGTGAAGCCCGGCATCACGGTCGCCGCGTGCTCCCCGGCCCGCTCCAGCAGCGCCGTGATCAGGCCCTTCAGCGCCCCGGCGACGCGGAAGCATTCGTCCTTGACCCAGAGCCTCAGATCCACCGCCACCTGGTCGTTGCGTGAGCGCGCGGTGTGCAGGCGGCCGGCGGCCGGGCCGATCAGGTCGGCGAGACGGGCCTCGACATTCATGTGGATGTCTTCGAGCTTCGTCGAAAACTCGAAGCGGCCGGCCTCGATCTCTTTCAGGATTGTGTTCAGCCCGTGAGCGATTTTTTCTTGATCGGCCGCCGAAATAATGCCCGTTTGCGCCAGCATCTCGCTGTGGGCGATCGAGCCGCGTATGTCCTGTGCGTAGAGTTTGCGGTCGAACGAGATCGACGCGTTGATCGCTTCCATGATCGCGGCCGGACCCGAGGCAAATCGTCCGCCCCACATCTGGTTGCTGGTCTTCTTGTCGCTCATCGCTATAAAACCCGTGCTTCGGAGCAGTTTTGAGAAAATGGCAGACGGAAACAGATTTTTCCCGGCCCCGCGCCTGATCCTCGCCGCTTTGGTGGCGGGAGCGCTGGCCGGCGCGGTCGCGGTATATGTCAGCGAGAGCCGGTCTGGCAACAATGCACCGGCCCAGGTGGCGGTCGGCGGCAGCAAGGATGACGTCGCCTGCGCCGCCAAGAGCGACCGCGCCAAGAAGATCGCGGCCGCCGCCACCGGCCAGGTCGCGGCCCTGTTGCCCGCCGATCCGCCGCAGTCGATGAAAAGCCTCGCCTTCAATGGCCCGGACGGCAAGCCGATGACGATCGCCGACCATGCCGGCAAGACGGTGCTGCTCAACCTCTGGGCGACATGGTGCGCGCCTTGCCGTGCCGAAATGCCGGCGCTCGATGCGCTGCAGAAGGAGAAGGGCAGCGACAGCTTTCAGGTGGTCGCCGTCAATGTCGATGCCGGCGACGATGTGAAGCCGAAGAAATTCCTCAAGGAAACAGGTGTCGAAGCGCTGGGCTATTACCGGGATTCGACGGTGGCCCTGTTCAACGACCTCAAGGCACGCGGCCTGGCGCTCGGCCTTCCCGCCACCATGCTGATCGACGGCGAAGGCTGCCTGATCGCGCATATGAACGGCCCGGCTGAATGGTCGGGGCCTGACGCCAGGCGGCTGATCGACACGGCGCTCGGATCGTGAGCGATCAAGCCGAGCGCACGCTTGGCTTGAGCAATACGAGACTGCCATCCCGATGGTCTGTGCGCGCCGGAGTGCGCTTGCCGTGGCCGGTCAGGTCGTCGAACGCCTCGATGGGCGCCGGTTTGCCGAGATAGTAGCCCTGGCGTGCTTCCCCGGCGCATTTACGCCCGCTGCCGCACCTGGATATCATTGTCCCCTTAGCCGGATAATCATGGCGGCCGATGCGGTCTTTACGTCTTCGACAGTCGCCCTAGCTACCTAAAACGCCGGCGCGTTTTAATGCCGGCCAAAGCCGCCGAGGGAGAGGAACGGGCAGCTGTGCAAAGGCCGGGGAGCCACAACAGAACTGTCACATACCTTCTCTAAGAGAGCGGGCAAGGACTTGCGCAAGACCCTTGTCACCAGCCACTCAAGAGGGAAAAACCATGACCATGATCAAGCGGGGCTTTGCTGCCATTGCCGCTGGTGCGCTCAGCACCGCGCTGGCAATGCCTGCCTCTGCAGAACCGGTAAAATTCGACTTCTGGTTCGGCCTTTCGGGCGACCTTGCCCGTGTCGTCGACACGCTGTGCAAGAACTTCAACGCCTCGCAGAAGGACTACGAAGTCGTCTGCACCAGCCAGGGCAATTATGACGCCACGCTGCAGAACACCATCGCGGCCTTCCGCGCCGGCAAGCAGCCGGCCGTCGTCCAGGTCTACGATGTCGGCACCGCCACCATGATGCTGTCGGGCGCCTACAAGCCCGCCGACAAGCTGATGGAAGAAAACGGCTACAAGATCGACTATGCCGACTATTTCCCAGGCATCGCGCGCTACTACGCCACGTCGAAGGGCGAGATGCTGTCCTTCCCGTTCAATTCCTCGACCCCGCTGATGTACTGGAACAAGGACGCCTTCGCCAAGATCGGCAAGACCGAAGCACCCAAGACCTGGGAAGATGTCGGCGCCGACCTCAAGGCGTTGAAGGACGCCGGCTACGAGTGCCCGATGGCGATCAACATCTCTGCCAATGAAAGCTGGCAGCTGATGGAGCAGTTCTCGGCGCTCCACAACCAGCCGATCGCCACCAAGAACAATGGTTATGACGGTCTCGACGCGCGTCTGGAAGTCAACAAGACCAAGTTCGTCCAGTATGTCACCGATCTCAAGAAGTGGTATGACGCCGGCCTGATCAAGATCAAGTCCAAGGATCTCGGCCAGGATATGGTCCAGGCCTTCGCCTCGGGTACCTGCCAGGTCATCCTGACCTCGGTCGGCGACCACGGCACGGTCGGCAGGACCCAGAAGGAAGGCATGAAGTGGGATGTCGCCGAATTGCCGGTCTATGCCGGCACCGAGCGCAAGAATTCGCTCGTCGGCGGCGCTTCGCTGTGGGTGCTCTCCGGCAAGTCGGACGCCGAGTACAAGGGCGCTGCCGCCTTCCTGAACTTCATCCACGACCCCAAGACCGCGCTGTTCTGGTCGACCAACACCGGCTACATCCCGGTGACCAAGTCTGGCTTCGACTACATGAAGGGCCAGGGCTTCTACGACAAGGCGCCCTACAAGGGCCGTGAAGTCGCCATCGCCAGCCTGACGGCGTCCGAGCCGACCGAAATCACCCGCGGCATCCGGCTGGGCAACTTCACCCAGATCCGCGCCGAGTTCGGCACGCAGATGCAGGCGATCTTCGCCAACAAGGTCAGCGTCCAGGAAGGCCTCGACACTCTGGTCAAGAACGGCGACGCCATCCTCGAACGCTTCCAGCAGACCTATCCGGGCAAGACCCTGCCCTGACCTCCGATTGCGGAACGGCCGTCCGTCGAGATTCGACGGGCGGCCATTTCATATCTAGTCTTGCCCAAGAAGCGGGCTGACGGTTCAACGGCATCGGCGGATCGATGGAAAAACGCGTCACTTTCGGCAAATGGACGATCGGCATCCTTTTCGCGGTGCCGCAGCTCCTCCTGATCTTCACGTTCTTCTACTGGCCGGCCGGCCAGGCCGTGTACTGGTCGCTGACGCTGCAACAGCCCTGGGGCGGCGGCAACATCTGGGTCGGGCTCGACAATTTCCGCTCGATCCTGTCCAACGCCGACTACTGGAACTCGATCACCGCCAGCCTTGTCTTCGCCGGCATCAGTACCGGTCTCGCAATGTTCATCGCGCTTGTGCTCGCCGCCTTGACCGACCGGCAGCTGGCCGGCTCGCGTCTCTATCGCGTGGTGCTGATCTGGCCCTACGGCATCGCCGCGCCCGCGCTGGCGATGGCGTTCCGCTTCATCCTGGCGCCGGAGGCTGGCTTCATGGCCGTGGTCAACCGGGTCTGGCCCGGCTTCTGGGATCCCGGCCTCGACGGCGCCGACGCCATGGCCTCGATCATCGTCGCCTTCTCGTGGAAATATGTCGGCTACAACTTCATCTTCTTCCTGGCGGCGTTCCAGGCCATCCCGCGTTCGCTGATCGAGGCCGCGGCGATGGACGGTTCCGGTGTCATCAGGCGTTTCTGGGACATCCAGTTTCCGCTGATCACGCCGACCATCTTCTTCCTGCTGGTCATCAACATCACCGAGAGTTTTCAGGACTCCTTCGGCATCGTCGACATCATGACCGCTGGCGGTCCGGCGAACGCGACCAATCTGATGGTCTACAAGATCTATTCCGACGGCTTCAAAGGCCTCGATTATTCAGGTGCCGCCGCGCAGAGCATCATCCTGATGCTGCTCATCATCGTGCTCACCATCTTCCAGTTCCGCTTCATCGAGCGGCGCGTGCACTACAGGTGAGATGGATATGGTCGAGCGCACCCCGTTCCTCAATTTCTTCACGCATCTGATCCTGTTCATCGGCTTCATCTTTTGCATTGCGCCGTTCGTGGTCGTGGTGATCGCGGCGTCGCACAACCTCAAGGATGTCAACGATGTGCCGATGTCGCTGCTGCCGGGCAGCGACTTCTGGGTCAACATCAAGACCGCCTGGACGACCGCCGATCTCGGTCCCAAGCTGCTCAACAGCTTCATCATGGCGACCGGCGTCGCCGCCGGCAAAGTGATCGTCTCGGCGCTCACCGCCTTCTCGATCGTCTACTTCCGCTATCCCGGCCGCATGCTGATCTTCTGGCTGATTTTCATCACACTGATGCTGCCGCTCGAAGTGCGCATCGTGCCGACCTACGCCGTGGTCGCCAACGTGCTCGAGCCGTACCAGGCGATCCTGGACCTGACCGGCATTTCCTGGCTGATCGAAAAAGTCTCGGGCGTGCAGGTCCAGCTCAGCCTCGGACTGCTCAATTCCTACAGCGGCCTGATACTGCCGCTGGTTGCCACCGCGACCGGCACTTTCCTCTACCGGCAGTTCTTCCTGACCGTGCCGGACGAACTGACCGAGGCCGCGCGCATGGACGGCGCGGGCGCGCTGCGCTTCTTCATCGATATCTTGCTGCCGCTGTCGCGCAACAATATGGCGGCGCTCGGCACCATCATGTTCCTGTGGGCCTGGAACCAGTATCTGTGGCCGCTGCTCATCACCACCGATCAGTCGCATGCGATGGCGGTGACCGAACTCAAACAACTGATCCCCAATGTCGGCGGCATTCCGGAATGGCACATCGCCATGGCCGGCACGCTGATCGTCATGCTGCCTCCGCTGATCGTCGTGGTGCTGATGCAGCGCTGGTTCGTGCGCGGCCTGATCGCCACCGAGAAATAAGGAGACAAAAATGGCCTCCATCACAATACGCGGCGTCAAGAAGAACTACGCCAAGACGCAGGTCGTGCACGGCGTCGACCTCGACTTCGCGTCAGGCGAATTCGTCGTCATCCTGGGACCGTCCGGCTGCGGCAAGTCCACGCTGCTCAGGATGATCGCCGGGCTGGAGGAGATTTCCGCCGGCGAGATCGCGATTGACGGCACGGTGGTCAACAGGCTGGAACCGCGCGAGCGCGGCTGCGCCATGGTGTTCCAGAATTACGCGCTCTATCCGCACATGAGTGTTTCGCAGAACATCGGCTATTCGCTCAAGGTCGCCGGCGTTCCCTCGGCCGAGCGCCAGCAGCGCATCCAGGCGGTCGCCCGCACACTGGAGCTCGAACATCTGCTCGACCGCAAGCCGATGGCGCTTTCCGGCGGCCAAAGGCAGCGCGTCGCCATGGGCCGCGCCATGATCCGCGAGCCGAAGGTGTTCCTGTTCGACGAGCCGCTGTCCAATCTCGACGCCAAGCTGCGCGTGCAGATGCGCTCGGAAATTCGCAAGCTGCATCGCCGGCTGAACGCCACCTCCGTCTTCGTCACCCACGATCAGGTCGAGGCGATGACGCTGGCCGACCGGCTGGTGGTGATGAATGGCGGACGCGTCGAGCAGGTCGGCACGCCGGGCGAAATCTATACCCGTCCGGCCAGCCGCTTCGTCGCCACCTTCGTCGGCGCGCCGGCCATGAACATTCTGGAAGGCACGGTCGAGCTCGACGGGCTGTCGCTGCTTGGCGGCAGCCGGCGCCTGGCCATGGCACGGACCGGCCTGCCGGTCGGCGCGAAGGTCGCGATGGGCATCCGGCCCGAGGCCGTCCGGCTGGTGGCGCCCGGCACGGCCGGCGCGCTCAACGCCACCGTCGATCTGGTCGAGGAACTGGGGGCGGGGCGGGTCATCTATGTCGATCTCGACGGCGCACCGTTTTCGGTGATGACGTCGGAGGCGGTCCATCCCGAGCCCGGCAGCCAGGTCGGCCTGAAGATTTCGCCTGAAGACATGCATTTCTTCTCGTCGGAGACGGGAGCCCGCCTCGATGTCTTCAAGGCGTCCGTACCCGAGCCGGCGCTCTGAAAGCGTGATGAAAATCATCCAGGTCACCGATGTGCATCTTGGCCGGCAAGGCGAGCGCCGCTATGGCGCCGACCTGCATCAAAGGCTGGCGTTCTGCATCGCGCATATCAATGCGCATCACGCCGACGCCGCCCTTTGCGTCTTCACCGGCGACCTGACCGAGAGCGGCGCGCCGGAGAGTTACGCGGATCTGCGGGCTGCCCTGAACACGCTGTCGGTGCCGTATAGGCTTCTGCCCGGCAACCATGACCGGCGGGCCAATCTCGTCGCGGCGTTCCCGGAAAATCCGGTCGACGAGAATGGCTTCGTGCAGTCGGTCCATGACACCGGCAACGAAGTGCTGCTGTTCCTCGACTGCCTGGCGGAAGGGCGCATCGGAGGCGAATTGTGCGACAAGCGGCTTGCCTGGCTCGAAGCCCGCCTGAACCGATCAGCCGGCAGGCCCGCCTACATCTTCCTGCACCATCCGCCGGTCGCGCTCGGCCTGCCGCAGCTCGATCCGCTGGCGCTCGAGCAGCCCGAGCGGTTGCTCGGCCTGCTGAAGCGCCATGGCGATGTCCGCCACATCTTCTTCGGTCATGTCCATCGCGACATCGCCGGCACCGTCGCCGGAATTCCGTTCTCGGCGCAGCGCGGCCTGCACGCAAGGTTCGAACTTGCGCTTGACCGGTCGAGCGAAATTGTCGAGCAGGCGCCGCCCGCCTACGCCGTCATCCTTGTCGACAGCGCCAACGAGAGGGTTGTCGTGCATGGCTGTGATTTTCTCGAGCGCTGGCCGATCTATTCAGCCGAAACCGGCGAACGCATCACGGCATGAACCGCGCGCCGGGCGCCGGCCTTCGGTCGCCTAATGCATGTCGCCCAAAAGTGACCTCGGTTTTGGGAGAAACGACATGCATAAAGCAGAGACCTAAAGCGCGTCGCATGAATCCATTTCAACGCGACGCGCTTTAGACGAACACATGCGCCTTTCCCGACACGGTGAGCCGGACGATCTCACCGACCGTCGGTGCGTCCATGCCGGATTTGCGCAGGATCAGCGGCGTGTTGCCGATGGCGGCGGCGTCCGGGGGATCGGCATTGTTCAGGAGCCGCACCGCGATCATGCATGTCGAGCCGGCGAATTCCGATTCCGTCACTTCGCCGAACAGCATGTCTGGGGTGCCCGACATGCCTTCGCGCGACGTGCGTTTCAGCCCGATCTGCTCCGGCCGCAGCATGATGCGGGCGACATCGCGGCTGTCATTGGTATCGACGGCGATGCGGCCGAGCGGCGAGTTGGCGAAGCCGCCCGAAATGCTCGCCGGCAGGATGATGGCGTCGCCGAGGAATTCGGCGATCATCCTGTCCTTCGGCTTGAGGTAGAGATCGCGAGGCGTGCCGACCTGCGAGAATTTTCCATCGCGCATCACCGCCACCTGGGCAGCGAAGGACAGTGCTTCGGCCTGGTCGTGTGTCACCAGGATGGTGGTGATGCCGGCCGCCTCCAGAAGTTCGGCCACGGCCTTGCGCATCGAGGCGCGCAAGCCGGTGTCGAGCGCCGAGAACGGCTCGTCGAGCAGCATCAGCCGCGGCTTCATCGCCATAGCGCGGGCGAGCGCCACGCGCTGCTGCTGGCCGCCGGAAAGCTCGTGTGGGCGGCGCTTGAGGATCGCCTTGTCGAGCCCGACGATGTAGGCCAACTCGACGATGCGCTCGGCGCGTTTGTCATCGCCGCGGCCCATGCCGAAACCGATATTGTCGCCGATGGTCAGATGCGGGAACAGGGCGCCGTCCTGCGCCACCACGCCGATGCCGCGGCGATGCGCCGGGACGGCGGCGCTGCCATTGGCCAGCACCTCGCCACCGAGCACGATGCGGCCCTGGTCCGGTGCCTCGAAGCCGGCGATCAGCCGCAGCAAGGTGGTCTTGCCGCAGCCGGAGGGGCCGACGATCGCGGTGCGGCTGCCGCTGGCGACATCGAGGTCGACACCGGCCAATGCGGCGACCGGGCCGTAATGCTTGTGCAAACCGCGGATTTCGAGAAAGCTCATCGTCCGGCCATCCGTTTCGACTGGACATAGAGCAGCCAGGTCAAGGGCAGCGACATCGCCACCATGATGAAGGCGTAGGGGGCCGCCGAGGCGTAGTCGATCTCGCTGCTGTAGGACCAGAATGCCATCGCCAGCGTGCGGGTGCCGTTCGGTGCCAGCATCTGGGTCGCGGTCAGTTCGTTCATGATGCCGAGCGCCACCAGCGCCATGCCGGCCGCAGCACCAGGGGCCGACAGGCGGATGGTGGTCGACCACAGCGCGTTGAGCGGACGCCTGCCGAGGCTGGACGCGGCGCGCTCGAGCTCGACCGGCGCCTGGGCGATCGAGGCGCGCAGGCTGACCAGGGCGCGCGGCAGGAACATGAGGGCATAGGCGACCAGGATGGTGAACAGCGTCTGATAGAGCGGAAGCGCAATGCGCACGGTGATGGTGACCAGCGCCAGCGCAATGACGACACCCGGTAGCGATCCCACGATGTAGTTGCAACCTTCCAGCAGGCGCTGCAGCGGCCCTGGGGCGCGGATCGAGATCCAGGCCATCGGCATGGCAGCGACAGTGGCAAGCAGTGCCCCGGCAAGCGACAGGAACAGCGTCTGGCCGAGCGCCAGGCCAATCTCGTCGAGACGCCAGACCTCGGCGCCGCCGGCGATGAGCCAGCGGCCGATGGTCACGAACGGCACGCCGAGCGCCAGCAGCGTGGTGGCGACCAGCAAGAGCAGGCTCGGCATGGTGGCGCGGCCGAGGTTCGTGCGCTGCTGGGAACGCGCCGCGCCGGCGCCGACACGGGCATAACGCTCCTCGCCGCGCACCAGCACTTCGAGGCCCAGAAGCACGAAGCAGCAGGTCACCAGCACGCCGGCCAGCATGTTGGCGGCCGGTCCGTTGAAGGTCGATTGAAACTGGTCGACGATCGCCGTGGTGAAGGTGTCGAAGCGGATGAAGACATAGAGGCCGTATTCGGCCAGCAGATGCAGTCCGACCAGCAGCGAGCCGCCGCAGATGGCGAGCCTGAGCTGCGGCATCACGACACGCCAGAAGACGCGCGATGGCCCAAGGCCAAGGGCGGCTGCCGCGTCCTCCAGGGCCGGATCGAGACGGCGCAGCGCTGCCGATATGGGCAGATAGAGGAAGGGAAAATAGGCGATCACGGACACCAGCACGCCGGCCCACAGGCCATGCAGGCCGGGCACCATGGTGATCCAGGCATAGGAGTGCACGAAAGCGGGGATGGCGAGCGGCGCCACGCACAGCCAGGCCCACAGCCTGGCGCCGGGCAGGTCGCTGCGCTCGGTCAGCCAGGCCAGCGCGACAGACAGTATGATGGCGATCGGCACGGTCAGCAGCACCAGCAGCGTGGTGTTGACCAGCAGTTCCCCGACGCGCGGCCTGAAGACCAGCGCCGACACGGTCTCCCAGCCGGTCTGCACCGCGATCCAGACGATGAAGGCAAGCGGCAAAAGGGCGAACAGCGCAACGAAGACGGCGGCGGTGACAAGCCAGCGTGCCGCCCGCCGATGCGGCATTCGGCGCATCTTCGACGGCAAGCCGGCGCGCCCGAGATCTACGGCGGACTGCATCAGCTCGGACGCCCGACGGTTGCGGCGGCGTGCCGGCAATCGAGGGACCACGGTCGGAGGTCAGGAACGCAGCGTGTCGTCATCGACGAATGCCATCTCGAAAACAAAACGCTCCCGCGGAAGGTGGATTCCCGCGGGAGCACGGTCGGTTTGTCCTTATTAGGACGAACGGCAACTAAAGCAAGCCGGCTGCCGTCATCAGGTCGGTGACCTTCTTGGAGTTCAGCGTCGTGGCGTCGACTTTCGGTGCCTGCAGGTCGGCCAGCGGAACGAGCTTCGGGTTGGACTCGGCACCCTTGCCGACGGCGTATTCGAAGGAGTTTCCGTTCTTCAGCACATCCTGGCCGCCCTTGCCGGTCACCCATTTCAGGAAGGCCTGGGCTTCCTTCTGATGCTTGCTCGAGGCGAGCACGCCGCCACCCGAGACCGAAACGAAGGCGCCTGGATCCTGGTTCTTGAAATAGTGCAGCGCGACGTTCTTGCTGTTCTCGCCGGTCTTGGCCTGATCGCCGAAGTAGTAATAGTGGTAGATCACCCCACCCTCGATCTCGCCGGCGTTGACCGCCTTCATCACCGTGCTGTTGCCCTTGTAGGCGGTGAAGTTCTCCTTCATCGCCTTCAACCAGTCCGCCGTGGCGGCCTCGCCCTTGAGCTGCAGCAGCGCGCTGACGATGGCCTGGAAATCGGCGCCCGACGGCGAGGCCGCCCAGCGGCCCTTCCAACTCGGGTCGGCGAGGTCGAGCAGCGACTTGGGCAACTGCTCGGTCTTGAGCTTGGTCGTGTTGTAGGCAAAGACGGTGCTGCGCGCGGCAACACCCACCCATTTGCCGCTGGCCGCCTGATAGTCCTGCGGCACCTGTGCCAGCGTGTCGGCATCGACGGGCGCGAACAGGCCGGCATTCTCGACCAGCACCATGGCGGGCGAATTCTCCGTCAGGAACACGTCGGCGGGCGAGGCGGCCCCTTCGGCAACGATCTGGTTGGAGAAATCGCTGTCGCCGCCATTGCGCAGCGTGACCTTGATGCCGGTCTCCTTGGTGAAACCTTCAGCCCATTCCTTGCCAAGGCTTTCGTGCTGGGCGTTGTAGACGATGATGCCGGCATCCTCGGCCCGCGCCGGACCGGCGGCCAGGCCGATTGCAAGTGCGGTGGCGCCGACAAGGGCGGAAAGGGTGTATCTCATGGCGTCATCCTCGCTTTCGTTGGTCTTGGCACGCCGCACCTATCGATACATGACACGAATAGTCAACATTGTTGGCCTGCTTCAATCGGTCGCTGAGGCACAAAGAGCGGCGCGAGGCGGACAATTCCATGTGATGGCATCCCGGACCGACGGTTTCCGCAAGACGTACGAGCAAGGCCCATGAAGTCGTCCGGCCTGAGGCTGAGCCTCCAGGACCCGCAAACTTTCGTGATTTGCCCGCAGTTTGGCTTGGACATTATTTCGCCGGCCACGTAACAAATCAGTGCCGAGGCACGAAAATCGGGGGAGTGAACTCTTGTGAGCGGCAAGGACGAGGCCGAGCTTTCCCGGCTGTTGCGGGCCGCGATCGCCGGAGATGAAAAGGCCTATGCCGACTTTCTGCACCGGATTGCCGCGCTGGTGCGCGGCTTTGTCCGGCGCAAGATCGTGCAGGGCGGAGTCGATCCCGAGGATGTCGTGCAGGAAACCTTGCTGGCCATTCATGTGAAACGGCATACCTGGCGCCAGGACGCGCCGGTGCTGCCGTGGATCTATGCGATTGCCCGCTTCAAGCTGATCGATGCGTTCCGGCGGCGCGGTCGGCGCATCGAAATCGATGTCGACGATATTGCGGAGACCTTCGCCGAACCGGAAACCGAAACCGTCAGCGAGCGCGACATCAACAGGGCCCTGGACGGGCTGCCGCCGGCACAGCGTTCGGTGGTTTCGGCCGTATCCGTGGAAGGCCGCTCGATCGGCGAGACGGCAGCGAAGTTCGGCATCAGCGAGACGGCGGTGCGTGTGTCGCTGCATCGCGGGCTAGCCGCCATAGCCAAGCGATTCGGGCAGGGGCGAGTCGGGCGGGAATGACATGAGGACCGAAGATCTCATCAAGGCGCTCGACGCCGATGCAAGCAGCAGGGCGATGCCGCTGCGCTCGGCCTGGTGGCTGGCGGCTGGCGTGGCCATTGTCATCGCGGCAATCGTTTTCCTGCTGACGATCGGCCCGCGCCCCGATTTCATGGTGGCCGCGCACACGATGCGCTTCCTGTCCAAATTCGTTTTCACCATCGTGCTTGCCGTCACCGCCTTCGGCCTGATCCGGGCGCTGTCGACACCTGGCGCCTCAACGGCCAGGGCCATGGCCTGGACGGCCGCGGCTCCTCTGCTGGTGGCCGTGGCGGTGGTTCTGGAGCTCTTCATGGTGCCGGAGGCGTTGTGGGGCACCAGGATGATCGGCTCCAACATGATGATCTGCATGGGCTTCATCCCGCTGATCGGCATCGGCCCGCTGGCCATCTTCCTGTGGATGCTGCGCTATGGCGCGCCGACACGGCCGGTGCTTGCCGGCGCGGTGGCGGGGTTGCTCGCCGGCGGGCTGGCGGCGACCTTCTATGCCGCGCACTGTTTCGACGATTCGCCGCTTTTCGTCGCCACCTGGTACACGATCGCGATCGCCCTTCTCACCTTGCTCGGCGCGCTCGGCGGACGGTTTTTCGTGCGCTGGTAGCAGGATAGAAGCGACCACACCCCGTGCACACCGATCCTTAATCATGCCGGCGATTGTTTGCCGGTTGACCATATCGCGGTACCCCCACGCAACCTTTCCTTAAAATCGATCCTTCAGGGTTCTCTCGAGAAAAAAGCGATTGCCCACGGGGGTGGCACGGATCGTGAGACTGCGAGGACCGATCAGGCTCGACAAACATGCAACTCCGGCGTTGCTCGTGGCCGGCTTCGCCGTGGCCGCGGTCCTGGTCGTGCTGTCGAGGCTGGACCTTGGCGCGGAAGCGCTCAGACTTTGCCTTCAAATGTCGGTCGCGATGACAATCGGCGCGCTTTTCTTCGCCTGTCTTTTCATCGGCCGCATCTCGAAAGATCGGCGGCAGATCGCCGAGAGCGAGCAGCGCTTCCGCCAGGCGATGGAGGACTCGGCAATCGGCATCGCCGTCGTCGGCCTCGATGGGCGCATTGTGCAAACCAATCCGGCGTTCGCCTCGATGCTCGGCTACAGCCGCGAAGAGATCGAGGCGCTGACCTTCTTCCAGATCACGCACCCCGACGACCTGCATGTCGGGCGGGAGACCATGGAAGGCATCAAAGCTGGCACGGTCAACGCCTTCCAATTCGAGAAGCGCTACCTCAAGAAGAACGGTACAGCCGTCTGGGCGCATCTCGCCGGCTCCGTCATTCGAGAGGAGAAGAGCGGCCGCGCGCTCTATCTCGTTTCACAGATCGAGGACATCGACGCGCGCAAACAGGCCGAGGCGCGTATCGCCGAGGCTGAAACGCGCTGGAATTTCGCGCTTGCCGGCGCCGGCCAGGGCGTCTGGGATCTCGACATCCGCAAGGGCGGCACGACCTACTCCTCGACCTGGGTCAAGATGCTGGGTTATGCGGATGGCGAACTCGACGGCGACCCCGATCTTTGGCTGACGATGATCCATCCCGACGACCGCGAAACCGTCGCCGAGGCGGATCGCGCCCATCTAGACGGCCAGACAGAGTTCTTCGAGGCCGAGTTCAGGATGCGTCACAAGGACGGCCGCTGGATCTGGATCCTCGACCGCGGCAAGGCCATCGAGCGTGACGGGGACGGGCGTCTGATCCGGGCCATCGGCAGCCTGACCGACATCACCCGGCGCAAGGAGGCCGAGGAGCGTCTGACCGTATCGGCGGCAATGCTGGCCGACGAGAAAGAGCGGCTCCGGGTGACGCTGCAATCGATCGGCGATGCCGTCATCTGTACCAATGCGGCGAACCGCGTCACCTTCATGAATCCGGTTGCCGAGAAGCTGACCGGCGTCCCGACGGAGGCGGCTCTCGGCAAGACGCTCGGTCATGTCTATTGGGCGGTGGACGAGGAGACGGGACACAGGATCGGCGTGACACGGCCGGCGATCGGTGCGGAGACGCCCTCCGACCAGAACAGCCGCGCCGTGCTGGTCCGCCGCGACGACACACGCTGCAGTATCCGTCAGGTCGTGTCGCCGATCATGAACGAGCGCAACGAATTCTGCGGGCTGGTCATCGTTTTCCAGGATTTTACCGATGCACGCGCCCTGCAGCGGCAGCTTGCACACGCCGCCGCGCATGATGCGCTGACCGGCCTTGCCAATCGCTCGAGCTTCATCCGCACCATGGAGGAGCTGGTCGTTCAGGCCCGCAAGGATGCCGCCGGGGCTGGCAGCAGCCGCCATCAGTTCATGTTCATCGACCTCGACCATTTCAAGCTGGTCAACGACACCGGCGGTCACGCCGCCGGAGACGCCTTGCTGAAGCGGGTCGCACAGGCCGTGCGTGGCGTAGTCGGGCCCGAAGACCTCGTCGCGCGCCTGGGCGGCGACGAATTCGCGGTCATCCTGAAATCGGGCTCGACCGCCGGCGCCAGGGTCGCGGCGCGCTCCATCATCGATGCGATAGCGGGATTGGACTTCAGCTGGGATGACCGGCCGCATGCCATCGGCGCCAGCATCGGTGTTGCCGCAATCAACGCCAATTGCGGCGAAGCAGACGAGATCATCGCAAGGGCCGACGCCGCCTGCTATGCCGCCAAGGCGGCCGGCCGCGGGTGCGTCTGCGTGGCGCCCGACGACAAGTCGGAGCCGCAGGCGCCGCTTGCCGCGGCGTCGTGAACGGACGCGCTCTATCTCTTTGTTTTAACGCAATTCCCAAGCGAAAGCGCTTCGCGCTCTTCCCGGGAAACCGTTCACTCTTTTCGTGGAATTGGCCTAGCGCGTCGGAACGGGGTGCTCGCCGCGATAGTCGTAGAAACCGCGCCCGGTCTTGCGGCCGAGCCAGCCGGCTTCGACATATTTCACCAGCAGCGGGCAGGGGCGATACTTCGAATCCGACAGGCCGTCATGCAGCACCTGCATGATCGACAGGCAGGTGTCGAGGCCGATGAAATCGGCCAGCTGCAGCGGTCCCATCGGATGATTGGCGCCGAGCCGCATGGCGGTGTCGATGGCGTCGACGGAGCCGACACCCTCATAGAGCGTGTAGATCGCCTCGTTGATCATCGGCAGCAGGATGCGGTTGACGATGAAGGCCGGGAAATCCTCCGAGACCGTGATCGTCTTGTCGAGCTGCTTCACATAGGTCTTGGCGGCCTCGAAGGTCTGATCCTCGGTGGCGATGCCGCGCACCAGCTCGACCAGCTTCATCAGCGGCACCGGGTTCATGAAATGTATGCCGATGAAGCGCTCCGGCCGGTCGGTCTGCGCGGCGAGCCGCGTGATCGAGATCGACGAGGTGTTGGTCGCCAGTATGGCTTCGGGATTGAGCTGCGGACAGAGCTGCGCGTAGATCTTGCGCTTGACCGTCTCGTCCTCGGTCGCCGCCTCGATCACCAGATCGGCGCCGGCAAGATCGGCCATCGTCGGTGCGGAGGCAATGCGCGCCATCGCCTGGTTGCGCAGCTTCTCGTCGAGCTTGCCGGAGCCCACCTGGCGGGCCATGTTGCCGCTGATGGTGGCGATGCCCTTTTCAATGCGGTCGGGCGAAATATCGTAGATCAGCACCTTGTAGCCCGAAAGCGCGGAGACATGGGCGATACCCCCACCCATCTGGCCTGCGCCGATGATGCCGATCGTCTCGATCTTGCTCATTACACCGATCCCGTCCAAAGGCTTTTGCAGCCTGCTTTTTGTGCGGTGCAAACTAAAAGGGCGGGGCGACTTCGTCTACCCCACCCCAAGCATTTAATACGCTTTGCCAGAGAGCGTCAAAGCGCCTTCTGCAACTCCGGCAGAATGACGAAGAGATCGCCGACGAGGCCGTAGTCGGCAACCTGGAAGATCGGCGCCTCCTCGTCCTTGTTGATGGCGACGATGACCTTGGAATCCTTCATGCCGGCGAGATGCTGGATGGCGCCGGAGATGCCGACCGCGATGTAGAGGTCCGGAGCGACCACCTTGCCGGTCTGGCCGACCTGCCAGTCGTTCGGTGCGTAGCCGGCATCGACAGCGGCACGCGAGGCGCCGACCGCCGCACCGAGCTTGTCGGCGACCGGCAGGATGACCTCCTGGAACTTCTCCGACGAGCCGAGCGCGCGGCCGCCCGAGATGATGATCTTTGCCGAGGTCAGTTCCGGACGGTCCGTCTCCGAGAGCTTGTTCTCGACGAAGGTGGACAGGCCGGGATTGGCTGCGGCGTTGACCATCTCGACCTGGGCCGAGCCGCCCTCGGGCGCCGCCTGGAAGGAGGCGGTGCGCACGGTGATGACCTTCTTGGCGTCTGTCGATTGCACGGTCTGGATGGCGTTGCCGGCATAGATCGGGCGCTTGAACGTGTCCGGCGAGACCACTTCGATGATCTCGGAGACCTGCGCGACATCGAGCAGGGCCGCGACGCGCGGCGCGACATTCTTGCCCGACGAGGTCGCCGGCGCGATGATGGCGTCGTAACCGCCAGCAAGCGACACGACGAGGGCTGCCGTCGGTTCGGCGAGGCGCTCGGCGAGCTCGTCTGCTTCGGCAAGCAGCACCTTGCCGACGCCCTTGAGCTTGGCGGCAGCGTCCGCCGCACCCTTGGCGCCCTTGCCGGCCACCAGCACATGCACGTCCGAGCCGATCTGTAGGGCCGCCGAAAGCGCCTTGGCGGTCTGGTCGGAAAGGCTGGCATTGTCGTGTTCAGCGATCAGAAGAATAGCCATTGATGATATTCCTGACTTTCGTTTTCGAGGCTCCCTGAAATCCGGTCAGGCCGAGTCGAAAACGGTTGGTTTCGAGAACCGGAGCGGAGCGTACTTTTGTACGTGAGCACCGGAAGCGGAGAAACCGGCCGTTTGCAGGCCGGCCTCATCGGATTTCCTTACAAAACGCCGGCTTCGTTCTTCAGCTTGTCGACCAGTTCGGCGACGCTCTTGACCTTGACGCCCGCCTTGCGGCCGCCCGGCTCCTCGGTCTTGATGATCTTCAGCCGCGGCTTGACGTCTGCGCCGTAGTCGGCCGGGGTCTTTTCGTCGAGCTGCTTCTTCTTGGCCTTCATGATGTTGGGCAGCGAGGCATAGCGCGGCTGGTTGAGGCGAAGATCGGCGGTGACGATCGCCGGCATCTTCAATTCCACCGTCTGCAGGCCGCCGTCGACTTCGCGCGTCACCTTGGCCTTGTCTCCGTCGAGCACAACCTTGGAGGCGAAAGTGCCTTGCGCCCAGCCGAGCAGGGCCGCCAGCATCTGGCCGGTCTGGTTGGAATCGTCGTCGATCGCCTGTTTGCCCAGGATGACGAGGCCGGGCTGCTCTGCGTCGACGACGCCCTTCAGCACCTTGGCGACGCCGAGCGGCTCGGTCTGTTCGTCGGTCTTGACCAGGATGGCGCGGTCGGCGCCCATGGCGAGCGCGGTGCGCAGGGTCTCCTGCGCCTGCTGCGGGCCGATCGAGACGACAATGATCTCCTCGGCCTTACCGGCTTCCTTGAGCCGGATCGCCTCTTCCACCGCGATCTCGTCGAACGGGTTCATCGCCATCTTGACGTTGGCGAGTTCCACCGCCGAACCGTCGGCCTTCACGCGAACCTTGACGTTCGCATCCACAACCCGCTTCACGGGCACAAGGATCTTCATTTGCCTGTCACCTCTTCACGCTAGTTAGGCGCGCTATAACAGCTTGCGCCCCTTCTGAGTTGTCGAAAGCCGACATTCCGGATGGAAATTCTGGTCTTTGCCCGTCTTGGACTGCTCCTTAACAGCCTTGGGGCTCGGACGGAGACGTTTCCGTAGTTGCGGCAACCCTTGCCGTCAATACGCTGAAAGCGGCTCAAATCGGTTCAGTTTGGGCCAGGGGGGGTTCCCCGGCCCCAGCGCGTCGTGGTGGCCTGCGGTTCAGGCGCCGCTGGTTCGGCAGCAACCGGCGGCTGGTCGAGCTTGGGAGCCACGGCATCCTCGTCCGCGCCGGCAAAAAGCGGCACGCCGCGGCTGCGCAGGACCAGCACCAGCACCGCGCCGGCGATGATGCCGCCAATATGGCAGGCCCAGGAAATCTGGTCCTCGCCGCCGGCGGCGAACATGAAGACCTGGAACAGCACCCACAGGATAAGCGGGATGAAGGCCGGAATGCGCAGCGGGATGCGGGCAAAGGCCAGGACCCAGACCTTAACCCTGGGATAGAGGATCAGATAGGCGACGACCACGCCGGCGATGGCGCCGGAGGCGCCGATCAGCGGCACCTGCGAATCCCAGGCGACAAGCCCCTGGAAGGCGGCGCCGGCGATGGCGCACAGGAGATAGAAGATCAGGTAGCGGATGTGGCCGAGCGCGTCCTCGACATTGTCGCCGAACACCCACAGGAACAGCATGTTGCCGCCAAGATGAAAGATGTCCGCATGCAGGAAGGAATAGGTAAGGTAGCTCAGGCTTTCCGGAATGATGATGAACCGAGGATCAAGCTCGGCCGTGTTGTGAACCACGGACGGAATAAAGCCGAGGCCAAGCACGGCGGCATTGGTGAAGTTCTCGCCGCCGAGTGCCGTGGCGCAATAGACCAGCGCGTTGACCACGATCAGGCCGATCGTCACATATTGCAGGCGGATGTGGCGCAGCCTGTTTGTGTCGTAAAGCGGGATGAACATGCGTGCCTGGTCCCCTCCCGCCTTTTCGATCCGTTCAGCTCAGCGGTTCTTGCCGGGAACCCATAGCACGTCGGCATTTCCATTGTCATTGACCGCCCGGGCGGCGACAAACAGGAAATCCGAGACGCGGTTGATGTATTTCAACCCCTCAGGGTTGACGTGCTCGCCCGGGTCTTGAGCCAGCGCCACCATCAGCCGTTCGGCCCGCCGCGCCACCGTGCGGGCCAGATGCAGCGCCGCCGCCGCCGGCGTGCCGCCGTTGAGCACGAAGGATTTGAGCGGCTGAAGATCCTTGTTGAGGAGGTCGATGTCCTTCTCGACGCGGTCGGTCTGCGCGGCAACGATACGCAGCGGCTCGTAGCCAAGCGGCTTGCCGTCATCGGGCACGGCGAGATCGGCGCCGAGGTCGAAGAGATCGTTCTGGATGCGCGACAGCATGGCATCGATCGCCGGGTGGTTCGCTGCGGTATGCACGCGCGCCATGCCGATGCAGGCATTGGCTTCGTCGACCGTGCCGTAGGCGTCCACCCGCAGGTCGGATTTCAGCCGCCGCTCACCAGTGCCGAGACCCGTCGTGCCGTCATCGCCGGTGCGGGTGTAGATCTTGTTGAGCTTGACCATGTCGCCTCCCGAACGGCCTCACTTGCGGGTGAAATACACGGCCAGCAGGATCAGCAACAGCGCCACGGCCTGCAGCATGACGCGCGCCTGCATCAGCTTGTTCGAGGTGACGCTCGAACCGCCACGCATCATGTTGACGAGGCCTCGGATCAGCACGATCGCCACGGCGGCCATGACCAGAATGGCGAGGATGTTGAAGACGGTTGCCATTGTTGCGTTTCCAGTTGTTTCGCGTTCAGGCGCGTTTGGCCATCAGGCGGTAGAGCATCGATGCCGGCAGGATGCGTTTGAGCGCCGCGCCGATTCTGGCCGGCACAGTTACCACATAGTGCGGACGCGGGCGCGGCGACAGAAGGGCATGACGCAGAACCTTGTGGACCACTTCCGGCCCGGGCTTCAGCGCCGATTGGCTGCCGCCGGCGCGCAGCCGCTCCAGCTGCGCGGCATAGTCCGCCCTGTGCACGGAATTGTCGATGTCGATGTTTTTCAGGAACCAGGGCAGGCCGTTGCTGGCGATTTTCGATTTCACCGGCCCCGGTTCGATCAGTGAAACATGGACGCCGCTGCCGACCAGTTCCTGGCGCTGGCAGAGCATCAGCGCCTCGAGCGCATGTTTGGATGCCGAATAGGCGCCGCGAAAGCGCACCGGCACCAGACCGAGGATCGACGAGCAATGGACGAGGCGGCCGTGACCCTGACGGCGCATCATCGGAACCAGGCGGCGGGTCAAGTCATGCCAGCCGAAGAAATTGACCTCGAATTGCTGCTTGAGCGCGGCCACCGACAGATCCTCGACCGCACCGGCCTGGGCGTAGGCGCCGTTGTTGAACAGGGCATCGAGCCGGCCGCCGGTGCGCTCGAGCACCGCCGTTACCAGGGCTGCAATGGAGTCCGGTTCGCTGTAATCGAGATAGAAAGCCTCGATGCCGTCGCTTTCGAGGGCGGCGATGTCCTCGGGTTTTCGGGCTGTTGCAAAGACCCGCCAGCCTTCCGCCTTGAGTGCCCGGGCGCAATATGCCCCTATGCCGGACGAGGCGCCGGTGATGATGATGGTGCGCAATTGCTGCGCCGTCGGACTCGTGGTTTCGCCAAGGGTTGCCATTTGCCGCATTCACTTCCCATATTCGCGGCGTCGAGACAATCGAAGGGAACGCGGGTTCTTGTTGCGGAATATAGTCGCCCTGCGCCGCGTGCTCTACGACGCGCTCGGCCATTTCAACACCGATGACGGCTGGGCGATGGCCAGCCATCTGGCGATTACCTCGCTGATGGCGCTGTTTCCGTTCCTGATCTTCGCCACGACGCTGGGCAGCTTCCTCGGCGCCCAGGCCTTTGCCGACACGGCCGTGCACCTGGTCTTCGACACCTGGCCCGATCAGATCGCCAAGCCGATCGCGCATGAGGTGCTGAACGTGCTGACCGTCCGGCGCACCGACCTGTTGACCTACGGCGTGCTGCTTGCCGCCTATTTTGCCTCGAACGGCATCGAGGCGCTGCGCACTTCGCTCAACCGCGCCTATCGCGTCACCGAGACGCGCGGCATCATCTATCGCCGCGTGCAGAGCATCTTCTTCGTGCTGATCGCGACGGCCGGCTTCCTGGCGATCAGCGTGCTTCTGGTGTTCGCGCCCCTGCTGGCGCGGCTGGCGGAGGCGCATTTCGAATGGATAAAGCCCTATACCGGCACGATCACGCTGTGGCGCTACGTCATTGCCTCGGCCGTCATCATCGGCGGGCTGTTTGCCGTGCACTACTGGCTGCCGGCCGGCAAGCGCCGCTTCGTCTCGCTGGTGCCGGGCATCGTCTTCACACTGGCCGCATGGCTCATCGGCTCGACGATGTTCGCCACCTATCTCGATCATTTCTCGTCCTATGTGACGACTTACGCCGGGTTGGCCTCGATCATGATCGCGGTGGTCTTCCTCTACATCGTCTCGGCGATCTTCATCCTCGGCGGCGAGCTCAATGCCGCGATCAGTCGCTATCTCGAGGCGCGTGCCCGGGTCGGATGAGGCGGCGCCGATGAGGAATTGGGGAATTGAAGAACTGGAGAATTGAAGAAAAAAGCGGCCATATCTGGCGCCGTGTGCTTCTTCCTCAATTCCTCAATTCCTCAATTCCTCAATTCCTCAATTCCTCAGTTCTTTTCAATCCCTCAATTCTTCCCTTGGCAGGCCGCGCCGTCGCCAGGCCGACGCCGAAGGTGGTGATCGCCATGCCGACGATCTGCAGCGCGTTGAGCTGTTCGTCGAACAGGGCCCAGGCGATGACCGCCGTCACCGCCGGCACCAGGTAGAACAGCGAGGCGACTTTCGACATTTCACCGTCACGAATCATCACCATCAGCAGGAAGATGGCGCCGAGCGACAGCACCAGCACCAGCCAGGCCATGGCGAAGATCAGTTCGCCGTTGATGGTGACGGTGTGCGTTTCGAAGGCGAGCGCGGCCAGGATCATCAGCGAGGCGCCGCCGACATATTGCCACATGGTCGCGGCGACGAGGTCGCCGCCGGAAGCAAAACGCTTCTGCCAGATGGTGCCGGCGCTCATGCCGAGCACCGAGACCAGCGAGGCGGTCAGCGTCGCCGCGGTCACGCCACCACCGAGCGCGCCAAGCTTTGGCCACAGCACGATGACGATGCCGATCAGGCCAATGCCAAGGCCGAGCCAGTGGCGCGGCAGGATCGCTTCTCCCAGGAACTTGCCGGCAAGCACTGCGGTGATCAGCGGCTGCAGGCCGACGATCAGGGCCGAAAACCCGGCCGGCATGCCCCTGTGGATGGCCCAGAAGACGGCGCCGAGATAGACGCCATGCATCAGCACGCCGGCGCCGGTGGCGTGTAGCGCCTCCTTGCGGGTGGCTCGCTTCGAACCCAGAACGGGCATCAGGGCTGCCAGCAGGATGGCCGCTATGACGAAACGGGCGGCGAGGAAGGTGAACGGCTCCGCCCATGGCATGGCATAGCGCGCGCCGATGAAGCCCGTTGCCCACAGGACGACGAAGGTGGCGGGGATGAACCGCTTGATGCTTTGCATTTTCCGGAGACCGCCACGCTGGTGAAAAACTGACCGTGGCGCTGCTCTAATCCCGTTCTACCCGGCGCGCAAAACGAAACGATTGATCCATGCATCACCGGAATTCAATCGGTGGCGGATTCGTCACGCGTGCCCAGAGCTCCACCGGCTCAGAGACCGACCATCCGTCTGACGTCGTCAGGCGATGCGCCTGCCTCGCGCAGCTTGCCAAGGCCGATGTCGCCAAGGCTTTTCGACAGTTTCCGCCCGTCCGGCCCAAGGATGAGCCGATGGTGGAAATAGGCGGGTTGCGGAAGCCCAAGAAATTCCTGCAGCAGGCGCTGCACGCCGGTGGCGGAAAACAGGTCCTGCCCACGCACGACATGACTGACCGCTTGCAGGGCGTCGTCGACAATGACGGCCAGGTGGTAGCTGGTCGGGATGTCGCGGCGCGCCACGATCACGTCGCCCCAGTCGTGCGGGCGGGCCTCGACCGAGCGCGTCGCCGATAGCGTCTCATCGCTGAATTCGGTCCATGCGAGGTCCCTGCCTACGCGTGCAACAGCGGCATCGACATCAAGTCGCCAGGCGAAGGGCTCGTTTTCGGCGATACGCCGTTTGCGTTCCTTCAGCGGCAACGCCTTGTCGGACGGAGGATAGAGCGGCACGCCATCGGGATCGCGCGGCCAGTCACGCCCGCGCTTTTCGCTGTCGGCTATGAAGGCCCTGATCTCGCCACGGCTCATGAAGGCGGGGTAGACGAGGTCCTCGCGGATCAGCCGGTCGAGCACCGCCTGATATTCTGCGAAATGCTCCGACTGGCGGCGCACCGGCTCTTCCCAGCCAAGGCCCAGCCACTTCAGGTCGGCAAGCACGCCGGCTTCGAATTGCGGCGTGCAGCGCGTGGTGTCGATGTCCTCGATGCGCAGCAGCAGGCGGCCGTCGTGGGTCTGCGCGAGCTTCTGGTTGAGCAGCGCCGAATAGGCATGGCCGAGATGCAGTTCTCCGTTGGGGCTGGGCGCGAAGCGGAATGTCAGGAGCGTCATGTCTGAGGCGGCAATCGGGTTGTGCTGTGCTTTTGGCGGTTGCTACTTTGCTGCACATTGGCGGACAAGGATACCATGCAACGCATCGCGACACTGGACGACATTGCGCGGGGGCTCGATGCGCTTTGCATCATCGACCCGCGCCTGGAAAAGGTGCGCGGCATGGCCGGCGAGGTGCCGCTCCGGCTTTCGGAGCCGGGATTCAGGAGCCTGGCCTCGATCGTCGTCTCGCAGCAAGTGTCGCGGGCGAGCGCCGACGCCATCTTCGGCCGGCTGACGAAGCTCGTCGATCCGCTGACGCCGCAGGCGATCCTGGCCGCCGGCGAGGACATGTTTCGCGAGGCAGGCCTGTCGCGGCCCAAGCAGCGCGGACTGATCGCGGTTGCCCAGGCGGTGGCCGACGGGCTCGACCTCAATCACCTCTGTTCGCTCGACGCGACCGAGGCGATCACCGCGATGACGGCGGTGCCCGGTATCGGTCCGTGGACGGCGGAAGTGTACCTTCTGTTTGCCGCCGGGCACCCCGACATTTTCCCCGCGCGTGACGTTGCGCTGCAAGGCGCGGTCGGCCATGCGCTCGGTATCGACCCGCGTCCGCCGGAGAAAACACTGATCGCATTGGCCGAATCATGGAGCCCGTGGCGAGGTGTCGCATCGCGGCTTTTCTGGTCCTATTATCGCGAAACCAGGGGCAGGGATGCCGCGCCCCCGTCCTGAATCTACAAAAAAGCATAAAAATCGGGGTTTTTTGACGCTTTGGGCAAGCGACAATCCGCTTCACATCCCTGTCATGTCGGGCTTACAGTATCCGCGCCGTTCGGGTCTAGAACCAAGGAGGTAAACACGTGACGGTTGCCGTATCTCCGGATGGGCTTCCAGCACTGGTGCTGAACGCGGATTACCGTCCGCTCAGCTACTACCCCCTGTCGCTCTGGTCCTGGCAGGACGCCATCAAGGCGGTGTTCCTCGACCGTGTGAACATCGTCGCCGAATACGAGCATGCGGTGTCCTCGCCGACCTTCTCGATGAAGCTGCCGAGCGTGGTCAGCCTGAAGGCCTATGTGAAGCCGTCCAGGCACCCGGCCTTCACCCGCTTCAACGTCTTCCTGCGCGACCGCTTCCAGTGCCAGTATTGCGGCACGCCCGACGACCTGACCTTCGACCATGTCATCCCCCGCCATCGCGGCGGTGCGACGACCTGGGAGAATGTCGTCGCCGCCTGCTCGCCCTGCAATCTGAGGAAGGGCGGCATGATGCCGGCGCATGCCAAGATGTGGCCGCTGCAGAAGCCCTATCAGCCGACCGTGCATGATCTGCACAACAACGGCCGCCTGTTCCCGCCGAACCATCTTCATGAAAGCTGGATGGATTATCTCTACTGGGATGTCGAGCTGGAACCATAGTGTCGGTGAGCAGAGCCGATTGGCCGACGCATGTACAAGATCACCATCGAGTGCCATGACGTTGCGCCGACGCTAGGCCCGCGAGCCGCCGTCGATATAGAGCAAGAGTCCGCGCTGGCCGAACCTGGCACCGGCAGCCCAGCTGTACCTATGCCGACGGGAAACTTCTGCTTGTCGCAAGAAATGACTTTGACGCCGACGGAAAGGCGCTGCGCGACGAATTCTGGGACTGTCTCGCCGTGTATCTTGGAGAACACGGAGCCATGAACATCCTCAGCGTCGAGCAGGTCTGAAAATCGCCCCGATCCGCGTCAATCGCGGGCCAGCGCGCCGCGGAAGGCGACGGCGGCCAGGATGAGGCTGGCGATGGCGTTCCAGCCGGCCAGCGACAGGCCCAGGATGCGCAGAGCCGCCTTGTCGCAGGAGGGCGGCACGAATTTGTCGAGCGCGTCGAGCACGCCCTTGCCGCCGGTGTCGACCGGGCCGGCGCCCGCCGTGCAGTCGGTCGGACCGGCCCACCACTGCCATTCGACGCCGGAATGATAGACGCCGAGATAGAGGCCGTAGAGCATCAACAGGCCGCCAATGCCCAGCAAGCCGCGCGTCAGCCAGGCCGGCGCCCGCAGCATCGATGCGATCACCGCCAGCACCATCAGCGGCGCGCCGATATAATAGGGCGTGCGCTGCTCGAGGCAGAGATGGCAGGGGATATAGCCGCCAATATACTGGAAGCCGAGCGCCGAGCCGACGGTCGCGGCCATGGCGACGGCGAGAAACAGGGCGGTCCGTGTCCGCTGGCGTCCGGTGTCGGCATTCATGGTCGCTGTCATGGGTCTTTTGTCCGTTGGTCCGGCCCGCTTAGAACGCGTATTTGACGATGATATAGAGCAAAATCAGGGCAGCCGCCGCGGCGCCTGCGATCAGCCCGAGGCGCTTTTCGATAAATTCGCGGATCGATTCGCCATAGCGCCGCAGCAGCCAGGCCAGGAGCAGGAAGCGCGCGCCGCGGGCGACGATGGCCGAGATGATGAAGATCAGCAAATTGACGTGCAGGGCGCCGGCAAGGATGGTGACGACCTTGATTGGCGGCAGGTGCGCGAGACCGGAAGTAACAAGCAGCACCAGCATCAGACCGACGCCAGAATTCTGCCAGCGCTCGAAGGTCTCCAGGCCGCCGAAATGCTCCAGGATCGGACGGGCGATGGTGTCGTAGGCGAAATAGCCGATCATCCAGCCGGCGATGCCGCCCAGCACCGAGGCGGCGGTGGCGGTCAGCGCATAGCGGTAGGCGCGGTCGGGGCGTGCCAACGCCATCGGAAGATAGAGTACATCGGCCGGCACGAAGAAGAACGAGCTTTCAATGAAGGCGATGATGGCAAGCCACCATTCCGCGGATTTCCTGGCCGCCAGCGACAAGGTCCAGTCGTAAAGTCCGCGAAGCATCGGCACTCCTATGCGTGTCGCCCAAACGGTGCGCAGCGATTTCGGGGCAATGGCATGCACAAAACAAAAAACCCAAAGCGCGCCATCCATCCGCCGGGACGCGCCTCGCTTTGATGCGCCGCCTGTCTAGAAAGATTTTCCGCGACGCACAATGGCAGCGCGGTCACGAAATCAAAAGGCGAAGATTGGTCGCATCCCGGTGATCTCGAGATTTGGCCAGTTGACGAACAGGCCTCCGACCGTATAGTCCGCGCCCATCCAGGCCGCCCGGCCTGAGCCCCTATGGCGGAATTGGTAGACGCGCTCGACTCAAAATCGAGTTCCGCAAGGAGTGCTGGTTCGATCCCGGCTAGGGGCACCAATTTTTTCCGCAAACGCAACGCTACCGCATGTTGCCGGTATGGCCCTGCGAATATCTGCCGGGCTGCGGCCAGACCGTCAGGCCATGAGGCTCGACGCCGACCCGGATTTTCGTCACGGCGCCCGAGGTGGTGTCGATCATGTAGACCTCGCTGTCGAAGCGGCCGGACAACCACAATTGCCTGCCGTCGGCGCTGACATTGCCCATGTCGGGGCTGCCGCCACCGGGTATTGGCCATTGCGCGACGACCGAACGGGTGGCGAAGTCGATGACGGTCACGCTGCCCGGCCCCTTTGCACGGCCTTGCTCCATCTTGTGCGAGCCACGGTTTGAAACGTAGAGTTTTGTCCCGTCGCGGCTCACGACAAAGCCGTGCGTTCCGATGCCGGTGGCGATGAAGCCGATCTCGGAAAAGCTGTCTCCGTCGATCAGGAACACGCCGTCGTTCATCATGTCGGCGACATAGAAGACCTTGCCGTCGGGCGAAAGCCGGATGTCCTGCGGCATGCCCATCTTCGACAAAGCGAGGTGGCCGAGCACCTTCTGGTTTTTCAGGTCCACCTTCAACAGTCCGCCATCGCCGTATTCGCAGGTGAATATGGCGTAGGCATTGTCGGCGGAGAAATCGGCATGGTTGATGCCAGGGCAGGTCGGGGTCGGTATTGATGACTTCAGCGCCATGGTCTGCGGATCGCGCAGATCAAGCCGCTGATAGGCCTCATCGACGATGACGGCCGCACTTCCATCCGGCATGAAGTACATGTTGTAGGGGTCATCGACCGGGATTTCGTGACCCGGCCTGGCGGTCTTGGGGTCGATCGGCGTCACGCTGCCCTTGCTGGTGCCGCTGGCGTTGTTGGCTACCCAGAGCGTCCTGAGATCCCAGGCCGGCACGACGTGCTGCGGCTTGCGCCCGACAGGGAACCTGTCGACCTCCTTGAGCGTCGCGGGGTCGATGACCGATACGCTGTCGGACGAGCGGTTCGGAACATAGACGCGCGGCAGCGCGCCTGTCGTGGCCGGGCTCAAATGATCAGAGGTTGTCTGGTCGTAGATATTGACCGGAGAGCCGGCAGGCGGCGGCTCGCTGCAATCCTCCGGGCACGAGCCGGCCCAAGCCGATGCCGGCGAGAGGGCAAGCAACAAAACGAGCAGGGCGCGGAAGCTCGTGAACCGTGGATATGGCTTGATCATTTGGGCTGCTGTCTTGCGAATTCGCGGATCGCTTCGGTCGTCCCGTTGACGATCAGGTCGACGCCGAGTTGACCAAACTCGGCCGACGATCGTGTCGGGTCGCCACCATAGACGCCGTCGTCGGCGCCGAGCTTCGGCGCCGCCGCGAGGCGATCCTTGCGCACCATGGAAGGGTCGATGGCGAGCATCAGCGATGTGTCGGCCAATCCGGCGTGGGATCCGATCTCGGACTGCCTCGCGCCGGCCGACAGGAGCCTGTCGACATAAGCGCCCTGGGTGATCTGATAGTATTGCAGCGCCGCAAAGACCCGGACCGGGCTTTTGCTCCATTCGGCATTCAGACGATCGGCCACACGGCGCTCGTCGGCCTGATAGCCGCCATGGTCGCCGATCAGCACGATGGTCCTGAAGCCGTGCAGCTTGAAGCCGCGCGCCGCGGATTCGAGCAATTGCTCGAAAATCTTGTCGCTGATGGTAATCGTTCCGGGAAACCGCATATGGGCGCTCGGCGGGTCGATGGTTCCTTCCGGGACATAGGAGATCACCGGGGCGACCAAGGCGTTGCCGAGTTGACCGGCAATCTTCTCGGCCAGGAACTTGACCCGCACATTGTGCTTGCCCAAGGCCATGGCAGGACCGCTTTGTTCGGTGCCGCCTATCGGGACGATGATCGTCGTCGTCCCGGCGCTGATCCGATCGCGCAGTTCGGTCCAGGTCTGGTCTTCGAGGAAGACCGACGCATTGGCAGCATGGGCCGCCGAGGCAAGACCCGACAGAACCCAAAGGCCCACGATAATGCTCGCGAGCGTGAAATCGTGCCGTGCGATCAGCCTTCGGGCGATGCGTTGCACCGGACCGGATGTCGGCCGATTTCCTGCAGTCAATCCGGGGGCGGAGGTCGCGGCATGGCGTCGGCGGCCACGAAGGTTCGGGATCATGGCTATCGCCGTCTCAGCAGGCTCTTCATGCGGTTGCGCAGCAGGCGGGCCATGTTGCGGGTCTCGCGGTAGAGATGCAGCTGCGAGGCGGCCTGGCGGGCGAGCCGGTCGGCGTCCGGGGTCAGTCCGATCACCAGCGTGCCGATCGGCTTGCGTTCGGCCCACAGCCGGCTCATCACCGGATGATCCGGCACCGCGCAGGAATCGGTCATCATGATGTTGGGATCGTCGAGATGCTGCCGGGTGACCTCGATCATCAGCAGCGTGCCCGGCGAATAGGCGGCCAGCGTCTCGTCATAGGCCGTCTTCCAGGTATAGGCGACGCCGGCCTCGACGAAGACGATCAGGCAAGCGATGGAGCGGCCGTCGAGCGTCAGCGAATGGATGCGGCACATGTCCTGTTCGGCCAGCCGGTGCACTGCCTCGCGGGCAAAGGCGGCGCGGAAGCGGTCGATCGCCATGGCGGTGCGCTCACGGCCCTTCCAGCCGGAGGCTTCCAGCGTCAGGAAACCTTCGATGGCGTGGCGGATCTCCTCGGGGCCGCGCGCCACGACATGCTCCAGCCTGCCGAGGTCGGCAAGGCGCCGCTTCAGGCGGCGGAACTCGCGATAATGGTGCGGGCGCAGCGAAGCCTTGAGGTAGTCGTCGCCGTCGAGCTCGCTCTCCAGAACGGGGCGCGGGGTCTGGCCGGTGGTGACCAGCGTCAGGCCGCGCGTCTCGGCCACGGTGTCAAGCAGGCTCGCCACCGGACCGTCGAGCCTGATGTCGGGCAGCACGAAGACTTTCGGCAGCTTGAGGTGCGGGCGCGACAGCATCGAGAAGAAATCCTCGACGACGCCGACCGGATCGTCGCGGTCGATCAGCGGCGTGCCAAGCGGACCGAACGGGCTCGACCAGGTGCGCATCACCGGAACGCCGAGCGGCACCACCGGGCGTTCCACCGAGATCGGCACCAGCAGGCGCAGCCGGTTGCGGTATTCGTCGCCGTCGCGGATCACCGCCAGCCGCACCTCGCGATCCTCCAGCCGGGGCATGGCCGGCGCCAGGAAGCGCGGGTTGAAGAAGACGTTCGGCTCGACCGTGCGGGCGCACAGATAATCCAGCTCCTCGACCAGATCGAAGCCGGCGGACGCCGGGTAGATGGCAAGCTTGCGCTCCGGCCGGTTGTTGGCGAGGATTTCGATATGGGCGGGATCGGGATCGCGCGCCAGCCCGGCAAGGCCGGACACCATGGCGCCGGCGGTGCCGCCGCTGGTCTCCTCGAGCAACGGGATGGCGACCATCAGGCGGCTCCTTTGGCAGGCACGAAGATCGCCATGACGATGCCGAGCTTGCGCCAGACGGTGAAGGACAGCGCGCCGGCCTCGAAGATCATGGCGAAGGCGGTGGCCATGGCGGCGCCCCACAGGCCGAAATGCGGGATCAGCACCACGTTGAGGCCGATGTTGAAGGCCAGTGTCATGGCATAGACGGCGGCGCAGATGTTCTGGTTGCCGCTCATGGTGAGCAGGCTTTCGCACGGGCCGACAGCGGCGCGCGCCACGACGCCGAAGACGAGCAGGAACAGCAGCGGATAGCCCGACGTGAATTCGGGGCCGAACAGCACCAGCATGGGTTTGCCCAGCGCCAGCACCAGCAGCGCCATCAGCAGCGAGGGCCAGAAGGTCCACGACACCGTCTCGCGGGCAAAGACGGCAAGCTTCTCCGGGTCGCCATGGGTGAATTGCGCATAGCGCTGGGCGACACCGGCCTTGACGGCGAAATAGACGAAATGCACCAGCGCCAGCGTCTTGACCGTGGCGAAATAGACGGCGACGTCGTTGGGATCCATATAGGCGCCGACCATCAGCACGTCGGCATTGGTGAGCAGGAAGAAGAAGCTTTCGACCAGGAAGATCGGCAGCGAGACGATGAACCATTGCGCGAAATGCACCTTCATCGGCCCGGCCGGGATCTGCCTTTCCATGCGGTGCGTGACGCCGACCAGCTGGGCGAGCGTGGTGACATAGGTGGCGCCGATCGAGGCGAAGATCGCCGTCCTGGCATCGGCCGCGTAGCCGGCGAACAGCATCAGCGCCATGAACAGCAGGATCAGCACCGGCCGTATCAGATAGGTCGGCGACAGGGCAAACAGCGCCCAGCTGTTCGCCCTGGCCTGGCCCTGCAACAGATCCGACAGCGCGATCATCGGCAGGCAGATGACGCCGAGGATGAAGGGGATCACGTAATAGTTTTCGATCCAGGGTGCCGCCAGCCAGACGCCGAGCGCGCCGAGCCCGGCAATGATGGTGGAGGCGATCAGCACGAACAGGCGGCTGGCCACGACGATGCCGCGCAGTTCATCCATCAGGCCGCGCTCGCGGTATTCGGGGATGAAGCGGATGACCGAGGTGTGGAAGCCGAGGCAGGCGAGGTTGCCGACGATCACCATCGTCACCCAGACCAGCACGAAGATGCCGTATTCGAACGAGCCCATCCAGCGCGCCATCAGCACCTGGCTGATGAAGGCGATGACGGCGCTGACGATGCGGATGGAGAAGGCGATGACCGACATGCGGCCGGCCTCGCCACGCTCATCGGCGGTGAACAGCACGGCGTCGATGCGGCCAAGCAACGGCCCGACGCGCAGCGCCAAACGCTGCGGCAAGAACCGCCCGGCAGTCGTGGCCGCGGAAAAGCGCACCCCGATCTCTCTCCGTTTTCCGCCTCTTTTTCAGGCGTTGGTGTAGCGGAGACACATTAAGAAAACGTGGGTGGGCGTCCTTCGTCCCGTGAGCAGGAGAAGGTGCCGGCAGGCGGAAGAGGGGCAGCGCCGGCTTCGAGAATTTCTGCTGATGCGGGAAGTTCGGGAAGAATTATCTACGAACGCACCGGGCTTTGCCGGGCCCGGAATGTCATCTCATCAATTGGAAATTTGGGCAAATCACGGAGCTCAGCGCCGCCCCTCATCCGCCCTTCGGGCACCCGGCCCTTCGCTATCGCTCCGGGCGTTCGTCGTTCGAAAAGCCAGGCAATTGGCTTTTCGTCCGCTGCGCGGACCACGCCTCATCTCCGTTGAACGGGGAGAAGGAAAAGCGCTGCGCCTTAAGCAAAAGCGCCGTGGCAGTGCTTGTATTTCTTTCCCGAACCGCAGGGGCAGGCTTCGTTGCGGCCGACCTTGCCCCAGGTCGCCTGGTTGTTCGGGTCGCGGTCCTCGGGGGCGACGACGGCGCTCTGCTCCTGGCGCACCAGGACGGCGGTTTCGCCGCCTTCGAAATCGTTCTCGCCAGTGGTGCCGTCAATATGCGTGCCGAACATGTCGGGCGCTTCCGGCGGCGGGGCTTCGGCGGCCTGGCGGACCAGTTCGACGCGCATCAGCTGCGCGGTGACGGCCTGGCGCAGATTGCCCAGCATCGCCTGGAACAGCTCGAACGCCTCGCCCTTGTACTCCTGCAGTGGGTCGCGCTGCGCGTAGCCGCGGAAGCCGACGACCGAGCGCAGATGGTCGAGGTTGACGATGTGCTCGCGCCACAGATGGTCGAGCGTCTGCAGGACCACGGAGCGCTCGACATAGTTCATCACTTCGGGGCCGAAGCGCTCGGCGCGCTCCTTGGCGGCGGCGTCGGCGGCAGCCGTGATGCGCTCGCGGATGTCGTCCTCGGCGATGCCCTCTTCCTTGGCCCAGTCCTCGACCGGCAGGTCGAGATTGAGGAATTCGGCAACCTCGGCCTTGAGGCCGGCGACATCCCACTGTTCGGCATAGGCGTTTTCGGGGATGGCCTTGGCGACGATCTCGTCGATGACGCCCTCGCGCATCTCGGCGATGGTCTCCGACAGGCCTTCGCCGTCCATCAGCTCGATGCGCTGCTCGAACACCACCTTGCGCTGGTCGTTGGAGACGTCGTCATACTTCAGCAGGTTCTTGCGGATGTCGAAGTTGCGCGCCTCGACCTTCTTCTGTGCCTTTTCCAGCGCCTTGTTGATCCAGGGGTGGATGATCGCCTCGTCTTCCTTGAGGCCGAGCTTCTGCAGCATGCCGTCCATGCGCTCGGAGCCGAAGATGCGCATCAAGTCGTCCTGCAGCGACAGGAAGAATTTCGAACGGCCCGGGTCGCCCTGACGGCCGGAACGGCCGCGCAACTGATTGTCGATGCGGCGCGATTCATGGCGCTCGGTGGCGAGCACGTAGAGGCCGCCGGCCGCCAGCGCCTTTTCCTTCAGGCGCTCGACGTCGTCATTGATTTCCTTTTCCCGCGCCTCGCGCTCGGGCCCGGCCGGCATGTCGCCCAGCTCATCGGCGATGCGCATCTCGGCATTGCCGCCGAGCTTGATGTCGGTGCCGCGGCCGGCCATGTTGGTGGCGATGGTGATGGCGCCGGGCTTGCCGGCCTGGGCGACGATCGCCGCCTCGCGCTCGTGGTGGCGGGCGTTCAGCACCTCGAAATCCTTGAAGCCTTCCTTGCGCAGGCGCTCGGCCAGCTGCTCGGACTTCTCGATGGAGGTGGTGCCGACCAGCGTCGGCTGGCCCTTGGCGCTGGCCTCGCGGATCTCCTTGACGATCGCCTTGTACTTCTCCTCGACCGTCCGGTAGACCTCGTCGTCCTCGTCCTTGCGGATGACCGGCAGATTGGTCGGGATCTCGGTGACTTCGAGACCGTAAATGTTGCCGAATTCCTCAGCCTCGGTCAGCGCCGTGCCGGTCATGCCGGACAGCTTCTTGTAGAGGCGGAAGTAGTTCTGGAAGGTGACGGAGGCCAGCGTCTGGTTCTCCGGCTGGATCGCCACATGCTCCTTGGCTTCCAGCGCCTGGTGCAGGCCTTCCGAATAGCGGCGGCCGGGCATCATGCGGCCGGTGAACTCGTCGATGATGACGATCTCGCCGTTGCGCACGATATAGTCCTTGTCGCGCTGGAACAGCTGGTGCGCCTTCAGCGCGTTGTTGACGTGGTGGACGATGGCGACGTTCTCGACGTCATAGAGCGACTCGCCCTTCAGCAGGTCGGCATCGCGCAGCAGGTTCTCCAGCTTCTCGGTGCCTTCCTCGGTGAAGATCGAGGTCTTCTGCTTCTCGTCGATCTCATAATCCTGCGGCTGCAGCTGGATGATGAAAGTATCGATGGTGTTGTACATTTCCGAGCGGTCCTCGAGCGGACCGGAAATGATCAGCGGCGTGCGCGCCTCGTCGACCAGGATGGAATCGACTTCGTCGACGATCGCGTAATTGTGGCCGCGCTGGACCATCTGGGCGCGCTCGTACTTCATGTTGTCGCGCAGGTAGTCGAAGCCGAGCTCGTTGTTGGTGGCGTAGGTGACGTCGGACGCGTAGGCGACGCGGCGCTCCTCGTCGGACAGGCCGTGGACGATCACGCCGACCGAGAGGCCGAGGAATTTGTAGACGCGGCCCATCCATTCGGAGTCGCGGGTGGCGAGATAGTCGTTGACGGTGACGACATGGACGCCGTTGCCGGCGAGCGCGTTGAGGTAGACCGGCAGTGTCGCGACCAGGGTCTTGCCCTCGCCGGTGCGCATCTCGGCGATGCCGCCATTGTGCAGCACCATGCCGCCGATCAGCTGGACGTCGAAGGGACGCATGCCGAGCACACGGCGTGCCGCCTCGCGCGCGGTGGCGAAGGCCGGGACCAGAAGGTCGTCGAGGGTGGCGCCATTGGCGATGTCCTGGCGAAATTTTTCCGTACGCCCCGCGAGTTCGGCGTCGGAGAGCGCCCGCATCTCGTTTTCCATGGCGTTGATCGCCTCGACACGGGGCCGGGTCGATTTGACCCGACGGTCGTTGGAGGAACCGAAAACCTTACGGGCGAGACCGCCGAGACTGACCATCCAATGGTCCTTTCGATAGAATTCTCAATCTTGAGACAGGCGCCGGCCGGCCCCATCAAATCCGCGTGATCGCACCGCCTGAATACGGGCAAACACAAAAAGCGCCCGGAAAACGGTTCTGGACGCAAAGTCGTTGGACAGATAAGAGGGGGCTCAACTGATGTCAACGCCGCGCTGGCCCTGCCGGTCGCGCCAAATTCCGCCACAATCTGGCTGATCTGGAAGCCACCCCTCCTTACAATCCTCCACCGGAGTCATCCTTATGCCCTTGTTGTTCCGCCGTGCGTCGCTTGCCAGCCTTGGCCTGGCCTTCGGCCTGTCGGCTCTTTGCCTGTCGCCCGTCATGGCGCAGGAGGCCGCTCCTGCTGCTCCGGCCGCACCCGCGGCGGCGCCGGTCGACCCCAATGCCGTGGTCGCCACCGTCAATGGCCAGCCCCTGACCGAAGCAGACCTGGTGCTTGCCGAGGGCGAGCTGTCGCAGCAGTTCGCGCAGCTGCCGCCCGAACAGCGCCGCGCGGCTGCCCTTTCGGCGGCCATCGAGATCCGCGTCATGGCCGCCAAGGCCGTTACCGACGGCCTCGACAAGGATCCCGACTTCCAGCGCCGCATGGCCTTCCTGCAGCAGCGCGCGCTGCATGGCGAGATGGTCGAGAAGGGCGTCGTCAACAAGGTCACCGACGCCGAGATCCGCGCCCGCTACGACCAGGAAATCGCCAACACGCCGCCGGTCAACGAGGTGCATGCCCGTCACATCCTCGTGAAGACGAAGGAAGAGGCCGAGGCGATCATCAAGCAGCTCGACGGCGGCGGCGAATTCCAGAAGCTCGCCAACGAGCACACCAGCGATCCATCGGGCAAGTCCAATGGCGGCGATCTCGGCTGGTTCGGACCCGGCCAGATGGTGCCGGAGTTCGACAAGGCGGCCCTCGCGCTCGAGGTCGGCAAATATACCGAGCAGCCGGTGCAGACGCAGTTCGGCTGGCATGTCATCAAGCTCGAGGACAAGCGCGCCAAGCAGCCGCCGGCCTTCGACGACGTCAAGGACCAGGCCAAGCAGGCGGTCATCCGCGACAAGTATTTCGCGCTGGTCAAGTCGTTGCGCGCCGGCGCCAAGGTCGAGATCCCCGACGCCAAGCTGAAGCAGGCCGTCGACACGATGGAAGCCGGCAAGTAAGCCTGATTGAGTTTCAAAAGGGCGCGGCAGCCAAGGGTTGCCGCGCCTTTTTTTTGACCGGCATACCGCTATCTGCCGGCTGCTATGCCCTGCAGGAGATAGCGGACCATCTTGCGTATCGTTGCCTCGGGCTCGTCGAGCCGGTTGGTCAGGAGATGCCGCCAGGCGTAGGAAGCGATGAGATCGGCGACCACGCCCGCATCGATCTCGCTAGCGATCTCGCCCCGCGCCTTGGCGCGCTCGATGATCTGGCCAGTGTGGGTGCGACGCGCTCCGGCATAGCCGGCCAGGGCGGCCGCCGCGGTTTCATCCGACTGTGCCTCGGCGATCAGCGACTTGAAAACATTGCCCGACGATGTCTCGCGCCAGTGCGTGAACAGATTGACCAGGAAGCCGACGAGATCCTCCTCCAGGCTTCCCGTATCGGGAATGTCGACGCGCTTCTGGCGCTGGTAGACTTCGAGCAGCAGTGCCGCCTTGCTCGGCCACCAGCGGTAGATGGTCGGCTTGCCGGCACGGGCGCGGCGCGCCACCGCCTCGATCGAGAAGCCGGCATAGCCGGCCTCGACCAGCACGGCTTCGGCAGCCTCCAGAATGGCTTCGGCGCTGTCGGGATTGCGCCTGGCGCCAATCGATTTGCGTGCCGGATCGGCGATTTCGCCCATGAGCCGTTCCTCCTGAAGCGGTTGCGGGTCGGCTACGACAACCCAACTGCAACCGTTGCCTTCGCCCGCATTCGCCAGCTGGAGGCCGGCCATCCGGGAGCAAAAGCGGTCGTTTTCCTTGCAGCGTTCCTGCTGGCGCCAAATGAAGTCATTTGGCCGCAAAATACGCTGACGCCAAGAGACGTTCATACATCATCGCTTGACGAAACGGAACGGTTCGTTCTATTCAACGAAACGTTTCGTTCCGATGGACATCACCATGACAACCATTATCGCATCCGGCTCCGCACCCGCCGAGACGACAATTTCGAGTTGGATCACCTTCTTGCTGGCTGCCGCCTGCGGGCTGATTGTCGCCAATATCTATTACGCACAGCCATTGATTGGGCCGATCGGCGCCGAACTTGGCATGCCGCCGCATGCGGCGGGCCTGATCGTTACGATGGCGCAGATCGGCTACGGGGTGGGCCTGCTGTTCATCGTGCCGCTTGGCGACCTCGTCGAGAACCGCAGGCTCGTGCTTGGCATACTCGCCGTTGCGACGCTGGCCTTGCTGGGCGCGGCGATTTCAACGCAGCCGGCGGCTTTTCTGGCCGCGATGCTTTTTGTCGGCTTTGGCTCGGTCGCGGTGCAGACCCTTATCCCCTACGCGGCCCACCTGGCGCCGGAAGCCAGGCGTGGCCGCGTGGTCGGCAATGTCTCGGTGGGATTGTTGCTGGGCATAATGCTGTCACGGCCGTTTTCCTCCTTCATCACCGCGCTCTCGTCCTGGCATGTCGTCTACTTCACCTCTTGCGCCGTCATGATCGTGCTGACCGTGGTGCTGCGGTTCGCGCTGCCCAGGCGCGTGCCGACGGCGCGTCTGAGCTACGGCGCGCTTTTGGCGTCCATGGTACAGATTGCGCGCTCGACGCCGGTTCTGCGGCGGCGGGCTCTCTATCAGGCCTTCCTGTTCGCGGCCTTCAGCCTGTTCTGGACGACGACGCCGCTGCTGCTGGCCGGACCCGATTTTGGCTTGACGCAACGCGGCATAGGCCTGTTCGCTTTGGCCGGCGTCGCCGGCGCAATCGCCGCGCCGCTCGCCGGAAGGGTCGCCGACCGCGGATGGAGCCGCCCGGCGACAGCCTTTGCCATGGTGTGCGTCGCCGCCGCCTTTCTTGTAACCCATATCGCCCATAGCGGTTCGACGCTTTCGTTGGCGCTGCTGGTCGCCGCCGCCATCGTGCTCGACTTCGGCGTGCAGACCAACCTTGTCCTCGGCTATCGGGACCTGTTCGCGCTCGGCGCCGCGCATCGCAGCCGCCTGAACGGACTCTACATGGCGACGTTCTTCATCGCCGGCGCGATCGGCTCGGGCGTCGGCGGTTGGGCCTATGCGCAAGGCGGCTGGCCACTGGTGTCCTGGATCGGCCTGGCGCTGCCGGTTGCTGCACTGCTCAGTTTCGGCACCGAATTCATGTCGCGCCAAAGCCCGTGAATTCGCGCCCCGGGTCAGCGCATCATTGCGTCGCCTGCGAGGTTTCGGATTCGATGCGCCATCCCTCCACGGCCTTGACCAGCCCGAGCGTGACGCGCGCCTTGCCGGTCAGCCGTGCCGCCGACTTGTCCTTCGGCACGTAGTCGTAGCGCATGGCAAAGGCGGCGTCGGCGCGGTCCTCGCCATGCGGCGTGATCTCCAGGCTGCCGGGTTCCAGCCCGAGCGACCACGAGGCCCACTGCGCGAACCAGTCGGTCTTCACCTTGACGATGGCATCGGCGTCGTAGCGTGTGCCGAAAATGGTGGCCGACGCGCCGTAGATCCGCTTGACCGTTTCAGCCATCGTCTTGGTGTCCGGCGTCAGATAATCCCGGCGCAGGAATTGTTCGATCGAAGCCTTGTCGTCACCCACGGAGCGTTCAAGTGCAGCGACCTGTGGAGCCGGCGCCGGCTCGGCCGCCGGCTTGGGTTTCGGGGCAGGGCCTTCACCCGGGACGAATTCGAAGCGTTCGAGCAGCGAGCCCTGCTCCCAGGGGCGCTGGCCTTCGCGGGTTTGCGAAACGACGTCGCGGCGCACCGCGATCATCATGTCGTTGATGCTCTGGCCGGGCTCGGCGATGTGCCGCAACAGGGCGGCGGCAAAGGGCGAGTTGCGCCCGGTGCCGTCCATGGCGACCGCGCCCGGCGCCGTCGAGAAGGCGATGAAGGAGCCGCGCGTCGAATCGAACTGCGCCAGGCCGGCGAGCGCCGTCGCCGAGCGCGTGGTGGCGGTGCGGCTCAGGCTGCGCGCAAACGGGTTGTTGCGGCAGGCATCGAGAAACACCAGGCTGACCTTGGTCTGCTGTTCCATGATGTCGAGGACTTCGTCGATCGGCACGGCTTCGAGCTGCAGTTTCACCGGCATGTCGAGCCTGGCGTCGACCGGCACGATGTAGTTGCGCCCGTCGACCTGCAGGCCGTGGCCGGCATAGTAGAAAAGCCCGACGCCCGCGCCTTGGAGCGCATCGGAGAATTCGCCGATGCTGCGTTCGAGCTCGCGCTTGCCGAGATCGTTGCCTTCGATGACCTCGAAACCGATGGAGCGCAGCTTGTCGGCGATGTCGAGCGCGTCGTTGACCGGATTGGCCAGCGTGCCGGCCTCGGCATAGGTGCCGTTGCCGATGACGAGAGCCACGCGCCGCGCCGGCTCAGCGTCGGCGCTCAGCAGCAACAGTCCCAGAAATGCCCAAGCGAGGATCGCGAGCCTGCCCATGGGTGCGATCATAGCGTCACAGGGCCCGGCGATGCCAACAGATTTGAAATGCAGGCTTAATCCGGCGTGGTTCGCCGCCCCGGCAGGCGCGGCGAAAACGCCCTTGCGCCCGCGCGCCGTATCGGGCAAACCGGCCTTCCCTTGCGATTTTCCCGCCCGAGGTCCCCATGTCCACGACGATTTCGCCGCTCGCGCCGAAGAAGTACCCCAAGATGCCTGTCATTGAAGGGGTGCGCATCGCCACCGCCGAAGCGGGGATAAAGTACAAGAACCGCACCGACCTGCTGGCCATGGTGTTCGATGCCGGCACCGCGGTCGCCGGCGTGTTCACCAGGTCGAAATGCCCCTCGGCGCCGGTCGATTTCTGCCGCCAGAACCTTGCCGCCGGCAAGGCGCGGGTGCTGGTCGTCAATTCCGGCAATGCCAACGCCTTCACCGGCAGGAAGGGCCGCGAATCCACCGCGCTGACCGGCGAGGCGGCGGCAAAGGCTGCCGGCTGCACGGCAGGGGAGGTCTTCCTGGCCTCGACCGGTGTCATCGGCGAGCCGCTCGACGCGACCAAGTTCAGCCACCTGCTCGCCGGACTGGTCAGCGTTGGCAAGCCCGACCTGTGGACCGAGGCGGCGAAGGCCATCATGACCACGGACACCTATCCGAAAGTGGCGACGCAGACCGTCAAGCTTGGCGATACCGAGGTCACCATCAACGGCATCTCCAAGGGCGCCGGCATGATCGCGCCCGACATGGCGACGATGCTGTCCTTCATCGCCACCGACGCGCCGATCGCGGCCGCTGTGCTGCAGGATCTGCTGTCGCGCGGCACGGCCAAGACCTTCAACGCGGTGACTGTCGATAGCGACACCTCGACCAGCGACACGCTGCTGATCTTCGCCACTGGCAAGGCGGCGAAGCGCGGTGCGCCCGAAATCACCGACCCGAAAGACGCACGGCTCGGTCAGTTCCGCCGGGCGCTCGGCAAGGTGCTGAAGTCGCTAGCGCTGCAGGTGGTGCGCGACGGCGAGGGCGCCCGCAAGCAGGTCGAAGTCACCGTCACTGGCGCGAAATCGGCCCGCTCGGCCAAGCGCATCGCGCTGTCGATCGCCAATTCGCCCCTGGTCAAGACGGCGGTCGCCGGCGAGGACGCCAATTGGGGCCGTGTCGTGATGGCCGTCGGCAAGGCCGGCGAGCCCGCCGACCGCGACCGGCTGTCGATCTGGTTCGGTGACAACCGGCTGGCGCATGAGGGCGAGCGCGATCCGGCCTATTCGGAAGAAGAGACCTCGGCCTACATGAAGCGCGACGATATCCGCATCCGTGCCGATATCGGCATTGGCCGCGGCAAGGCGACGGTGTGGACCTGCGACCTCACCAAGGAATATGTCGCCATCAACGGCGATTATCGGAGCTGACGGTTTTGGCTTCCAGGCATCCGGCAAGCATGCTTGCGATCGTGCGCCGCTACGAGGCGGCCGGCTTTCGCGCCTGGCCGGCGGCCGCCGTCCATTATGACGGCACCTGGGTGGTGCGGCTCACCGCCGGCCATCCGGCGAAGCGGTTGAATTCGGTCAACCCGCTCGATCCCGGCGACATCCAGCACATAGCCGACCGCATCGGCCGCGCCAGCCGCCGTTTCGACGCCTATGGCAGGCCGCTGACGTTCCGCATGTCGCCGCTGTCGGGTCCCGATCTTGCCGGCCATCTCGACAAGGAGGGCTGGAGCCGGTTCGACGAATCGCTGGTCATGCGGCTGCCGCTGGCCGACGCCCAGCTCGATGCCGCCATGGATCAGATTCCGCTCAAGGACATCAGCCGCTTCATCGGCGCGTCGCTCAAGGTCAGCGGCTCGGATGTTTCGCTGCGGCCAGGCCTGTCGGAGATCATCGGCGCCATCCAGCCCGAGGCCGGGCTGTTCGCACTGGAAGATGGGGCGGAGGCGCTGGCGACGTTGATCTGCGTGCATGACGGCGATCTCGCCGGCCTGTTCGAAGTCGCCACCGACAAGGCGGCGCGCAACAAGGGCCATGGCCGCAACCTGATCCGGTCGGCGCTGAAATGGGCGCGGCTGCGCGGCGCGCGGGAAGCCTGGCTGCAGGTCGAGGCCGGCAATGTGCCGGCTCTGGCGCTCTATCGGTCGCTCGGCTTCGAGGAAGTCTATCGCTACCACTATCGCCGGCCGCCCGGTCATGAGTGAAATTGGGCATGAATGATCCGGCCAATACCGGCAAGCGCCTGCTCCTGGTCGCGGCCTGCGCGCTTGTCGATACCGACGGCCGCGTGTTGCTTGCGCAGCGGCCCGAGGGCAAGCAGCTTGCCGGCCTGTGGGAATTTCCCGGCGGCAAGGTCGAGCCCGGCGAGACGCCGGAACAATGCATCATCCGCGAATTGCACGAGGAGATCGGCATCGAGACCGAAATCCCGTGCCTGGCGCCGCTTACCTTCGCCAGCCATTCCTATGACGGCTTCCATCTGTTGATGCCGCTGTTTGTCTGCCGCCGCTTCCGCGGCATCGCCCAGCCCCGGGAAGGACAGGCGCTGAAATGGGTACGGCCGAAGCAGATGCGTGACTATCCGATGCCGCCGGCCGACGCGCCGCTGATTCCGTTCCTGATCGATCTGCTCTGAGGATTTGTCTTGACGCGATTCCCAAGGGAAGCGCTCCGCGCTTTGCCGGGAAAACCGCTCCACAAGTTTTCCTGGAGTTGCTCTGAGGAGCGGGCCACCGCCCATATCAGCCAGCGTTAATGGAAGATTTATCTCATCATGAAAAATTGATGCATGGCCGTGTCGTCGCGGCCGCGTCGCGGATTGGCTGGGGAGCGATAGGATGAGCCTGGACAGGGATTGGGATTCGATCCGGCCCGACCGCGGCTTTCGTGCCGCCGATGCGGGCATGGGCATCCTGCGCGTGACACTGCTGTTCGGCTCGGCCGCGGTGGCGCTGGCGCTGATCGCGACCCCATACCTCGACAGCCAGACGCGCTCGCAATCGGCGCGCGATGATTTTCCCGGTGGTCTCGACATGACGGCCACCGGCTCGATCGGCCATCGCACCACCTATACGGTGCGCCGCAGCGTGCTGCAGGCGCAGCCCGGTTCGGTCTGCATCATCGGCTCCGATGGCAGAACCAGCGGCGACTGCTGACATGGTTGGAATTTGCAAGAGGTGGCGGTTTCACCGCCTGTTAAGGCTTTGCCGTTAACCTTTCTTAACAGGTCGGCGGTAAGGTCCTCGGCGAGGGGATCGAGGTGATGAAACCAGTGCTGCTGCATTTTCTGAAAGACGAATCCGGCGCCACGGCGGTCGAATATGGCTTGATCATCGCTGTGTTGTCGCTGACCATCGTCGCCGGCATCGGTCAGGTGTTCAACTCGATCACCTGGCTGTTCAGCGACAATGGCAGCCGGCTTGCGAACGCGTTCGCACCCTGATGCGGCTGTCCGCGGCTGACCCGATCATTGCCCGTCGGGAGCTTCCAGTATCGTCTTCAGCGAGACTCTGGCGGAACCCGGCTTCAGCGGTTTCTGCTGCGATGCATCGGGCGCCCAGCCGGACATCCAGACCATCGAGAAACTTGCGCGGATCCGGCCGTCGGCGTCGGAAAACCGCTCGGCGTAGATTTCCGCGGCACGCGCAAACAGTCTGCGTGTGCCCGGCCGCCGGCTGCGATCGGTGAGGGCGCTGGTTTCGCCCATGGCGCGCAGATCGGCCATCAAGGCAAACAAATTGGCATAGCGCACCGTCACGGTCTCGACATCGGCGACCGGCAGGGCAAGACCGGCGCGCTGCAGCAGCGCACCGGCGTCGCGCACGTCGGTAAAGGGGATGACGCGGGGGCTGGCGCCGCCGTAAAGCTCGGTCTCGGCGGCAAGCAGGCTCTCACGCAACTCGCCGAGCGTGCCGGCGCCGGCGAAGGCGCCGAGAAAGAGCCCGTCCGGTCGCAGCGCGCGACGGATCTGGATTAGCATGCCGGGAATGTCGTTCATCGCCTGTAACGACAGAAGCGATACCGCCAGATCGAGGCTTGCCGGCTCGAACGGCACGGTTTCCAGCGGCGCGACCAGGCCGACGGCACCCATCAGGAAGACGGCGTCCGTCTCGACGCGGACGATCTCCGCCACCTTGCCGCTCGCGGCGAGCACATCGGCCACGGCCGGCGTCTGGCAAAACAGCACCGCCGCCTTGCCGAACCGCCGCTCGACGGCACCCAGCCGGTCGGCAAGGTCCTCGGCGGCACGGTTCATCAGGAAATCGGCGCCGTCGACAGGATGGCTGAGCGCGCGCCGCTTGTGCGCCAGCCACAAAGAGGTATCCATAATAGGCTGCAACGGGTGGATCCTTGTTTGTCCACGCCCTGATATACTTGGTACACTCGGTGCGGAGAACCAACCACGTGGCCGATCCGATGCCAGAGATCAAGTCCATCGGGATCAGGAACCTCGCCCGATCGGCCCTGGGCTGGCCGGCGCGCATGCTGTTTCCGCCGGTCTGTGCCGGTTGCCGCCGGCATGTCTCGCAGCCGGGCGTGCTGTGCGGCGCCTGCTGGCCAAAGCTGCGGCTCTTGGAACGGCCCTGGTGCCCGGTGATGGGCACGCCGTTCACCCACCATATGGGCGAGGGTTTTCTGTCGGCCGAGGCGATCGCGGATCCGCCGCCCTTCGAGCGGGCGCGGGCAGCCGTCGCCTATTCCGGCGTTGCCCGCCAGATGGTGCAAGGGCTGAAATACCAGGATCGCACCGATCTGGCGCCTTGGATGGCGCGCTGGATGGTGCGCGCAGGCGCCGATCTCATCGCCGAAGCCGATGTGGTGGTGCCGGTGCCGTTGCACTGGCGGCGTTTTTTCCGGCGGCGCTTCAACCAGTCGGCGGAACTGGCGCGTGCGGTTTGTGAGCTCAGCGGCCTGTCTTTCGCGCCTTCCGCCATGCGGCGCGTAAAACTCACCCGCCAGCAGGTCGGGCTCGAGCGGCAGGAGCGCGAGGAGAATGTGCGAGCCGCCTTCCGCGTGCCTGCCGAGGCGGAGATCGAGATCGCCGGCCGCAGGGTGCTTCTGATCGATGACGTCTACACCACGGGCGCCACCGTGCGCGCGGCCACCAAGGCGCTGAAAAAGGGAGGTGCCGCCGCCGTCGACGTGCTGACCTTCGCGCGTGTGCTGCCGGGGGACTTCCGGGCGGACGAGTCCGTGACTATATAAGTCGGCAACGGAAGCGGAAATTCGTCATGGTCGATGTCACGATCTATACGCGCATGATGTGCGGTTACTGCACGGCGGCCAAGCGGCTGCTGGAGCGCAAGGGCGTCACCTATACCGAGCATGACGCCTCGTTTTCGCCGGAACTGCGCCAGGAGATGATCTCGCGAGCCCACGGCCGAACGACCTTTCCGCAGATTTTCATTGGCGACACGCATGTCGGCGGCTGCGACGATCTCCACGAGTTGGAGGCCGAAGGCCAGCTGGACAGGCTGCTCGCCAACGGCGCGACGATCTAAGGGTGTGACGATGGGTGTTTTCAAGGCTGCGGCGGTCCAGATGCGTTCCGGTGAAAGCCCCGAGCGCAATGCGGTCGATCTCGAACGGCTGGTGCGGGAGGCGGCCGGTCAGGGCGCGACCTATATCCAGACGCCGGAAATGACCGGGGCGCTGATCCGCGACAAGCAGGCGCGCGCCGCCTCCTTCACCTCCGAAGACAAGGACATCATCGTCGCGACTGGGCGCGGACTGGCGCGCGAACTCGGCGTCTTCCTGCATATCGGCTCGACCGCCCTCCTGCGCGCCGACGGCAAGCTCGCCAACCGGGCGCTGTTGTTCGGTCCGGACGGCGCGACGCTCGCCACCTATGACAAGATCCACATGTTCGACGTTGACCTCGACAATGGCGAGAGCTGGCGCGAATCTGCGGCCTACGAACCAGGCACCGAGGCCGTCGTGACCGAGGTAGCGGGCGCCGCGAAGCTTGGCTTTGCGGTCTGCTACGACCTGCGTTTCCCGCAACTGTTCCGCACCGAGGCGCTGGCTGGCGCCGATGTTTTGACCGTGCCCGCCGCCTTCACCCGACAGACCGGCGAGGCGCACTGGCATGTGCTGCTCAGGGCCCGTGCCATCGAGAACGGCGCCTTTGTCGTCGCCGCCGCGCAAGGCGGCCTGCACGAGGACGGCCGCGAGACGTTTGGGCATTCGTTGATCGTCGATCCCTGGGGGCGCATCATCGCCGAAGCCGCGCATGACGAGCCAGCGGTCATCGTCGCCGAGATCGACCCGGCGCAGTCGCTTGCGGCGCGCAAGAAGATCCCCAATTTGAAGAATGCGCGGGATTTCACCATCAATGCCGGCGCGGTGGACGCGCCGCGTCTCAGGGGTGCTGCCTCTTGATCCGCTTTACCCTGATCTGCGAGAACGAGCACGAGTTCGAGGGCTGGTTCCGCAGCAATGACGATTTCGACACCCAGAAGAAGCGTGGCTTTGTCGATTGCCCGAGCTGCGGCTCGCACAAGGTAGAGAAGGCCCTTATGGCGCCCGCCGTTTCCACGGCGCGCAAGCATGAGACCATAGCGCTCGCCATGGGTGAGGCGCAGAAGCAGGCCCTGGCACAACTGAAGGCAATGGCCGAGAAGGTGCGCGAGAATGCCGACTATGTCGGCGACAAATTCGCCGAGGAAGCGCGAAAAATCCATTTCGGCGAAACCGACCCGCGCGGCATCTATGGCGAGGCGACGCTGGAAGAGGCCAAGGGGCTGGCCGAGGATGGCGTCGATTTCATGCCGATCCCGGTGTTTCCGGACGACCGCAACTGAGGTTCAGCTCACGCTGCCTATCAATTTCTCAAGCAGGTGCGCGAGCGTTTCCCGTTCCGCAGGCGTCAGGCCCGCGAGGATCTCGTGCTCATTGGCGGCGTGGGCGGTCAGGGCCTCGTCGATCAAGGCGAGACCCTTCTCGGTAAGCTGCACGACGATGCCGCGCCGGTCGTTGGGGTGCGGGCCGCGCAGGATCAATCCGGCCTTTTCCAATCGGTCGAGCCGGTTGGTCATGGCGCCTGAGGTTACCATGGTCGCTTCGTAGAGATCTGTCGGCGTCAGCGCGTAAGGTGAGCCTGAGCGGCGCAGCGTTGCCAGCACGTCGAACTCGCCGGCTTGCAATCCGAATTGCGCAAACAGCGGAGCCAGGCGATCACGCGCGATCAACGACGAGGCTTCGTTCAATCGCCCAAGCACGCCCATCGGCGAGACATCAAGGTCCGGCCGCTCCCGTTTCCACTGCTCGATCGCCTTCGCCGCGCGATCCATCTGTCTCACCGTTAAATATCTTGACGTTAAGAATCTTTGCGTTATCTTATCTTAAGGTACAGCACCGGCCAAGCGCCGCAAGTGCCAAATTTTACGATTGAGTGACGGGACCATCCGATGGAATTTCTCTGGGATTCGGCGCTCAGCCTGCTGGTCGTCACCGGCGGCCTGCTCGGCCTGACACTGCCCTTCGGCAAGCTCGCCACGGCAGCCGGCGTGCCGGCCATGGTCTGGGCTTTCGTCATTTCGCTCGGCGCCGGCGGCGTGCTTTTGTGCGTGCTTTTGCTGCGCGGGCAGCGTATCCGGCTCACCGCGCACAAACTGCGCTATTTCTTCGTCACGGCCGCCGTGTCCTATGCCGTCCCCAATCTCTTGATGTTCTCGGCCATCCCGCATCTGGGCGCCGGCTATACCGGCATCATGTTCACGCTGTCGCCTGTCGTCACGCTGGTGTTCTCGATCCTGCTGCGCGTCCGGCGCCCCAACATGCTGGGCATCATCGGCATAGCCGTCGGTTTCGTCGGCGCCGTGATGGTGGCGGCGACGCGCGGCGAGGCCGGCCAGCCGGCCGATCTGTTCTGGGTGGTGTTGGGGCTGCTGATCCCGGTCAGCCTTGCCGCCGGCAACATCTACCGCACCGTCGACTGGCCGGAAGGCACCGGCCCGATCGAGCTTGCCGTCGGCAGCCATCTGGCGTCGGCGACGCTGCTGCTCGCCGGCATTCTCGCTCTGTTCGGCATCAAGGCCTTCGCGCCGCTCGGAGGCGTGCCGCTGGTCGTCATCGCGCAGGTAGCATCGGCGTCTGCGATGTTTGCCTTCTTCTTCCGGCTGCAGGCGGTCGGCGGCCCGGTCTATCTCAGCCAGATCGGCTATGTGGCGGCCGCGGTCGGCCTGTTTGCCGGCACGATCTTCCTTGGCGAGCACTATCAGTTGCTGACCTGGGCCGGCGCCGCCATCATCACCGCCGGCGTCTTCATCACCACGAAGGCGCAGAGCCAGGTCGTCGCGGAGCCGCAGCCTGCGTAAACGTCGTCAGAGTTTTCCGCCGCCGTCGGCGTCGCCGCCGGGCTCCGGCCTTGGGTTCCGGCGGCGGTGCGTGGCGGCGGCCCGCGCCGCCTGTTCGTAGATGCCGGTCATCAGTTCGAGCGTGCGCGCGACATCTTCAAGCTTGTCGGCCATTTCGGGAATGCGCGTCACCGCATCGATGAGCAGGACGGAGCGGATGTCGGCATAGCGCTCGGTCACGCGTTGCCCGAGCGGCGTCACTTCGTAGGTGACGCCGGCCCTGCCGCTGCCGGTGCGGGTGATCAAACCGCCCTTCAGCAGTTTGCGCAGGCTGTACTGGATGTTGGGGATGTCGTCGCGGTTGGTCATCTGGGCAAGATCGCGCACGCTTTTCGGGCGGTCGTTCATGCGGATGATGTGCAGCAGCGCGTTCTCGGGTCCGCTGGCGGAAAATTCGATGACCGTGGCTAGGCATTCAGCCTGCCAATGGCCGAACGCCTCGTAGGAGCGCATCAGCGCGTACTCGACTTCGGTGACGTCGATCTCCAGCGGCGTGCGCGCCAGATGCCAGCCGCGATCCAGCAGTTCGGCCTGTGTTTCCAAAGATTTGCGCCGTTCGTTCATCTGCCTGTCCCCTGCCATCACCATGCGCTGATCCCGGTGATTGCGTCCACATGAATTTATGATAGACTTTCTATTATAAATTATAATCAAAAAATGAGGAGAACACCGCCGATGAGCATGCTCGACAAGACCGCGCCTCACGCGCAACCCTTCTTTCTCGGCACTTTCGCGTCCAATTGTTCCGGCGGCATGACCGTCACCAAGGTTCCCGAGCGCTGGGCCAGTTCCTGGGACAACAATCTGCGGCTGGCGCATCTGCTCGACGAGGCCGGCATCGACTTCATGCTGCCGATCGCGCGCTGGATCGGTTATGGCGGCGAGACGAATTTCCACGGCAATGTGCTGGAGACGATCACCTGGGCGGCCGGGCTCCTGGCGCTGACCCGCAACATCACGGTCTTCGCCACCACCCACACGGCGGCCAACCATCCGGTGGTCGTCGCCAAGCAGCTGGCGACCATCGACCAGATCAGCCGCGGGCGCATCGGCCTCAACATCGTCGCCGGCTGGAACAAGCCGGAATATGAGGCGCTAGGGCTGACACTGCCCGATGACCATGTCACGCGCTACGGCTATGCCCAGGAATGGTTCGATATTGTCCAGGCGCTGTGGGAGCGCACGGAAGCCTTCGACTGGGACGGCACCTGGTTCAAGCTCAAGAATGTGCTTGGCGACCCGCGTCCGTCGTCTCGGCTGCCGATCCTCAATGCCGCCGGGTCGGAGGAGGGCCGCAAATTCGCGGTCCGCAACGCCGATTTCCTGTTCACGCCGGCAATCGACCTGGCGCGCTCCAAGGATGAGATCATTGCGCTGAAGGAGCAGGCGAGGGCCGCCGGCAGCAATGTCGACGTGCTGACCTTTGCCCATGTCGTCTGCCGGCCGACCGAAAAGGAAGCCAAGGACTATCTCGAACATTTCGGCCGCGCCAACGCCGACTGGGCGGCGGTCGACAATCTGGTTCGGCTGCAGTTCGCCCATGCGCAGTCGTTCCCGCATGATCTTCTGGCGCTCATTCGCGACCGCATGGCGGCGGGCCATGGCGGCTTCCCGCTCACCGGCACGCCCGAGCAGGTCGCCGACGGGATCACCGCCTTGCACGCGGCAGGCTTTCGCGGCTCGACACTGTCCTTCGTCGATTATGTCGAGGAATTCCCCTATTTCCGCGACACCGTGCTCCCCATTCTCGAAGAGAGAGGCATCCGCATCGCACCGACCGCGATGCAGTCGGCGGCTTAGCAAAAAAGCGAAGAGGCAATGTCCATGACAGAAGCTTCGGTCAGCGTCGCCGACTTCCGCGCCGCCATGCGGCTCATCGTCGGCAATGTCAGCGTCATCACCGCCGGTGTCGGCGACGACCGGTCCGGCCTTGTCGTCATTTCGGTGGTCTCGCTGTCGGCCGAACCGCCAAAGGTGATCGCTTGCGTCAACCGATCGTCATCGACCTGGCCGGTTATCGAGCGCTACCGGCATTTCGGCGTCAATTCGCTGGGGCCCCGGCATCAAGCCGTGGCGGAGCGTTTCTCCGGCTTTGGCGGCATCAAGGGCAAGGACCGCTATGAGGGCGCCGAATGGGTGACGCTGAAGACCGGAGCCGCGCTGCTTTCGGACGCGGTGGCCACCTTCGACTGCAGCCTCGACGAGATGATCGACCGCGGCACGCACTCCATCGTCATCGGTTCGGTCGAGGCAGTGCGCACCCGCGATGCCGGCCAGGCGCTGATCTACTGGCGCGGAGGCTATCGGCCACTCGACGCCTGAGGTGTGGTGATATTCAGGTGATGCCGGCCTGCAAATGGCGGCTTCCTGCGCTTCCGGCCTCGCCGGCCGAAGCACTCGTGAATGGCGCGGCAGCTAAGGCTACGGCCCGCGCAGGCCGGTGCTCGCGTAGCCAAAAATGCGCTCCGCTCCGGTTCTCGGAAGCCACCATTTTCGACTCGGCCTGACCTCAATCCCGACACACCTTGGAGGAAATTCCAGGAAAAGTGCGCCGGATCAGACGGATCCCTTCTCCGCCAGCACCATGTAGTTGACGTCCATGTCCTTCGACCGCGCCCAGCGGTCGGCAAGCGGATTGTAGGTGACGCCGGTGCGGTCGATGACCGTCAGGCTGGCGCCGTCGAGCGCCTTCTCCAGTTCTTCCGGGCGCACCAGCTTGCCGAACTGGTGAGTGCCGCGCGGCAGCCAGCGCAGCACATATTCAGCACCGATGATGGCGAGCCCCAGCGCCTTCAGCGTGCGGTTGATGGTGGCCACGAACATGATGCCGCCGGGGCGGACCATCTGGCCGCATTTGGCGACGAACAGATCGATGTCAGCGACGTGCTCGACCACTTCCATGTTGAGGATGACGTCGAATGTTTCGCCGGCGTCGGCAAGATCCTCGGCAGTTGTGGCTCGGTAGTCGACGATCACATTGCCCTCGGCTGCGTGCAGTTTCGCCACTTCGATGTTTGTCTCGGAGGCGTCCGCTCCCACGACCTCGGCGCCAAGACGCGCCATCGGCTCGCACAAAAGACCGCCGCCGCAGCCGATATCGAGGATGCGCAGCCCCTCGAACGGCCGCGCGGCACGCGGGTCACGGCCGAAGCGCGTCGCTATCTGGTCGCGGATATAGGAAAGCCGGACCGGATTGAATTTGTGCAGCGGACGAAACTTGCCGTTCGGGTTCCACCATTCGGCGGCAAGGGCGGAAAAGCGTTCCACTTCTCCGGCATCGATCGTCGATCGTCGGGCTTCTGGCATTGGTTGGTCTCCTCGAACGCTAGGAAGTCGGGCGTGTAGGCGGGAAAGTCAAGGCAACAATTTTCCTCTGCCGACAGGGCGGAGCATCCTGTCAGGGCATGTCAGTTGTCGACCGCGGCGGTGAAACACAATTGGCCGGCTGGCGAATGAGGGGCATCGTTTGGATTCGAAGGAGTGCACGATGAAGGTCATGACGGCTTCGATCCTTTGGCGCAGGCTGGATGTGGAGGGCCACGACGCCTGCCTGCTGTCGCAAGCCGATGGCGGGCACAGCCTCCAGGGACAGGCCATCTTCGTCCAGGACGGCAAGCCATGCTGCCTTGCCTATGAGGTGATTTGCGACGCCGGCTGGTGCACGCGATCGGCGCGGGTCGATGGTTTTCTCGGCATGCGCGAGCTGCACTATGCCATTGAACGACGTGCCGACGGCGAGTGGATGCTGAACGGCGAGCCTCAGCGGGGCGTTGCCGGCCTTGTCGACGTCGACCTCGGCTTCACGCCGGCATCGAACCTGCCGGCGATACGCCGGTTCGACCTCGGCATCGGCGAGGCGACGCCCGCTCCAGCCGCCTATCTGAGCTTTCCAACGCTCGACATGGTGCTTCTCGAGCAAAGCTATCGGCGTCTCGACGAGACCCGCTACGCCTACAGCGCGCCCGTGTTCGGCTATGACGAGATCCTTGGTGTCTCGCCGCACGGCTTCGTCGCCGACTATCCCGGCCTGTGGACAAGCGTGACTGCCTCAGGCTGAAGGACGTTCTGGCGCGGCCTATTTTGCGTCCAGCACGTCGCGCAGCTTGGCTTCGAGTTGCTCGATGGTGAACGGCTTGGCCAGGAAGTGCACGTCATGGTCGAGCACGCCGTTATGGACGACGGCATTCCTGGTGAAACCGGTGGTGAAGATGACCTTCAGACCGGGTTGGCGTGCGACCGCTTCCTCGGCGAGCTTGCGGCCGTTCATCGCAGGCATGACGATATCCGTGAAAAGCACGGCGATGTCCGATGTCGCCGCCAGCTGCTGAAGGGCTTCCTGGCCACTTCCAACGTGGATGACCGTGTAGCCGAGTTCGCGCATGGCCTCTGTCGTGGCGGCCCGTACGCGGGCGTCGTCCTCGACGACGAGGATCGTTCCGGTGACCCTGGCGGCGCTCTTGCCGCGCCCGGCGGGTGCCGCCGGCTCCTCCGGTCCGAAAAACCGGGGCAGATAGATCCTGATCGTCGTGCCTTGGCCCGGTTCGGAGTAGATCTTGACGTGGCCGCCCGACTGCTTGACGAAGCCGAACACCTGGCTCAGCCCAAGTCCCGTGCCCTTGTTGACCGGCTTGGTCGTGAAGAAGGGTTCGAACGCCTTGGCGATGACCTCGGGTGACATGCCGGTGCCGGCGTCGGTTACCGCGATCATCACATATTGGCCTGGCGTGACTTCGGCATGCGTCGCGGCGTAGGCGTCGTCGAGGTGGCTGTTGGCGGTCTCGATGGTCAATTGGCCGTCATTGTCCATGGCGTCACGGGCATTGACGGCAAGGTTGAGGATGGCGTTCTCGATCTGGCTGGGGTCGGCGTAGGTTTTCCACAGGCCCGCCGCCAGCACGGTTTCGACGCGGATGCCTTCGCCGAGCGCGCGGTGCAGAAGGTCGGACATGCCGGTCAACAGCCGGTTGGTGTCGACCACCTGCGGCGCCAGCGGCTGCAGGCGCGAGAAGGCAAGCAGCCGGGAGGTCAAATTGGCGGCACGGTTGGCCGCATCCGTCGCGGCCTCGATGAATTTCTCGATGTCATTCTCGCCGCGCTTCAGCTTGCGCTGGGCAAGGTTCATCGCGCTGAGGATGACCGCCAGCATATTGTTGAAATCGTGGGCGATGCCGCCTGTCAGTTGGCCGACCGCCTCCATTTTCTGCATCTGGCGAATCTGGGATTCGGCCTTCTCGCGCGTGTCGATCTCGTTGCCGAGCTCGATGTTCTTGCGCATCAGCTCTTCCTGGGCGGTGGCGACCTCGCGGAATCGGCGGCGGGATTGGCGGATGGTATAGGCGCCGAGCAGGAAGATCGCGACGAGGGCCGCAAGCGAACCGACACGCAGCCAGGCCTCGGCCTGGTCCGTGTGTTCATCGCGCGCGGCGATGTCGGCGGCGCCGATGCGCCGGATCGTGTCTATGCTGGCGCGGATATCGTCCATGGCGGCCTTGCCCTGGCCGCCGCGGACGAGTTCCAGCGCCTTTGACGCATCGCCCTTGTCGTAGAGGGCGATGGTCTCGGACATTTCAGCCAGCTTTTGCGCCAGCGCATCCTTGATGTGGCTGATCTGCGGGGCGAGCTGATCATTGGACGATGTCATGGCATCGATGTGGGCAAGTTGGCCCGGAATTGCGTCGACAGCCTTCTGGTACGGTTCGAGATAGGATTTCTCGCCGGTCAGCAGATAGCCGCGCTGGCCTGCCTCGGCTTCCTGCGCCAACGAAAGCAGCCCTGAAAGCTGTTGCTGGTATTCGATTGTCTCGCGCGCGGCGGCACGATTGGCCCTTTGTCCCTCGACGAGCAGCGCGCGGGTGCCGACGATCAGCGTCAGCACAGCAAAGCCGGCGACAAGCGGCAGCGATTGCAACCGCATGGCGCGCCGAAGACGAGCAATCATCTGTTATGCCGAGCCAAAAGGAAATCCCCCGCGGGCAGCATTTGGTACGCGGCGCTGGCCTGGATGGCAATATGCCGTCTTCTTGAAGCCGGCATTCCGCCGCCAGCCTTGCGAAACCCAAAGCATTTGGCTAAGGAGGCCGCGCATTCAGCGGCCGGCGCCAGCCGGGCGCTTTCCTTCGTTTTCGGCTCCTGGCCGGCTTCAGTCAAAGGCATTTCGCTTCCATGGCGCGTATCGTGATGAAATTCGGCGGAACCTCCGTCGCCGACATCGCCCGCATCCGCAATGTGGCGCGTCACGTCAAACGCGAGGTCGATGCCGGCCATGAGGTGGCGGTGGTGGTTTCGGCGATGGCCGGCAAGACCAACGAGCTGGTCGGCTGGACGCGCGAGGCCTCGCCGATGCACGACGCACGCGAATATGACGCGGTCGTCGCTTCCGGCGAACAGGTCACCGCCGGCCTGCTGGCCATCACCTTGCAGAACATGGGCGTACATGCCCGCTCCTGGCAGGGCTGGCAGATCCCGATCAAGACCGACAACGCGCATGGCGCGGCGCGCATCCTCGACATTGACGGCGCCTTCCTGATCAAGCGCTTCGGCGAGGGCCAGGTGGCCGTCATCGCCGGCTTCCAGGGCATCGGGCCGGACAACCGCATCGCGACCCTCGGCCGCGGCGGTTCCGACACCAGCGCGGTCGCCATCGCCGCGGCGGTCAAGGCCGACCGCTGCGACATCTACACCGACGTCGACGGGGTCTACACCACCGATCCGCGCATCGAGCCCAAGGCGCGGCGGCTGGCCAAGATCTCCTTCGAGGAAATGCTTGAAATGGCCTCGCTCGGCGCCAAGGTTCTGCAGGTGCGTTCGGTCGAGCTTGCCATGGTGCACAGGGTGCGTACCTTCGTGCGGTCGTCCTTCGACGATCCCGACGCGCCCGGAATGGGGGATTTGCTCAATCCTCCGGGAACGCTCATTTGCGACGAGGAAGAGATCGTGGAACAGCAGGTCGTCACCGGAATTGCCTACGCCAAGGACGAGGCCCAGATTTCGCTGCGCCGCGTCGGCGACCGCCCTGGCGTCGCCGCCGGCATTTTCGGGCCGCTGGCCGAGGCCAACATCAATGTCGACATGATCGTCCAGAACATCTCCGAGGACGGCAAGTTCACCGACATGACCTTCACCGTGCCTTCGGGTGACGTCGACAAGGCGCTGGCCGTGCTCGACGGGCTGAAGGCCGAGGTCGGCTACGATGTCGTGCAGTCGGAAGCCGGCATGTCGAAGGTTTCGGTCATCGGCATCGGCATGAGGAGCCATGCCGGTGTCGCCGCCACCGCTTTCAAGGCGCTGGCCGAGAAGGCGATCAATATCCGCGCCATCACCACCTCCGAGATCAAGATTTCGATACTGATCGACGGTCCATACACCGAACTTGCGGTTCGCACTTTGCATTCCGTCTACGGTCTGGATAAGCAGTAGCAAGACTGAATCAGTTGTTGCGCGCATGCCGGCAGCGGCGGAAACTGCGCCGGCAAGTGTTTCATTGGAGAAGAAGCCGCGATGCGTGACCAGGCCAGCGGCCCGCGCGTTTTGCTGAAACGGCTCCGCGAGCTCATGCAAGAGCCGCTGGAGCCGCAGGAGCGGCTTGACCGGATCGTGCGCGACATCGCTTCCAACATGGTCGCGGAAGTGTGCTCGCTCTATGTGCTGCGCGCCGATTCGGTGCTTGAGCTCTACGCCACCGAGGGTCTGAACCCGAACGCCGTCCACCTGGCGCAGCTGCGGCTCGGGCAAGGCCTGGTCGGCACCATCGCGGCCAGCGCGCGGCCGCTCAATCTGTCCAATGCGCAGGAACATCCGGCTTTCGCCTATCTGCCGGAGACCGGGGAAGAGATCTACAATTCCTTCCTCGGCGTGCCGGTGCTCAGGGCCGGGCGCACGCTGGGCGTCCTGGTCGTGCAGAACAAGACCATGCGCCATTATCGCGACGACGAGGTCGAGGCGCTGGAAACCACCGCCATGGTCATCGCCGAGATGATCGCCACCGGCGATCTGGCGCGGCTGACCCGGCCTGGGCTGGAACTCGACCTGCGCCGGCCCGTCAGTTTCACCGGCCTGTCCTTCAACGACGGCGTCGGGCTAGGCCATGTCGTGCTGCATGAGCCGCGCATCGTCGTTACCAATCTGTTCAATGAGGACAGCGAGGAAGAGGTCCGGCGGCTGGAGAGCTCGCTCGGTTCGCTGCGGCTCTCCATCGACGACATGCTGGAGCGCCGCGACGTCGCCTTCGAGGGCGAGCATCGCCAGGTGCTGGAAGCCTACCGCATGTTCGCCAACGACCGCGGCTGGGTGCGGCGCCTGGAGGAGGCAATCCGCAACGGCCTGACGGCCGAGGCGGCCGTGGAAAAGGTGCAGAGCGACATGCGCGCCCGCATGCTGCACATGACCGACCCCTATCTGCGCGAGCGGATGAGCGATTTCGACGACCTCGCCAACCGGCTCTTGCGCCAGCTGATGGGCCGCGGGCCGGAAGATGTCGCGGCCTCGCTGCCAAAGGACGCCATCATCGTCGCCCGCTCGATGGGCGCGGCAGAGCTGCTGGACTACCCCAGGGAGAAAATGCGCGGGCTGGTGCTCGAGGATGGTGCCGCCACCAGCCACGTCGTCATCGTCGCGCGCGCCATGGGCATTCCGGTCGCCGGCCAGATGAAGGGCGCCGTTTCCATGGCGGAAAACGGCGACGCCATCATCGTCGACGGCGAGGAAGGCACGATTCATCTGCGGCCGCAGTCCGATCTCGAAGCGGCCTATGCCGAAAAGGTGCGGTTCCGCGCCCGACGGCAAGAGGTCTATCGCGAACTGCGCAAGAAGCCGTCGACGACCAGGGACGGCGTGCAAGTCGATCTCCTGATGAATGCCGGGCTTGCCGTCGACCTGCCGCAACTGGCCGAATCGGGCGCTGCCGGCATCGGCCTGTTCCGCACCGAACTGCAGTTCATGGTCGCCTCGACGTTTCCGCGCGCCGAGGCGCAGGAGAAGCTCTATCGCGACGTGCTGGAGGCCGCGCGCGGCAAACCTGTCACCTTCCGCACCATCGACATCGGCGGCGACAAGGTGCTGCCCTATTTCAAGGGCGCCATCCAAGAGGAAAACCCGGCGCTCGGCTGGCGGGCGATCCGGCTGACGCTCGACCGGCCCGGGTTGCTGCGCACCCAGATCCGCGCCCTGCTGAAGGCCAGCGGCGGGCGCGAGCTCAAGCTGATGCTGCCGATGGTGACCGAGCTTGGCGAGATCGCCCAGGCGCGCGAAATCATCGACCGCGAGGTGCGGCATCTCTCGCGTTTCGCCCATCATCTGCCGACCAGCCTCAAGCTGGGCGCGATGCTGGAAGTGCCGTCGCTTCTGTTCCAGCTCGACGAATTGATGAAGGCGGTCGATTTCGTCTCGGTCGGCTCGAACGATCTGTTCCAGTTCGTCATGGCGGTCGACCGCGGCAACACGCAACTGGCCAACCGCTTCGACACGTTGTCGGCGCCGTTCCTGCGCGTGCTCAAGCAGATCGCCGACGCCGGCATCCGCAACCACACGCCGGTGACGCTGTGCGGTGAACTGGCCGGCAAGCCGATCTCGGCGATGGCGCTGATCGGTCTTGGCTTCCGCTCGATCTCGATGTCGCCGGCCTCGATCGGACCGGTCAAGGCGATGCTGACGGAACTGCCGCTGGATGAGTTGACGGCGTTCTTCGACGACAATCTGATGGCGCCGGCACAGGGGTTGCCGATGCGGGCGCTGCTGCAGGCCTTCGCCGACGACCGCTCGATTCCGTTGTAGCGTCTCCCTCATGGTCAATTTGCCCCGCGATCGTATGGATCAAGTCGTCAAGCGTTTCGAGATGCTCGAAGCGCAGATGTCGGCCGGCCCGGCGCCGGATGCCTATGTGAAGATGGCATCGGAATATGCCGAGTTGCAGGACATGGTGGCCAAGGTCAGGGAATTGCGCTCGGCCGAGCATGAGCAGGCCGACCTCGAGGCAATGCTTGCCGACAAGGGCACCGACGCCGAGATGCGGGCGCTCGCCGAGGCGGATCTGCCCGGCGTGGAGGAGCGTATCGAAACGCTGCAGAAGGATATCCAGATCCTGCTCCTGCCCAAGGATGCCGCCGACGACAAGAACGCCATCCTCGAAATCCGTGCCGGCACCGGCGGTGACGAGGCGGCGCTCTTCGCCGGCGACCTGTTTCGCATGTATGAGCGCTATGCCGCCGAACGCGGCTGGCGGTTCGAAACCGTGTCGGCCAGCGACGGCGATGCCGGCGGGTTCAAGGAAATCATCGCCACCGTCTCGGGCAAGGGCGTGTTTGCCCATCTGAAATTCGAATCCGGCGTTCATCGCGTGCAACGTGTGCCGGCGACCGAGGCCAGTGGGCGCATTCACACCTCGGCGGCGACCGTGGCCGTTCTGCCGGAAGCGGAAGAGGTCGACATCGAAATCCGCGCCGAAGACATCCGCATCGACACGATGCGTGCCTCGGGCTCCGGCGGGCAGCACGTCAACACCACCGATTCGGCGGTGCGCATTACCCATTTGCCGACCGGCATCATGGTGGTGCAGGCGGAGAAGTCGCAGCACCAGAACCGGGCGAAGGCCATGCAGATCCTGCGCGCCCGGCTCTATGACCTGGAGCGCGGCAAGGCAGATGAGGAACGCTCTGAATCGCGCAAATCGCAGGTCGGCTCCGGCGACCGTTCGGAGCGCATCCGCACCTACAATTTCCCGCAAGGCCGCGTCACCGACCATCGCATCAACCTGACGCTCTACAAGCTCGACCGGGTGATGATGGGCGAGCTCGACGAGATCATCGACGCGCTGATCGCCGATCACCAGTCGAAGCTGCTGGCCGATATCGGCCTTGATGGCTGACCCTCTGCCCGAGGCGCTGGGGCCGCTGCTGCGGGCAGCGCGGGCCAGGCTTATGGCGGCCGGGGTCGGCGATCCGGCGCTCGATGCGCGGCTGATCGTCGAACATTTTTCCGGCACGACGCGCACGCAGGCCATTGCCGATCCTGAACGCATGATCGACAGCAACACCATCGCCGCGATCGATGCCGCCCTGAGACGCCGGGCGGGTGGCGAACCGGTGCACCGCATCCTCGGCTACCGCGAATTCTACGGTTTGCGCCTGTTGCTGTCGCCGGAAACGCTCGAGCCGAGGCCGGATACCGAAACGCTGGTCGAGGCGGTGCTGCCTTTCGTCAAGGCAATAGCCGCGCGGGAGGGGGCCTGCCGCATCCTTGATCTCGGCACCGGGACGGGAGCGATCGCGCTGGCGCTGCTGAGTGCCGTGCCGGCCGCCACCGCCACCGGTGTCGACATTTCCGCCGGTGCGCTGGCGACGGCGGCGCGCAATGCCGGGGAACTCGGACTCGAGGCCAGGTTCGCGACGGTGCAGTCGGACTGGTTCGAAAAAGTTTCCGGCCGATACCATGTAATTGCCGCAAACCCTCCCTATATACCGTCAGGAGACATTGGAAATCTGCAGGACGAGGTCCGCGATTTCGACCCACGCCAAGCCTTGGATGGCGGCGTGGATGGGCTGAACCCCTACAGGATCATTGCCGCCGAGGCGGCACGGTTTCTAGAAGCCGAAAGCAGGATTGCGGTCGAGATCGGCCATACGCAACGCAATGAGGTTACGGATATATTCAAGGCGGCTGGTTATGCATCGGCTGCTGCTTTGCGTGATCTCGGCGGAAACGACAGGGTTCTTGTCTTTCAATGGGGATAAGCCTTGACGCAGTGCGAAAAAACCGCTTGGCAATACCAGGGAATGCGGCTAGGGTCGCCTCAACCGGATGAGACGAAGCAGGCAGTGCTCTTAGCGATTCGGTCCTCCTTGGAAATAGCTGCCTTCTTGCGCAAACGACGCCCAAGCTTCGTGCGGGAATCGTCCGGCAAGTGATGTAACCGGAACAGGATGGCACGTGGCGCCAACGCAATTGATGCGGGCGAACGCCGGTGAAGAAACGAAACGGCTGGCTGCATGAGCGCCTCCGTTCGTAACGAGTTTTCGAAAATTTCAAGATGAAGAGAGTCGAATGAGGCCACAACAGCAGAACAGGCGCATGCGCGGTCGCAACAACAATGGCGGCGGCGGTGGCAACAACAATAACAACAACAACAACCGCAAGGGCCCGAATCCCCTGACGCGCAACTACGAGAGCAACGGCCCGGATGTGAAGATCCGTGGATCGGCTCAGCAGATCGCCGAGAAATACGCTACCCTGGCCCGTGACGCGCAAAGCTCCGGCGACCGGGTCATGGCGGAGAACTATCTCCAGCACGCCGAACACTACAATCGCATCATTGCCGCCGCGCAGGCGCAGATGCCGATCCAGAACGTCCAGCAGAACCGTGACGATTTCGACGATGACGGCGATGAAGATCGCGACGATTTCGACAATGCCGGCAACAATGGCGCCGGCAATGGCGGCAACACCGTCTCCGATCCGCAAATTCCTGTCATCAACCATGGCGCCGGTCCGCAGCCGGTGATCGAGGGCATGCCGGCCGAGGTCGCACTGAACCGTGACGGCCGCGACAATCGCGACAATGGTGGGCGCGACAATGGCGGGCGCGACAACAACGGGCGCAACAATGGTGGCCGCGACAACAATGGCGGGCGTCACCGCGATCGCCGCCCAAATGGCGGCTATGGCCAGCGTGATTACCCGTCACCGACCGAGCAAGGCGGCCAGCAGCGCAACGAAGCCCCGGCACAGGCGGAGGTGCAGCTAGAGCCTGGTTCACCGGCCGAGACCGTTGCCGTCGCCGAGCCGGCGCCGCTGTTCGAGAGTTTTTCGCCGGCGGCTCTTGCCGCCCAAGCCGAGCTCAACGAGGCGGCCGCCGAGAGCGGCGCTGCCCGTCGCCCGCGCCGTCCGCGCCGTCCGCGCGCCAGTGCCGACCAGGTCGATGGCGGCAGCGACAATGCGGATGCCGGCGAGGTGGCCGCGGCCCCGGCCGATAGCGGCAATGCCGAGCCGGCGATCGTCGACATCGACAACTGATCGAACGGCATTTCAAGACGTTGAACGGCGGGGAGAAATCTCCGCCGTTTTCGTTTCGGCTGACGTGGAATATTATGCATTGACCGACATCAAGGCGCCTTGAGACGGCATGGCCTATGCACCATATCTCGGCTGAACAGGATCCGGCTCGAATGGGCGGGTCCGTCACCGCAATCTGATCCGGTGCCGCAAAGCGGGCCGGTGATGGAAGGAGACAGATATGAACCTTGAGAAGTACTCCGAGCGCGTGCGCGGCTTCATCCAGTCCGCGCAGACCATGGCGCTCTCCCGCAATCACCAGCAATTCACCCCCGAACACATTCTGAAGGTGCTCGTCGACGATGACGAGGGCTTGGCCGCGTCGCTGATCGAACGCGCCGGCGGCAATGTCCGCGACGTCAAGCTCGGCGTCGAAACGGCGCTCGAGGCAATGCCGAAGGTGGAGGGCGGCAATGGCCAGCTCTATCTGGCGCAGCCGCTGGCCAAGGTGTTCTCGACGGCCGAAGAACTGGCCAAGAAGGCCGGCGACAGCTTCGTCACGGTCGAACGGCTGCTGCAGGCGCTCACCATGGAAAAGTCGGCCAAGACCGCCGACATACTGGCAAAGGCCGGCGTCACCGCGCAGGCGCTGAACCAGGTCATCAATGATGTCCGCAAGGGCCGCACCGCCGATTCGGCGAGTGCCGAGCAAGGCTATGACGCGCTGAAGAAGTACGCGCGCGACCTGACCGCCGACGCGCGCGCCGGCAAGCTCGACCCGGTCATTGGTCGTGACGACGAGATTCGCCGCACCATCCAGGTGCTGTCGCGCCGCACCAAGAACAATCCGGTGCTGATTGGCGAGCCGGGCGTCGGCAAGACAGCGATCGCCGAAGGCCTGGCGCTGCGCATCGTCAATGGCGACGTGCCGGAATCGCTGAAGGACAAGCAGCTGATGGCGCTCGACATGGGCGCACTCATCGCCGGTGCCAAATATCGCGGCGAGTTCGAGGAGCGGCTGAAGGCCGTGCTCTCCGAAGTCACGTCGGCCAATGGCAACATCATCCTGTTCATCGACGAGATGCACACGCTGGTCGGCGCCGGCAAGGCGGACGGCGCGATGGATGCGTCGAACCTGCTGAAGCCTGCGCTGGCGCGCGGTGAACTGCACTGCGTCGGCGCGACCACGCTCGATGAATACAGAAAACATGTCGAGAAGGATCCGGCACTTGCCCGCCGTTTCCAGCCGGTCTTTGTCGATGAGCCGACGGTGGAGGACACCGTCTCGATCCTGCGCGGCCTGAAGGAAAAATACGAGCAGCACCACAAGGTGCGTATCTCGGACTCGGCGCTGGTGGCGGCGGCGACGCTGTCCAACCGCTATATCGCCGACCGCTTCCTGCCGGACAAGGCGATCGACCTGGTCGACGAGGCCGCTTCGCGGCTGAGGATGCAGGTCGATTCCAAGCCCGAGGCGCTGGACGAGATCGACCGCCGCATCATGCAGCTCAAGATCGAGCGCGAGGCGCTGAAGGTCGAGACGGACGATGCCTCGAAGGACCGGCTCGCCCGCCTGGAGAAGGAACTTGTCGGCCTTGAGGAGGAATCGACCGAGATCACAACCAAGTGGCAGGCCGAGAAACAGAAACTCGGGCTTGCGGCCGACTTGAAGAAGCAGCTCGACGAGGCACGCAACGAGCTTGCCATTGCCCAGCGCAAGGGCGAGTTCCAGCGCGCCGGCGAGCTTGCCTATGGCAAGATCCCGGAACTCGAGAAGAAGCTGAAGGAAGCCGAAGCCCAGGACGGCAAGGCCGGCATGGTCGAGGAAGTGGTCACCCCGGACCACGTCGCCCATATCGTCTCGCGCTGGACCGGCATTCCAGTCGACAAGATGCTGCAAGGCGAGCGTGACAAGCTGCTGCGCATGGAAGACGAGATCGGCAAGCGGGTCGTCGGCCAGGGCGAGGCGGTGCAAGCCGTTTCCAAGGCGGTGCGGCGTGCCCGTGCCGGGCTGCAGGATCCGAACCGGCCGATCGGCTCGTTCATCTTCCTCGGGCCGACGGGCGTCGGCAAGACCGAACTGACCAAGGCGCTGGCAAGCTTCCTGTTCGACGACGACAGCGCCATGGTGCGCATCGACATGTCGGAGTTCATGGAAAAGCACTCGGTCGCCCGGCTGATCGGCGCGCCTCCCGGCTATGTCGGCTATGAGGAAGGCGGCGCGCTGACCGAAGCGGTGCGGCGCCGGCCCTATCAGGTCGTGCTGTTCGACGAGATCGAGAAGGCGCATCCCGATGTCTTCAACGTGCTCTTGCAGGTGCTCGATGACGGCCGGCTCACCGATGGGCAGGGCCGCACGGTCGATTTCCGCAACACGCTGATCATCATGACGTCGAACCTTGGCGCCGAATATCTGGTCAATCTCGGCGAGGACCAGGATGTCGATGCCGTGCGCGACGAGGTGATGGGCGTGGTCAGGGCATCGTTCCGGCCGGAATTCCTCAACCGCGTCGACGAGGTGATCCTGTTCCACCGGCTGCGCCGCAAGGACATGGACCGCATCGTCGAAATCCAGCTCAAGCGGCTGGAAAGCCTGCTCGTCGATCGCAAGATCACGCTGTCGCTGGATCACGAGGCGATTGAGTGGCTGGCGGCCAAGGGCTACGACCCGGCCTATGGCGCGCGGCCGCTGAAGCGGGTGATGCAGAAGGAACTGCAGGATCCGCTGGCGGAGAAGATCCTGCTCGGCGAGATTCTCGACGGTTCGACCGTCAAGGTCACCTCCGGTTCCGACCGGTTGAACTTCCGCTCGAAGCCGACGGTCGTCGCGACCGAAGCGGCGGCCTGATTTCAACGCCGCGCGTCCATCCTGGACGCGCGGTGTTTCATGTTGAGGGTGGAGGGCGGATGACGCTGGACGATTACAATGGCTTCTGCGCCTCACTGCCCGCGGTAAACCACGTCGTCCAGTGGGGTGGCGCCCATGTCTGGAAGGTCGGCACCAAGGTGTTTGCGATCGGCGGTTGGGATCAGGGCCAACAGCTCTTCGTCACCTTCAAATGTTCCGACATCGCCTATGACGTGCTGAGGGAGCAGCCGGGTTTGCGGCCCGCGCCCTACCTTGCCTCGCGCGGCATGAAGTGGATCCAGCGTCGGACAAGCCAGAGCATGGATGATGCTGCGCTGGAGGATTATTTGCGCGAGAGCCATCGCCTTGTCGCCCTGAAGCTGACCAAGCAGGCGCGCAAGGAATTGGGGCTCGCAACCTAGCGAGTATTCGTCGGTGCGCCGAAAAACCGCCATCTTCATGCCCGGTTCATATTGGAACCATAGGGTGGGGTAACTGGTTTGCTGGCGAAGGGGTTCGCCCAGTGTACAATGCCGGGCGGCGGCAATTAGGGACCGGAGAGTTGGCCACGATGTTCCGCACGATCTTTGCCCTTTCGGCGCTTGCCACCGGGCTTGTGTCTTTCGGTGCGCTTGCCGCGCCGGCGCAGGACAGTGCACCAAAGGTTGCCCGCGCCACCGATGATGGCGGCATTCTTGTGGCCCAGGACGGAAATCTGGACATCTATTACGACGCCCGCGGCAACCGCGTCATCGTCGATGCCGACACCGGCAAGGTCATCGCCATCCAGCCGCCGCAGACGCGGCTTGACCGGCGTGCACTGCGCCGCGAGACAAGGTTGCGCGAATTGGGCCGGGCTCCCACCGATGATGACCGCTACTATCTCGACGATCCACAAGACATGGCGCGCTTCCGCCGCAAGCAGTTGGAAGAGGAAGGCCGGGTCATCCCGCCGCCGGCGGACGAATACGACCCCTATGGCGACAATTCGGTCGAAGCCTATCCGCCGGCGCCGCAGGACGACGGCAATTACGACAACAGCTATCCCGATGCGCCAACGGCAAAGCCGGGCGTCATCAAGCGCCAGCCGCTAGACGAGGCCGCGATAGACCCTGCGCAGCCGGACGTAGAGCAGGTCAATCCGGATACGCAGGCTTCCCTGCCGCCGGATACTGGCGGCAAGGCCGCCGTCGATCCGTCGCTGTCGCTCGGCGTGCGCCAGGACGTGGCGGCGCTGCAGGTGCTGCTCGACCGCGGCGGCGCTTCGCCGGGCGTGATCGATGGGCGTTTCGGCTCGAATGTCGATAAGGCCCTGGCCGCCTATAACCAGATCACCGGCAGCAATCTGAAATCGACGGACACAGTCGGCATCCAGGCAGCGCTCGCGCAATCGGGCGGCGATGCTTTCGCCAGCTACACCATCACAGCGGAAGATGCGGCTGGCCCCTATGTCGCCTCGATCCCGGAAGATTACAGCCAGAAGGCGCAGCTCGACCGCATGGGCTACACCTCCGTCACCGAGGCGCTGGCCGAGCGCTTCCACATGGACGAGAACTATTTGAAGTCGATCAACAAGGGCCTCGACTTCAACCGTCCCGGCACGATCATCAAGGTCGCCAATTTCGGCAAGCTGGTCTCGACGCCGGTCGCGCGCATCGTCGCCGACAAGACCAGGAAGGAAGCGTACGCCTACGATGCGGGCGGCAAGCTGGTCGCTGCCTATCCCGCGACCATCGGTTCGTCCGACACGCCGTCGCCCACCGGCATCCACGCGGTGTCGCGCATCGCGCTCGACCCGAACTACACCTACAATCCGAACATCAACTTCAAGCAGGGCCAGAACGACAAGATCCTGACCATTCCGCCAGGCCCCAACGGCCCCGTCGGCTCGGTGTGGATCGCCCTGGACAAGCCGACCTACGGCATCCACGGAACGCCCGAGCCGTCGAAGATCGGCAAGACCGAAAGCCATGGCTGCGTGCGCCTGACCAACTGGGATGCGCGCGAACTCGCCAAGCTGGTGTCGCCAGGCGTCACCGTGGAGTTTGTCGGCGGACCTTCAGCCGATGACTTTGCGCAGCAATGAGCCGCGCGGCGCGGCGGCATAGATCAGCTGCACCACCAGGATGAAGCCGACGCTGAGCAACGGCGTGACCAGGCAGAGCAGCGCGCCGACCGCCCACAGGATCTGTGCCTTGACGATGCGCAGATAGACCGTGCGCTTCGTTTCGGCATCGACATCTTCTGCGACAAAGCCGTTCTTTTCCGCATAGCGCCAGCTGGCGAACAGCGTGACGCCGAGCATCAGTAGGTTGAGCCAGTAGACCAGCACCGCCGTCCTGAATTCGAGGAAGTCCGCCAGAAGGTCGGTCGAGAACGGCAAGAGCGCGATGAAGGCGAGAAAGCAGAGATTCAGCGTGGCAAGACGCCTGTCGGATTTGGCGATCAGCCCATGCTGAGCCTGCTGGCCGAACCAGAAGATGGTCAGCGTCAGGAAGCTCAAGGCATAAGTCAGGAAGCGCGGTGCCAATGAGGCGATGGCGACGAGCAGATCGTGCTCGGAATGCACGCTCTCATGCGCCGGCACCCTGATCTCGAGCACGATGAGCGTGAGCGCGATGGCAAAGACGCCGTCGGTGATGCCGACAATGCGGCCGCGTCCTTCCGCCGACGCTTCAAGTGGACGTTTCATTGATTGCCCCCCGGCTGCCGTTCTTCCGGAAAACTTAGCATGACTGCCGGCGTTTGCATCAGCACGGGACGCATCCTGGCCAATTGGCTGGTTTCAAGGACTGCAAGCTGCTGGCCGGTTGTTGCCGGCGCGCTTGGGGTCTAAGTGAGGTGGCATGCATTCGCCCAATGAAGCCGCCGCCGTCCCGCTGACCAGCCCGATCACGAACGGAACCTTTTGTCCGCAATCGCAGCGGCGATTCGTCTTGATCGCGGCGATCCTGGCCTCGGCGCTCGGCTTCATCGACGGCTCGATCCTGGCCATCGCCATGCCGGCGATCCGTGTCAACCTCGGCGCCAGCCTTGCCGAGGCGCAGTGGATCTCCAATGCCTATGCATTGACGCTTTCGGCGCTGATCCTTGCCGGCGGCGCCGCCGGCGACCGGTTCGGGCTGCGCCGTGCCTTCGTGGCCGGCATCGCGCTGTTCATCGTTGCCTCGCTCGCCTGCGCGCTGGCGCCGAATGCTGTCGTGCTGATCGGGTTTCGCGCTGTCCAGGGTATTGGTGCGGCGATCATGGTGCCGGGCAGCCTCGCCATCATCGCCAAGGCCTATCCAAAAAAGGAGCGCGGCCGTGCAATCGGCATCTGGGCCGCCGCCTCGGCGCTGACCACGGCCCTCGGGCCGGTGCTCGGCGGCCTGGTGCTGTCGGCTTTCGGCGCCGGCATCTGGCGGGCGATCTTCGCCGTCAACCTGCCGCTCGGGCTGATCTCGATCTACTTGCTGCTCGTCAAGATCCCGGCCGATGCGGCGACGGAAAAACGCAGCCTCGATCTCGGCGGGGGTGCGCTCGCGACATTGGCGTTCGGCGCACTCGCCTATGGGCTGACCTCGATGAGTTCGAGCGGCGAGGGCAATATGGCGGGGCCGAGCATTGCCGCCGGCGCGGTACTGCTTGTGGTCTTCATCCTGTTCGAACACCGGCGACGCGAGCCGATGATCGACCTCAGCCTGTTTCGCATCGGCGCTTTTGCCGGTGCCAATGTGGCGACCTTCTTCCTCTATTTCGCGCTGTCGGCCAATCTTTTCTATCTGCCGATGCTGCTGATCGCCGGCTGGGGACTGAGCACGGCGGAGGTCGGCTTCATCTTCCTGCCGCTGTCGGCATCGATCGCGCTTCTGTCGGGACCGGTCGGGCAGTTGTCGGACCGGATCGGACCGCGTTTTCCGATCGCCTGCGGCAGCCTGATCGTGGCTTTCGCCTTCGCCGGACTTGCCTTGCTCGCCCGTGCCGGCATCCACCATTTCTGGACCGGAATATTTCCGCTGATGGCGCTGATGGGCCTCGGCATGGCGCTGGTCGTCTCGCCACTGTCCACCGCGATCATGACGGCGGTGGAAGACAAGGATACGGGGGCTGCCTCCGGCATCAACAATGCCGTCTCGCGCGTTGGCGGCCTGATCGCGGTGGCGGCAATGGGCTCGCTTGCCACCGGGGTCTATTCAACGATGCTCGACACCAGGGTCAGGCCAGGCATTCCGGGGTTTGGCGAACCGGTATCGACAGGCCTGCCGCCCGAACTCGAAGCAACACGGCTTGCTGCCAGCGACATGGCCTTTTCAGCCATATCCTTGACGACCGCCGTGCTCTGCCTGCTTGCCGCGATCATCGCATGGATTACCGTTTCGGGTCAGACGCTGCCCTGGCCGCGCCACACCGATGAATCGTCAGCTGATTCGTCGCGAAACTGATTCGCCGATGCCGGGCTGGCCAGGGTTCAGAGCATTCCAGTGTGAGCGGTTTTTCCGGGCAAAGCGCGTAGCGCTTTCCCTCGGGAAACGGTGAATCGCTCTAGCCGTCGATCTTGGCGCTCGCGACCTTGAGCGAATTGCCTTCTTCCTGCTTCAGCAGGTCGTCGATGCGCTCGCGCTCGCGCTTGAAGGCGACGAGGTCGTCGCCCTTCAGCACCTTGCCGACCGGCAGCCGAACACGCATCGAGTCGACTTTGGTGCCGTTGACGATCAACTCGTAGTGGAGATGCGGACCGGTGGAAAGACCAGTCTGGCCGAGATAGCCAATGACTTGGCCCTGGCGAACCCGAACGCCCGGCTCGATGCCTTTTGCAAAGGCGCTCTGGTGGTTGTAGGAGGTTTCGTAGCCATTGGCATGGCGCAGGATGATCTGCTTGCCATAGCCGCCAGCCCAACCGGCCTTCTCGACGACGCCATTGCCGGCGGCGATGATCGGGGATCCGATCGGGGCGGCCCAGTCGGTGCCCGTGTGCATACGGACATACCCCAGGATAGGATGCTTGCGCGCGCCAAAGCCGGAGGTGAATCTTCCGTTGGGCAGCGGGTTGCGCAGCAGGAACTGCTCGGCGCTCGATCCATCCTCGTCGAAATAGTCGGTGCTGCCGTCTTGCATCTGGAAGCGATAGAAGTTGCGCGTCGTACCGCCGAAGTTCGCCGAGACATAGAGGAGCTCCGAATCGTCTGAGGTCTGGTCGTCCCCGTCCGGCTGCGAGAACAGCACTTCGAGGCGATCGGACGGATTGAGTCGTGACTGGAAGTCGACGCCAGATGCCAGCAGCTTGATCAGCCGCTGGGTCATTTTCTTTGACATGCCGTAGGAATAGGCGGTGCGGTAGATACCGTCATAGACAGTGGGCAGGTTGCCGCGCACCACCACCGGCGCCGACGAATCGTCAAATGCCGTCAACAATTCGGGATTGGGATCCGGCTCCTGCGCCGGCACATACTGGCCGCGGTCATCGAGCGCGATGGTAACGATATGGGTGGTCCTGTCGTAGACGCTGGTGCGCACGACCTTGGCGGCGTCGCCATGGACTTCGAGACCGACGCGCAGCACGGTTCCGGCTTTCAGCGTCGGCGCGTTCAACAGCTTGGCGATCGCTTCGGCCATGCCGGTGGCGTCGTCGCCCGTATAACCCGAATCGGCAAAGGCCTCGGTGAGGTCGGTGTCCTTGGTGAAGGGAATGATTTCCTCGGCGAAAGCCGGCGCCTGGTCGTCAGTGGCAGCACGCGGCGACACCGAGACGTTTTCCGGCACGATCTTGACGTCATAGGAGCCGGCCATGCTCTCGGCGAAGGCTTCGCCGAATCGCTGCGGATCGACATAGTGGAGTGAAGCGACCTGCACGGCGCCGTCGCTAAGGTCGGTGCCGGCGTCGCGCACCACCTTTTCCACCTCGTCGGCGGACAGATCGCTCTTCTCGTCGAAGGCCGCCGTCTCGATCGGGAAGTCGACGGTCTTCAGGCTCATCTCGCTTTCGACCTTGGCGCCATAGATCTGGCCGGAGGCGGCGGAGGCCGCCGCCGGTTGCGCCGGAGCGTCGTCACCGTCGTCGCCGAACACCTGCATCGGGTCGAAAGGCGGGTAGGGCCGGCTGGTGGTGTGGCCTGCGGCGAGCGCCATCTTGATCTGCACGAAAGGCATTGTGTGGATGACGTCGCGGTCGCCGACCTTGGTGACCATCGACACTTCCATGCGGCGGCGGTCCTTGGCCTTGGCGATCTGACGCGGTGCCACAAGCCTCGTTGTCTTGGCCACCTCGCCGGAATCGCCATTGCTGGAAAGGCCGATCAGTTCCGCGATTTCGGGTGGCGTCGCCAGTTGCTGGCGCCCGTCAAGGGCGGCGAACAGCGCCACGCCCATCAGCACGCTTGAGGTCACGCCCGTCAGGAATGTTCCCGACAGCCAGCGCGCAGAAACCTCGCGCCGATCGGGCGGGCCACTGCGGCCATCCGCGATAAGCGGCGGCTCATTGCCGAGTTCGGCTATGACATCTTCCGTATCTGGCATCCAGAAAGGCTGCTTCTTCCCCGGGCGGAACGGCTTGTCGCTTTTGTTGTGGCCATGACATTTGCCTGTCACGGCAGGTTAAGTCAACGAAGCCTCAGGCCCCGGTCGAATTCCCCCCAGGCACTTCTTCTATAGAGCGCTCTGCAAAGAGGGCGGCGTGCCTTCTCTATAAGGCTCATCGCGCGCTGGCTTGCGTTGCTCTTAAAGGAGGGCATTGCACGGCTGTGCCATGGCCTCTTTTGTTGGCCTTGGTGTCGAACGGCAATGCGGCGGCAATAGGGCTCCTTCGTGGCCGGCGCCCGTCTTGTCCGCTGTTCCCCTGGGGCAGCCGGCTATCGACAAAGCGGGCCCGAAATTTCTGTCGCAAAAAGTTCAAAAACTTTGGTGAAGTGTGTTGACAGTTTGGATTGGTGGCGACTATATACGCCTCACGAACGAGGGCGGTGCGCCGCTGGCGACGAAGAAGTTTGCTTCTAAGACTGCCCTCTGCGAAATTCAAGA